>DASQGW010000014.1:0-10554 GCA_035632415.1 Burkholderiales bacterium | reverse complement strand
GTAGATGCACTTCACGAGGTCGATGTCGTAGCGCGTTGTGCGGCGCGTGCCATCGGGTCGTTGCTCGCTCTCGATGTGGATCGCCAGCGCAGGGCAAACGGCTTCGCACAGCTTGCAGGCGATGCAGCGCTCTTCTCCGTTCGGGTAGCGGCGCAGCGCGTGCAGGCCGCGCATGCGCGGGCTGGCCGGCGTGCGCTCCTCCGGGTACTGCACCGTGATCTTGCGGGCGAACAGATGCCGCCCGGTGAGCGCCATGCCGCGCAGCAGCTCGATCAGCAGGAAGCTCTTCAGGAAACCCAGCAGCCTGGTCATTTCCACAGACTCCACGGTGTCTGCATCCAGATGCCGACCACGGCGATCCAGACCAGCGTGAGCGGGATGAAGATCTTCCAGCCGAGCCGCATGATCTGGTCGAACCGGTAGCGCGGGAAGGTCGCCCGCAGCCAGAGGAAGAACGACACGATCACGAACATCTTGATGAGCAGCCACCCGAGCGGCGGGATCCAGTTGAAGACCGTCGAGTCGATCGGCGCCTGCCAGCCGCCGAAGAACATGACGGCGGTGAGGGCGGCTATCAGCCACATGTTCATGTACTCCGCGAGGAAGAAGATCGCGAAGCTCATGCCCGAGTACTCGATCATGTGGCCGGCGACGATCTCGGACTCGCCTTCCACCACGTCGAAGGGCGCGCGGTTCGTCTCGGCGACGCCCGAGACGAAGTAAACCATCAGCATCGGCAGGAGCGGCAGCCAGTTCCACGACAGGAAATTAAGGCCCATCGAGGCGAAGCGTCCGCGGCCCTGCGCGTAGACGATGTCCGAGAGGTTGAGGCTGCCCGAGACCATCAGGACGACGACCAGGGCGAAGCCCATGGCAAGCTCGTACGACACCATCTGCGCGGCCGAGCGCATGGCGCCGAGGAAAGCGTACTTGGAGTTCGACGCCCAGCCCGAGATGATCACGCCGTAGACGCCCATCGACGAGAGCGCCATGATGTAAAGGAGGCCGGCGTTGATGTCCGAGAGCACGAGGTCGGGCGAGAACGGAATCACCGCCCACGCCGCCACCGCGGGGACGATGAAGATCACCGGCCCGAGGTAATAGAGCACCTTGTTGGCGTTGCTCGGGAGGATGACCTCCTTCATGAGGAGCTTCAGGCCGTCGGCGACCGGCTGCAGCAGCCCGAAGGGGCCGACCCGGTTCGGACCGATGCGTACCTGCATCCAGCCGATGAGCTTACGCTCCCACAGCGTGAGGTAGGCGACCGCGCCCATCAGCGGCGCGACGATCACGACGATGAAGAAGAGGCTCGTCACCGTCGCGTACACGGCGGGGCCCCAGTTCGGCCCGAATGTCTGGCTGCTGAGGCTGTAGAGCCGATCGAGCATCAAGCCGCCTGCTGCACGGTGGCTTTGGCGATCTGAACAGCGCCGAACATGGCGCCGAGCGTCGCGGTGCTGACGTGCCCGGCGGCCACGCGCACGCAGTTATCCGGCAGCTTGTCGTCAAGCGCCGCCATGAGCCGCGCCTCGCCGCCCCCCTGCTTCACCAGCACCGGCTGGCCGGCGCCTACGCCGAGCGCCTGCAGCAGGCGCGAGTTCATCCAGGCGCGCGGCGGCTGCGCTTCCCTCGTCTTCTGCAGCGGCGGCGAGCGGCGCACCAGCGGATCGGCGAAGTACATCGGCACGTCCGCGACGCGCTGGATCGAGCCCCACTCGACCGGCGAGCCTGCGGCGGCGCCGATCTGGTTGGAAAGGAGCTTCGTGACGTCCTTGCCGCCCAGACAGGCACGGCGCACTTCGTCGATCGTGTCGAATTCCATCTCGCGGCGGCCGAGGAGGGTCCCCAGCACGCGCAGCACCTTCCATCCCGGACGCACCTCGCCGAGCGGGTTCACCGTCGCGTAGAAGCTTTGCGCGCGCCCTTCGATATTGACAAACGTGCCGGAGGTTTCGGTGAACGGCGCAATCGGCAGCACGGCGTGCGCGTACTCGGTGCCGGTGATCCACGGCGAGAGCTGCACGACGAACTCGGCGGCGGCGAGCCCGGCCATCACCGCCTGCGGGTCGGCGCAGTCGAGGTCCGGCTCGGCGCCGAGCACGACGATCGCCTTCTTGCGCAGCACATCGGGGACGGTGCCGGTGGGCAGGCCCGCGATGTAGCCGCCCACGGAATTCGCCGCCTCGCCGATAAACCCAAGCTTGACGCCAAGCGCCTGCGCAGCCGCATGGATCTGCGAGGCCTGGGGATGCTGCTCGGCCCACGCACCGATGAGCACCGCGGCGTTCTTGCCGCCTTTCAGCGTCTCGGCAAATCCGGCGATGGCGCCGACGATCGCGGAGGGTGCGACGATCTTGCGGCTCGCGAGAGGCATCAGCCAGTCGTCATCCACCGAGTGCAGCATGTGGATCTGCGCGCGGCGCTTCGCCGCCTGGCGCAGCCTGTGCGCGATGAGCGGGCTTTCCTTGCGCAGGAACGAGCCGATGACGAGCACGCGGTCGAGCTTCTCCAGCTCGGCGATCGGCATGCCGAGCCAGGGCGCGCCCTGGCGCTTGTAGAAGTCGGCGTGGCGCAGGCGGAACTCCGCGGTGCCAAGCTTTCCAGCGAGGAAGAGCTCCTCCAGCGTCGAATGGGGCGAGGCGAGCACGCCGACGTCCTTGCCCTTCAAGCCGGCGCCGACAAAGTCGATCGCCTCGTGCCAGTCGACCTCCTCCCACTGGGATTCACCGCGGCCCGGCTTCTTGATCATCGGACGGCGCAGGCGGTCGCTCGAATTCAATCCTTCGTAGGAGAAGCGATCGCGGTCCGAAAGCCAGCATTCGTTGATCGCTTCGTTCTCGAGCGGCAGCACGCGCATCACTCGGTTCTGCTTCACCTGCACGACCAGGTTCGAGCCGAAAGCGTCGTGCGGCGAGACCGATTTGCGCCGAGAAAGCTCCCAGGTGCGCGCGCTATAGCGGAACGGCTCGGAGGTGAGCGCGCCTACCGGGCAGAGATCGATCATGTTGCCCGAGAGCTCCGATTCGACGGCGCGCCCGACGAAGGAGACGATCTCGGAGTTCTCGCCGCGGCCGGCGAGGCCGAGCTCCATGATGCCGGCGATCTCCTGGCCGAAGCGCACGCAGCGCGTGCACTGGATGCAGCGGCTCATCTCCTCCGCCGCGACGAGGGGGCCCAGCTCCTTGCGCAGGACGACGCGCTTTTCTTCCTCGTAGCGCGAACTGCTGGGCCCATAGCCGACCGCCAGGTCCTGCAGCTGGCATTCGCCGCCCTGGTCGCAGATCGGGCAGTCGAGCGGATGGTTGATGAGGAGGAACTCCATCACCCCGTTCTGCGCCTTCTTCGCCGCCGGGGAATGCGTCCACACCTTCATGCCGTCGGTGACCGGCGTGGCGCACGCGGGCATCGGCTTCGGCGCCTTCTCGATCTCCACCAGGCACATGCGGCAGTTGGCCGCGATCGAGAGCTTGGGGTGGTAGCAGAAGTGCGGTACGTAGACGCCGAGCTTGTGCGCGGCGTCCATCACGGTCGCGCCGTGCGGGACTTCGACTGTCTTGCCGTCGACTTCGACCTTGAGGTCGGCCATCAGGCAGCCTCGGCGACGCTAGGTTGGTGATGCGTTCGTTCCAAGTGAGCGCCCGCGCGGCCCCATTTGGGCTCGGTCTCGCCGGTCACCAGGCACCGCTTGTGCTCGATGTGGTGCACGAACTCATCGCGGAAATGCTTGAGGAAGCTCTTCACCGGCAGCGCCGCCGCATCGCCAAGCGCGCAGATGGTGCGGCCTGCGATGTTGTCGGCCACGTTATCGAGGAGCGCAAGGTCTTCCATGCGGCCTTCGGCGTTCTCGATGCGGTTGACGACGCGATAGAGCCAGCCCGTGCCCTCGCGGCACGGCGTGCATTGGCCGCAGGACTCCTCGAAGTAGAAGTACGACAGCCGCTCGAGCGCGCGCACCATGCATGTGCGCTCGTCCATCACGATCACGGCGCCGGAGCCGAGCATGGAGCCCGCCTTGGCGATCGAGTCGTAGTCCATGTCGGTCTTCATCATGATGTCCGCCGGGAGGACGGGCATCGACGAGCCGCCGGGAATGACCGCCTTCAGCTTGTGGCCCGGCAGCATGCCGCCGGCCATCTCGAGGAGCTTCGAGAAGGCAGTGCCGAGCTTCACCTCGTAGTTACCGGGCCGCGCGACGTGGCCGGTGACGGAAAAGAGCTTGGTGCCGCCGTTATTCGGTCGGCCAAGCGCGAGGAACGCATCGCCGCCGTTCCTCACGATCCACGGAACGGAGGCGAAGGTCTCGGTATTGTTGATGGTGGTGGGCTTGCCGTACAGGCCATAGCTCGCCGGGAAAGGCGGCTTGAAGCGCGGCTGGCCCTTCTTGCCCTCGAGCGAGTCGAGGAGCGCCGTCTCCTCGCCGCAGATGTAGGCGCCGTAGCCCGGATGCGCATACAGCTCGAAATTGAAGCCGGAGCCGAGGATGTTCGTGCCGAGGTAGCCGGCGGCGCGGGCCTCGGCGAGCGCCTCCTCGAACTGCTCGTAGATCTCCCACACCTCGCCGTGGATGTAGTTGTAGCCGGCCGCGCAGCCCATGGCGTAGCCGCCGATGATCATGCCCTCGATCACCGAATGCGGGTTGTAGCGCAGGAGGTCGCGATCCTTGCAGGTGCCGGGCTCGCCCTCGTCGGAATTGCACACCACGTACTTCGCGCCCGGGAACTGGCGCGGCATGAACGACCACTTGAGGCCGGTCGGGAAGCCGGCGCCGCCACGGCCGCGCAGCGCGGACTTCTTCAGGTCGTTCACGAGCGCCGTCGGGTCCATCTTGGCGGCGAGCACCTTCTTCAGCGCCGCGTAGCCTTCGCGCGCCTCGTAGTCCTTGAGGCGCCAGTTCTTGCCGTCCAAACCCTTCATCAGGATCGCGTCCGGGCCGTAGTCCAATATCACTTGAGATCCTTGATCAGCTGATCGAGCTTCTCGTTGGTCATGTAGTCGTGCATCTTCTTGTTGTTCACGAGCAGCACCGGCGCCATGGCGCAAGCGCCCATGCACTCCCCCTCCTTCAGGGTGAAGCGGCCATCGGCCGTGGTCTCGTTGAAGTCGATGCCCAGCTTCTCGCGCAGGTGGTCCGCCGCGGCGAGCGCCCCCTGCAGGCCGCACGGCAGGCAGGTGCAGACGGTGATCTTGTACTTGCCGGTCTGCTTGAGGTTGTACATCGAATAGAACGTCGCCACCTCGTAGACCGCGACCGGCGGCATGTCGAGGTATTTCGCCACCGCGTCCATCGTCTCGTTGGAGAGCCAGCCCTTCTCGTCCTGCGCGATGATGAGCGCGCTCATCACCGCCGACTGCTTCTGGTCGGGCGGATATTTCGCGATCTCGCGATCGATCTTCTTGAGCGACTCGGCCGAGAGCATCACAGGCCCCTCATCTATCCACTTCCCCGAAGACGATGTCCTGGCTGCCGATGATGGCGACCGCGTCGGCCAGCATGTGGCCGCGCGACATCTCGTCGAGCGCCGCGAGATGCACGAAGGCCGGCGGCCGGATCTTCATGCGGTAGGGCTTGTTCGCGCCGTCGGAGACGAGATAGATGCCGAATTCGCCCTTCGGCGCCTCGACCGCGGCGTAGCACTCGCCTTCGGGCACGTGCATGCCCTCGGTGACGAGCTTGAAGTGGTGGATGAGCTGCTCCATGCCGAGCTTCATCTCGCCGCGCGTCGGCGGCGCGATCTTGTGGTCGTCGACCATCACCGGCCCCGGGTTCTTGCGCAGCCAGTCGATGCACTGCTTGATGATGCGGTTGGCCTGCCGGAATTCCTCGATGCGGCAGAGGTAGCGGTCATAGCAGTCGCCGTTCTTGCCGATCGGGATCGCGAAGTCGAGCTTGTCGTAGACCTCGTAGGGCTGCTTCTTGCGCAGGTCCCATTCGATGCCCGAGCCGCGCAGCATCGGACCGGTGAAGCCCAGGGCGAGCGCGCGCTCCGGCGAGACGACGCCGATGCCGACCGTGCGCTGCTTCCAGATCCGGTTGTCGGTAAGAAGCGTCTCATATTCGTCCACGTACTTGGGGAAGCGCTCGGTGAAGTCCTCGAGGAAGTCGAGCAGCGACCCCTCGCGGTTCTGGTTCATTCTCTCCACGTCACGCTTGCTGTGGAACTTGGAGGGCTGGTACTGCGGCATGCGGTCCGGCAGGTCGCGATAGACCCCGCCCGGCCTGTAGTAGGCCGCGTGCATGCGCGCCCCCGACACCGCTTCATAGGCGTCGAGCAGGTCCTCGCGCTCGCGGAAGCAGTAGATGAAGATCGTCATCGCGCCGCAGTCGAGGCCATGCGCGCCGAGCCACAGCAGGTGATTCAGGATGCGCGTGATCTCGTCGTACATCACGCGGATGTACTTCGCGCGCTCGGGAATCTCGACGCCGAGGAGCTTCTCGATGGCGAGCACGTACGCGTGCTCGTTGCACATCATGGACATGTAGTCGAGCCGGTCCATGTACGGCACCGACTGCAGGAAGGTCTTGTGCTCGGCGAGCTTCTCGGTGGCGCGATGCAGGAGCCCGATGTGCGGATCGGCGCGCTGGATCACCTCGCCGTCAAGCTCGAGCACCAGGCGCAGCACGCCGTGCGCCGCCGGGTGCTGCGGCCCGAAGTTCATCGTGTAATTGCGTATCTCAGCCAATTTGTCCGCCGTTATTTTTCTTGCGCGTAGTTAGGCTCGCGCACGATCCTCGGCATCACTTCGCGCGGATCGATCGTCACGGGCTGGTAGACGACGCGCTTCTGCTCGGGGTCGTAGCGCATCTCGACGTGGCCCGAGAGCGGGAAGTCCTTGCGGAACGGATGGCCGACGAAGCCGTAGTCGGTGAGGATGCGACGCAGGTCCGGATGGCCGTCGAACATGATGCCGTAGAGGTCGAAGGCCTCGCGCTCGAACCAGTTCGCCACCGGCCAGACGTCGACGAGCGATGCCATCACCGGAAATTCATCCTGCGGGCAGAAGGCACGCACGCGCAGCCGCCAGTTGTGCTGCACCGATGTGAGGTGCAGGACGACCGCAAAGCGCGGCCCCTGCCGAGGCTTGTCGCCGTAGGCGGCATAGTCCACCCCGCAAAGATCGATCAACTGCTCGAAGCGGAGCTCGGGATGGTCGCGCAGCTTCTCGCAGGTCTTGCGAAAATCCGCTGCCGGCACTTCGACGGTGATCTCGTTCAGCCGTTCCTTCGGCAGGAGGCTTTCGCGGCCGAGCGCGTCGAACAGCTTCTGCAGCCGTGGGGTCATCGCGCGATGGTGTTGGTCCGGCGGATCTTGTTTTGGAGTTGCACCAGCCCGTACAGCAGAGCCTCCGCTGTCGGCGGACAGCCCGGCACGTAGATGTCGACTGGCACGATGCGGTCACAGCCGCGCACCACGGAGTACGAGTAGTGGTAATAGCCGCCACCGTTTGCGCACGAGCCCATCGAGATCACCCAGCGCGGCTCGGCCATCTGGTCGTAGACCTTGCGCAGGGCCGGCGCCATCTTGTTGCAGAGCGTGCCGGCGACGATCATCAGGTCGGACTGGCGCGGGCTCGGCCGGAAAAAAGTGCCGAAGCGGTCGAGGTCGTAGCGCGCGGCGCCGGCCTGCATCATCTCCACGGCGCAGCACGCGAGGCCGAACGTCACCGGCCAGAGCGAGCCGGTGCGCGTCCAGTTGACGACCTTGTCGACGGTCGTCGTGACGAAGCCCTGCTGCAGGACTCCTTCTATTCCCATTCCAGGGCTCCCTTCATCCACTCGTAGACGAAGCCGACGGTGAGGATGCCGAGGAACACCATCATCGAGATGAAACCCGCAAGGCCGATCTCGTTCACCACCGTGGCCCACGGGAAGAGGAAGGCGATCTCGAGGTCGAAGAGGATGAAGAGGATCGCGACCAGGTAGTAGCGGACATCGAACTTCATGCGCGCGTCCTCGAATGCCTCGAAGCCGCATTCGTACGGCGAGAGCTTCTCCGGATCGGGCTTGTGCGGCCCGAGGAGCGCGCCGAGCGCCAATGGCGCCACGCCGACGCCGACGCCGACGAGGAGGAAAAGCAGAATCGGAAAGTATTCTGCGAGCATGAGTTTGGTGCCCACGAGCAGACTCGAACTGCTACGGCTTTTTAGGCCACTAGCCCCTCAAGCTAGCGTGTCTACCAATTTCACCACGTGGGCCGCGAATTCCTCGAATTATCCCCTAAAAATCACTGCGGTACCTGTTTGTCCTTCGGCTGCTCCGGCGGCGCAGGCGCCTGCGGCTGCGCGGCGGGCTTCTCCTGCGCTTTCGGCGCGGGTTTTTCGATCTGCGTCTTGCGAATCACGTCGAGCACGCCGCCGCCCTCCTCTGCCGGACGCCGCGTCGCCACGTAGGCAAGCGAGAGGCTCAGGATGAAGAAGAGCGCCGCGAGCACCGCGGTCATGCGCGAGAGAAAATTTGCCGACCCGGTGGCGCCAAAGAGGCTCCCCGAGGCGCCGCCGCCGAAGCCCGAGCCCATGTCGGCGCCCTTGCCGTGCTGGAGCAGCACGAGGCCGATGATCGCCAGCGCGACCATCACGTGAAGCACGATGAGAACTGTCGTCAGCATTTATCTGCCTTTCGCGGCGGCCGCTCGCGCGATCGCCAAAAATTCATCCGCCACCAGCGATGCCCCGCCGATCAACCCGCCATCGACCTCCGGCATCGCGAAAATCGCCGCTGCGTTCTGCGCCTTGACGC
Source organism: Burkholderiales bacterium (assembly GCA_035632415.1). Taxonomy (GTDB): domain Bacteria; phylum Pseudomonadota; class Gammaproteobacteria; order Burkholderiales; family SG8-39; genus SCGC-AG-212-J23. The sequence continues at coordinate 1,820 of DASQGW010000014.1, read as the reverse complement.
TCCCGCCGTAGACGATCGCCGTGTCCTGCGGCACCTTCTTTCGCAGGAACGCGTGCACGGCCTGTGCCTGCTCCGGTGTCGCATTCTTTCCGGTGCCGATCGCCCAGACCGGCTCGTAGGCGAGCACCGCGTCGCTGAATTTCACCGCCCCGAGCTGCCGCGCGAGCACTTCCTCCGTGCGTCCGGCCTCGCGCTCCGCGAGCGTCTCGCCCACGCACAGGATCGGCGTCAATCCCGCGCCGCGCGCGGCCGCGAACTTCGCCGCCACCTGGGCGTCCGTCTCGCCGAAGATCTGGCGACGCTCGGAATGCCCCACGATCACGTAGCGGCAGCCGAGCTCCTTCAGCATCGCGGCCGATACCTCGCCCGTATAGGCGCCCTGGGCGTGCTCGCTCACATTCTGCGCACCGCACGTCGCTGGCGTGCCGCGAAGCTGCTCGGCGACCTCCGCCAGGTACGGAAACGGCGGGCAGACCACGCATTGCACACCGTCCTTGGGAAGGCCTTTCAGGATTGCTTCCAGCAGCGCTCGATTCGCGGCCCGGCTGCCATGCATCTTCCAGTTTCCGGCAACCAGCCGGGTGCGTGCCATGCGACTGAATTTTACCGCATTGCAATAAAACCGCGCCCAGCCAGCGCAGGAAGAAATTGATCTTGCTTAACAGCGCGCGCCGACAATGCCCTGACCCAGGGCGAAGTGGCAGAGTGGGGAGATGCTACGGTATGCAACGCCGTCTACGTTGGTTCGAATCCAACCTTCGCCTCCATAAGCCTGCGAAATAGTTCCGCCGGGCGGCGCGCAATGGACTACACGCGGTCGCCAATCCGTCATCGGTCCGCGATACACTGGAATCGCACGAGGGATTGCCAGACCGCCGAGTGAGCGCCGATAGCTCGCCGGGGTCGGCAAGCCCCTTGGGCACCCTTCCCCGCTGCATCTCCCGACCGCCGGATGTGAGAATCACGCTCGTGGACTCTCATAACCACGATCACGGCCACGAGCACCACCATCATCGCGCAAGCGATGCACTTCGCTCCGCTGCCGTAATCACCATCGTTTTCGCGGTGGTCGAGGCACTCGGCGGCTGGTGGACCGGGTCTCTCGCGCTCCTCTCCGATGCGGGCCATATGCTGACCGACAGCGCATCGCTCGCCCTGGGCGCGCTCGCGGCGTGGATGGCGCGCCAACCGCCGTCGCGGCGCCACTCGTATGGGCTCGGGCGCGCGGAAATCGTGGCAGCGCTTGTCAATGCGGGCGCCATGCTCGCCATCGTCCTCGCGCTCGCCTACGAGGCCGTCGTGCGCCTCAACAATCCGACGCCGGTGAATGGTGGCATCGCTGCGGCGATTGCGGCGGCAGGTCTCGCGCTCAACCTATGGGTGATGCGCGGGCTGCATAGCCAGGACATGAACACGCGCGCGGCCCGCCTGCACGTGATCGGCGATGCGTTCGGCTCGGTCGCCGCGCTCACCTCCGGCGCGGTGATCGCCTTCGCGGGCTGGACGCGCATCGACCCGATCGCCTCGCTCGCCATCTGCCTCCTGATCGCCTTCTCGAGCTGGCGCCTCCTGCGCGAAAGCTTGCACGCGCTGATGGAAGGCGTGCCGCAGGGGCTGTCGGTCGAGACGATCAGCGTCGAGATGGCGCACGTCGACGGCGTGCTCTCGATCCATGACCTCCACGTCTGGACTCTTTCGGGCAGCCGTACGGCGCTCTCGGCGCATATCGTGGTGCGCAGCCTCGGCGAGTGGGAGCGCATGCGCACCGAGCTGCAGGAGCGGTTGCACCAGCGCTTCGGCATCGATCATGTGACGCTGCA
>DASQGW010000013.1:0-21041 GCA_035632415.1 Burkholderiales bacterium | reverse complement strand
GAAATAGTTGATCGATTTAGTCGGACACTTATAATCACCGGATGTTCACCAGACTGCGCGGCGATATCGACTGCATCCTCGAGCGGGATCCGGCGGCTCGCACGAAGTGGGAAGTCCTGACGTGCTATCCCGGATTGCATGCGATCTGGTGGCATCGGCTCGCCCGCTGGTTCTGGATGCATGAGCTGCGCTGGCTCGGCCGCTTCACTTCGCACATCGGCCGCTGGTTGACCGGCATCGAGATCCATCCCGGCGCGAAGATCGGCTCTTGCGTCTTCATCGATCACGGCATGGGCGTCGTGATCGGCGAGACGGCTGAAGTCGGCGACGGCTGCACGATTTATCAGGGCGTGACGCTTGGCGGCACGTCGCTCTATCGGGGGACGAAACGCCATCCGACGCTCGGCGCCGGTGTGGTGGTGGGCGCTGGCGCGAAGATCCTCGGTGGCTTCACGGTCGGCGATGACGCGCGTATCGGCTCGAACGCCGTCGTCGTCAAGGAAGTGCCGCCGGGGGCGACCGTCGTGGGTGTGCCCGGGCGCATCGTGGAAGGCAAGGAAGCCGAAGCGGCACGCTTTGCCGCCTATGCGGTCGTGCAGGAGGCAACCGACCCCTACGCGAAAGCGATCCAGCAGCTCGTCGAGCACTCCGAAAGCCTCGAGCGCGCGCTACGGCAACTCCAGGCCCGAATGGCTGAAATGGAGCGCGATGCCGAGGAATCCAAGCGGCATTTGACCGCCGTCAAATAGCTGTTTTGCAACGGAAACAAAATCCGACTGATTCTGTCGGATTAAGGTATACTTGAGCGTACTTATCGGGTATTCCTAGAGGCACACATGAGACTCACGACGAAGGGCAGGTTCGCGGTCACTGCGATGGTCGATTTGGCGCTGCGCCAGAACCGCGGCCCCGTCACGCTCGCCGCGATCAGCGAGCGCCAGCACATTTCGCTGTCCTACCTGGAGCAGCTCTTCGGCAAGCTGCGTCGCGCGAAGCTCGTTTCCAGCGTGCGTGGTCCCGGCGGCGGCTACAACCTCGCGCAAGCTCCGCACTCGGTCACGGTGGCGAGCATCGTAGCCGCGGTGGACGAGCCGCTTGATGCCACGCAATGCGGCGGCAAGGAGAACTGCCACGATGACCGTCGCTGCATGACGCACGACCTGTGGGCCACGCTGAACGAGAAGATGCATGACTACCTCTCGTCCGTGACCCTCGCCGACCTCGTGGCGCACCAGAACGGCAAGCCCGTGGCGGTGATCAAGGACTTCCGCCAGCAACCGGAGAAAGTTGCGGCATGACTTTGAAGCTGCCCATCTACCTCGACTATTCGGCGACGACGCCGGTCGATCCGCGCGTCGCGCAGAAGATGATTCCGTACCTCACGGAAATCTTCGGCAACCCGGCGAGCCGCTCGCACGCGTTCGGCTGGAAGGCGGAGGAAGCGGTGGAAGAGGCGCGTGCGCACGTGGCGGCGCTGATCAACGCCGATCCGAAGGAGATCGTCTGGACCTCGGGCGCGACCGAGGGCAACAACCTGGCGATCAAGGGCGCCGCGCAGTTCTACAGGACCAAGGGAAGACACCTCATCACCCAGAAGACCGAGCACAAGGCTGTGCTCGACACCTTCCGCGAGCTCGAGCGCCAGGGCTTCGAGGCCACCTACCTGGAGGTCCAGCCGAACGGGCTGGTCGACCTCGAGAAGTTCAAGGCCGCGATCCGGCCCGACACGATCCTCGCGTCGATCATGATGGTGAATAACGAGATCGGCGTGATCCAGCCGGTCTGGGAAATCGCCGAGATCTGCAAGCAGAAGGGCATCATCTTCCACTGCGATGCGGTGCAGGGCGCCGGGCGGGTCGAAATCGACATGAAGAAGTTCCGTGCCGATCTGCTGACCATCACTGCCCACAAGATGTACGGACCGAAGGGTATCGGCGCGCTCTACATTCGTCGCAAGCCCCGCGTGCGGCTGGAAGCGCAGATCCACGGCGGCGGCCACGAGCGCGGCTTTCGATCGGGCACGCTCGCCACTCACCAGATCGTGGGATTTGGCGAAGCGGCAAGGCTCGCTAAGCTCGAGATGGCGACCGACAACGAACGCGTCCGCGCGCTGCGCGACAAGCTCTGGAAACACGTTCAGAGCATGGAAGAGGTGTATCTCAACGGCGACTTCAATAAGCGCATCCCGCACAACCTCAACGTGAGCTTCAACTTCGTCGAGGGCGAGTCGCTCATCATGGCGGTGAAGGACATCGCAGTGTCGTCCGGCTCGGCGTGCACTTCGGCCTCCTTGGAGCCGTCGTACGTGCTCCGCGCTCTGGGCCGCAACGACGAGCTCGCGCACAGCTCGATCCGCATCACGCTCGGCCGTTTCACGACCGAGGAAGAAGTTGACTATGCTGCCGACCTCATCAAGGGCAAGGTGGCAAAGCTGCGCGAGCTTTCGCCTCTTTGGGAGATGTACAAGGACGGCGTGGACTTGAACACGGTACAGTGGGCTGCACACTAGAGGAACGGATATGGCATACAGCGATAAAGTCATCGATCACTACGAGAACCCCCGCAACGTGGGTTCTTTCGAGAAGAGCGACGCATCGGTCGGCACCGGCATGGTCGGCGCACCGGCGTGCGGCGACGTGATGAAGCTGCAGATCAGGGTCGGCGCCGACGGCCGCATCGAGGACGCGAAGTTCAAGACCTACGGCTGCGGCTCGGCGATCGCCTCGAGCTCGCTCGTCACCGAGTGGGTGAAGGGCAAGACGCTCGACCAGGCGGCTTCCATCAAGAACACCGAGATCGCGCAGGAGCTCTCGCTGCCGCCGGTGAAGATCCACTGCTCGATCCTCGCCGAGGACGCGATCAAGGCGGCGGTCGAGGACTACAAGAAAAAGCATGGGCTCGCCGGTGAGACTCGCGCCGAGGAGAAGAAAGTCGCGTGATTACCCTGACTGAAAGCGCGGCGAAGCACGTCCAGTCCTACCTCGCGAAGCGCGGCAAGGGCGTGGGCCTGCGCCTGGGCGTGCGCACTTCCGGCTGCTCGGGCATGGCGTACAAGCTCGAGTTCGCCGACGCGGTGAATCCGGAAGACGTGCAGTTCGAGAGCAATGGCGTGAAAGTGCTCGTCGACCCGAAGAGCCTGCCCTACCTCCAGGGCACCGAGCTCGACTACGCCCGCGAGGGCCTGAACGAAGGCTTCAAGTTCCGCAACCCCAATGTCAAAGACGAATGCGGCTGCGGGGAAAGCTTTAACGTCTAGCCTCGGTTCCCCCGGGAATCATTTCGAGCTCTTCGGGCTCCAGCCCGCATTCAAGCTGGATCACGAGGCGCTCGCGCGTGCCTACCGCGAGATCCAGTCGCGCGTGCATCCCGACCGATTCGCCCATGCCGGCGACGCCGAGCGGCGCGCATCGCTGCAATGGACCACGCGGGTGAACGAGGCCTATCGGACGTTGAGAAGCCCGGTGCAACGCGCGAGCCACATCCTGGCGCTGCATGGCGTCGACGTCGCCTTCGAGACCAATACCGCGATGGCGCCGGCATTTCTTGCGCAGCAGATGGAGCTGCGTGAGGCGCTGGAGAATGCCGAGCGCGCGAAAGATGTGAAGGCGCTCGAAGCGCTGCAGAAGTCGATCGAGCGCGACAAGGCCGCGCTGGAGGAAAAGCTGGCGCAACGCATCGACGAGCAGAAGGACTATGCGGCGGCCGCCGGACTTGCGCGCGAGCTCCAGTTCCTCGAGAAAATTGAAGCCGAGATCGACGGCGCCTATGAGGTCATCGAGTAGTGGCGCTGCTGCAAATCTCCGAGCCAGGCGCATCGCCCGCGCCGCACGCGGCGCGGCTCGCGGTCGGCATCGACCTCGGCACGACGAACTCGCTCGTCGCCACCGTACGTAGCGGCGTCGCGACCGTGCTGGCCGACGCGCAGGGCCGGCCGCTCTTGCCGTCGATCGTGCGCTACCACCCGAACGGCAAGGTCGACGTCGGCTATTCCGCGCAGGCGCGGCAGGCCGACGATCCCAACAACACCATCGTATCGGTGAAGCGCTTCATGGGGCGCGGCGTGAAGGACGTCGACCATGCGCAGAACGCGCCCTACGACTTCGTCGACGCGCCCGGCATGCTGCAGATCCGCACGGTCGCCGGCGTAAAGAGCCCGGTGGAGGTCTCGGCCGAGATCCTCAGGGTGCTGCACGAGCGTGCGCAGCTTGCGCTCGGCGGTCCGCTCAACGGCGCCGTGATCACGGTGCCCGCCTATTTCGACGATGCGCAACGCCAGGCGACGAAGGACGCAGGACGGCTCGCCGGCCTCAATGTCCTGCGGTTGCTCAACGAGCCCACGGCAGCGGCGATTGCCTATGGCCTGGACAATGCATCCGAAGGCACCTTCGCGGTCTACGACCTCGGCGGCGGCACGTTTGACCTGTCGATCCTCAAGCTCTCGCGCGGCGTCTTCGAGGTCGTGGCGACGAGCGGGGACTCGATGCTCGGCGGCGACGACTTCGACCAGCGCGTCTTCTGCTGGATCGTCGAAGAGGCGAAGCTCGCGCCGCTCTCGGCGCGCGACATGCGCCTGCTTCTCGTGCGGGCGCGCGAAGCGAAGGAGTACCTTACATTGCACGGCGAAGCACAGATCACGGCGAAGCTCTCGGGCGGCGAATTGGTCGACGTCACGCTCGATACCGAGACGTTCTGCCGGATTACGCAGACGCTGGTCAGCAAGACGCTCAGCCCGGTGCGCAAAGCCCTGCGCGACGCCGGCCTCGGCATCAACGATGTGCAGGGCGTGGTGATGGTCGGCGGCGCGACGCGCATGCCGCAGATCCAGCGCGCGGTGGCGGAGTTCTTCAAGCGCGATCCGCTGAACAACCTCGATCCGGACAAGGTGGTCGCGCTCGGCGCTGCGATGCAGGCGAATGTGCTCGTCGGCAACAAGCCGCAGGGCGAGGACTGGCTGCTGCTCGACGTCATCCCGCTTTCCCTCGGCGTGGAGACCATGGGCGGCCTCGTCGAGAAGATCATCCCTCGCAACTCGACGATCCCCGCTGCGCGGGGCCAGGAATTCACGACGTTCAAGGATGGGCAGAGCGGCATGAGCTTCCATGTGGTCCAGGGGGAGCGCGAGCTCGTCTCCGACTGCCGCTCGCTCGCCCGCTTCGAGCTGAAGGGCATCCCGCCGATGGCGGCGGGCGCCGCGCGCGTGCGCGTGACTTACCAGGTGGATGCGGACGGGCTGCTTTCGGTCACGGCGAAGGAAAGCACGACCGGCGCCGAGGCGTCGGTCGCAGTGAAGCCGTCCTACGGTCTCGGCGACGCCGACATCGAGCGCATGCTGCGCGATTCGTTCTCGCACGCGAAGGAAGACGTGCACGCTCGTGCTCTCGCCGAGGCAAAAGTGGATGGACAGCGCCTGCTCGAGGCCACGCAGTCTGCGCTGGCGACCGATGCCGCGCTGCTGTCGCCGGAAGATCGCAAAGCGATCGATCGTGCCCTCGCCGCGCTCGAGGCGGCGATGACCGGCCCGGATCACCGGCGCATCAAGCAGGCGCTCGACGCGCTGAATCGCGCCACCGAGCCGTTCGCCGAGCGCCGGATGGATGAAGGAATCCGCCGGGCGCTCGCCGGAAAGAAAATCGGCAGCCTGTAATGCCGAAGATCAGAGTCCTGCCGCACGCCACCGTTTGTCCCAACGGCGCCGAGATCGAGGCGGTGAAGGCCAAGTCGATTCTCGACAACCTGCTCGACAATCACATCGACATCGAGCATGCCTGCGAGAAGCAGGCGGCGTGCACGACCTGCCACGTCGTCCTGCGCCAGGGCTTCGACTCGCTCGAGCCGGCCGAGGAGAAGGAAGAGGACATGCTCGACAAAGCGTGGGGCCTCGAGGCGACGTCGCGCCTTTCGTGCCAGGCCAAGGTCGCCGACGAGGACCTGGTCGTCGAGCTGCCCAAATACACGATCAACTACGAGCGCGAAGGCGGCGGAAAGAAATGAAGTGGACGGATACCCAGGAAATTGCGGTCGAGCTCGCCGAGGCGCATCCGGAGGTTGATCCGAAGCAGGTGCGCTTCACCGATCTCTACAACTGGGTGATGGCGCTGCCCGGCTTCGACGACGATCCGAAGCGCTGCGGCGAAAAGATCCTCGAAGCGATCCAGGGAGCCTGGATCGCCGAGGTCGACTAGCTCGCTAGCAGGCCGGAGCGGCTTGCTGCTCCCAGCTGCCGTTGTTGCAGCGATAGGTCAGGTGGTTCTGGCACGACGTGGCGCCTGAGCTGTAGCTCTGCGACGCCCAGGTGCACGACGGTGCCGCGCTCGCGCCTGCCGGGGCGGTGGTCCTGTCTCTTTCGACGATTGCCGGCGTGCTCACGACGTTCGGCGCCGAGGCGGTCGGCACGGGCCGCTCGATGATTCGTGTGCAAGCGACCACGGCAGTGCTGGCGGCAAGGATCAATGCAAAGGATGCTTTCATGCTCGGTCCTCCTAACAAGTTGAACACTCCTGCTGCGAGCGGAAAAGCCGCAAGGCGCACGCCAGTTGCGGGCCGCGAAATTGCAGGCAGGGCCCAGTCTTTCAATCCCGGCACGCCGCTTGCGAGTCGAGGCGCAGGAGGTGCCCATGGCACACAAGGAACAGGACAAGCCCGGCGTCGAGGGCGAAGGCAGCTACCGCGGGACGAAGGACTACAACGAGCGCACGCGCAAGTTCATCGACTCCGGCAAGGTGGAGGACGCGGCGCACAAGGCCGAGCCGAAGAGCTCCGAAGAGAAGCACGCGATGCAGAAGGCCGAGCGCATCGGGCGCAGCCACGCAAAGGAAGAGGATCCGGCGCTCAGGAATCCCGACAAGGTTCCCGACGACGCAGACTTCCCCCGGAAGAAATAGCGCTAGTGCTTAGCGCGTAAGTCGCCCCACAGGCTGTCAAGCCGCGCGTAGCGGCCGCAGCCTGTGACGTAGAACTTGTAGTGCAGGGGATTCTTCTTGTAATAGTCCTGGTGGTAGTCCTCCGCCGGATAGAAGGGGCCCGCCTTGGTGATCTCGGTGAGGATGGGCTGCTTGAAGGGCTTCAGCTTCTCGTACTTCGCCTTCGACGCCTCGGCCTCACGCTTCTGCTCTTCGTTCAAATAGAAGATCGCCGGCCGATACTGGGTGCCGGAGTCGCAGAACTGCTGGTTGGTCACCGTCGGGTCGTGGTTGACCCAGAAAATATCCAGCAGGTGCTCGTAGCTCACCTTCGCCGGGTCGAAGGTCACTTCGACCGATTCGGCGTGGCCGGTAAGGCCGCTCGACACCTGCTCGTAGGTCGGGTTCTTGAGCGTGCCGCCGGTATAGCCGGAAACGGCCGATATGACGCCGGGCACTTCCTCGAACGCCGCCTCGGTGCACCAGAAGCAGCCGGCGGCGAAGATCGCCTGCTCGGTCTTTTGGGCATGGGCGGGCAGCCCCGCGAAGAGCAGGGCGAGGACGATCCATCTCATTTTGAGCTCCGTTTCATTTCCCGAAGGACGGCGTCGATGACCGGTTGGTCGCGCAAGCATAGCCGTACCTTACGCAGCTTTGCGGCTCGCGCGGCCGCAATGTAAGCGCGGGCGCAGGTGCCGGGCGGCACGGAGAAGATGCCGGACGACACGGCGGGGAACGAGACCGACTGCCAGCCGCGCTCGGCGGCAAGCCTGAAGGCGGCGGTGAGCGCCTGCTCGAGCTTGCGCTCCTCGTCGCCTTCCCCATGGCGCGGGCCGACGGCGTGGATCACCGCCTCGAAACGTAGCTTGCCCGCAGTGGTCGCGACGGCAGAGCCGGTCGGCAGCGGGCCGCTTTTCCTGATCAGGGAATCACTCTCGGCTTGGAGCTCGGGCCCTGCAGCGCGCGAGATGATCGCCGCCACCCCGCCGGCGTGCGCGAGATGGCCGTTCGCGGCGTTGACGATGGCGTCGACCGGCTCGTCGAGGAGGTTGCCGCGCACCACCTCGAAAGTGCCGGCGGCCGCTATTTCTTCCTGCGCGAGGACTTCCGCCGCCGTTTGGGCACCTTCCCGCCGGCGCGGCGCGCTTCGGCGAGGCCGATGGCGATCGCCTGCTTGCGGCTCTTCACGCGGCGGCCGGAGCGGCCGCTCTTCAACGTACCGCGCTTGCGCTTGTGCATCGCGCGCTTCACCTTCGATCGCGCTTTCCTGCCGTACTTGGCCATACGGGTTTACTCCACTTTGGCTTTGGCCCTCAGTCCCCGCACCAATTCGTCGACTTTATGTTGTTGGATCTGCTGCTGGATGCGCGGCTTCACCTCCGCGAGACCCGGGAAGCGCACCGGACGCACGTCGTCGAGCTGAATCACGTGATAGCCGAAGCGCGTCTGCACCGGCGCTTCGGTGTACTGGCCCTTGTCGAGCTTGACCATCGCATCGGAGAACTGCTTGTCGAACGCGCTGGGGACGTTCCAGTCGAGGTCGCCGCCGCGCTCCTTCGAACCGGCATCCTTGGAGTTCTTCTTGGCGAGCTCATCGAACTTCGCGCCTTTCTTCAGGTCGGCGATGATCGCCTTCGCCTGGTCTTCGTTGTCGACGAGGATGTGGCGCGCGCGATATTCCTTGTCGCCGGTCTGCGCGCGGGCGCGGTCGTATTCCTGCTGGATCTCGGCGTCGCTCACCGGGTGCTTCTTGACCCAGTCGCGCAGGTAGGCGCCGACCAGGATCTCCTGGCGGGCGACGTCCATCTGCGCCTGCACCTCGGGGTTCTTGGCAAGGCCGGCCTTCTGCGCTTCCTGCGTGACGACCTCGCGGTTGATGAGCTCCTCGCGCATCATCGAGCGCGTCTGCTGGGTGTCGGGCGCGCCGCGGCTCCTCTGCTGCTCCATCATGAACTCCATGCGCGACTGCGGCACCGCCACGCCGTTCACCCTGGCGACGGGCCCGCTCGCGCCTCCTTTGTGGGCTGCCTTGGCGGCCGGCTTCGCAGCCGGCTTGGCCGCGTCCTGCGCGGCGGCGAGGAAGGGCAGCGCCATGAACACTGCCGCAAGGATTCTCAGCTTCATTTGCTTCCTTTCGTTTCTTCTGGGGATCGCGCCGTGATGGCAAGCGCGTGGATGGGATTCTGCATGAGGCTGCCGAGCGCCTGGTACACCATGCGGTGGCGGGCGACGACCGGCTGTCCGGCAAAGCGGGGCGAGACGATCGAGAGCCGCCAGTGGGTGTTGCCGCCGGGCTGGTAGCCGGCGTGGCCGCGGTGCCGCTCGCTCTCGTCGGCGAGATCGATTTCCAGGGGCTCCAGCGCCGCCAGGCGCCGGCGGATCTCAGCTGCCACGTTCATTGCCGGGCTCGTCGTGCAAGTACTTCGCGAGGAAAAGCGACTGCGCAACCACGAAGAGAAGCATGAGCCCCATGCCGCCGAAGAGCTTGAACGTGGCCCAGATCTTCTCCGAATAGTTGAACGCGACGTACAGGTTCACGACGCCCATGAAGGCGAAGAAGCCGACCCAGCTCCAGTTGAGCCGGGCCCAGATGCGCTCGGGCAGCGCCATCTGGTCGGCGAGCAGCGAGCGGATGAGGTTGCGGCCGAGGAGGGCACCGCCGGCGAGCACGGAGCCGAAGCACCAGTAGAGCACCGTCGGCTTCCACAGGATGAAGGTCTTGTCGCGCAGGTAGAGCGTGAGCCCGCCGAAGACGACGATGATGGCGAGGCTCGCCCAGACCATCGGCGCGACCTGCTTCTTGCGCAGGAGCAGCCAGCCCACCTGGGCCACGGTCGCCGCGATGGCGACCGCGGTGGCCACGAAGATGTCCCAGATCTGGATAGCGACGAAAAAGAGCGCGACCGGGAAAAAGTCGAACAAAAACTTCATTCAGGCTGCGGATTCTACTAGGCTTTCACCCGTTCCTATCGCGGAGATATGTATGGCTCTCGTCAGGTTGGTCGAGTACGCGCAGGCCTCGCCTCAGGTCAAGTCGGTCTACGACGACATCATGAAGACTCGCGGCGTGGACTGGATCAACAACTTCTGGAAAGCGCTCGCCAACGACCCTAGGGAGCTCGCCCGCATCTGGGCGAACGTGAAGCAGGTGATGGCGCCGGGCGCGCTCGATCCGCTCGTGAAGGAGATGATCTACGTCGCGGTGAGCGCCACCAACGGCTGCGAGTACTGCACCCACTCGCATACCGCCGCGGCGCGCAAGAAGGGCATGACCGACGCCATGCTGATGGAGCTCCTCGCCGTCGTCGGCCTCGCCAACGAGACCAACCGGCTCGCCAACGGCCTGCGCATCGAGGTCGATGCGCAGTTCAAATAGAACCGAAGGAAGACCGATGACATCAGCGTTTGCCGGAGACTTGAACCTGCGCAGCATGCTGGCGGTCGTGGGATTGACCATCGTGGGCGGTGGACTGCTGGCATGGGCGCTCAAGCAGACGACGCTGGAGGAGGCGCCCGATCCGCGGGCGGTGTTCATGAAACGCAACCCGTGCCCTGCGAACGGCAATACGCGGGGCGCCTGTCCCGGCTACACCATCCACCATGTCAAGCCGCTCTGCGCCGGAGGCGTCGATCGTGCGAGCAACATGCAGTGGCTGACGCTGGCCGCCGCGAAAAGGAAGGTTCGCGTCGACGCGCAGCAGTGCCGGGCCTACCGGAAGCAGCAGAAGCGCTCCTAGCCGGTGGACGCGAAAGCATCCCCCGGCGCCGGGATCCTGATTCTGCTCGCGGTGGCGAGCTGCTTCGCCTCGAACCATCTCTGCGCGCGCATCGCATTCGACCATGGCGCGAGCGTCGTCGCCGCGGTAAGCGTGCGCGCGACGTTCACCGCGCTGGTTCTCTTCATCGTCATGCGTGTGCAGGCCATCCCGCTCGTCATTCCGCGCGGGCTTCGCGGCAGGACGCTGCTTGCGGGCCTGCTCATCGCTACACAGAGCTATTGCCTCTACTCGGCGGTAGCGCTCATTCCGCCGGCGCTGGCGCTCCTCGTCTTCCAGACCTCGCCGATGCTCTACGTGCTGCTCACCTGGACGCTCGGCCGGGAACGCCCGCGCTGGAAGGCGCTTGCCCCCATGGCCCTCGCGCTCGCCGGACTCTCGCTTGCGCTCAACCTGCGTCCCGGGCATTTCGAGACCGACTGGGCGGCGCTGCGCACGGGCGTCGCATGGGCCTTCGCGAGCGGGGCGAGCATGACGGTCGTCTACTACCTCAATGCCAACGCGCTCAAGCCGATGGATGGGCGCCTGCGCACATTCGCGATGACGGCCGTCACCGCGTTGCTGGTGATCATCGTCGGCGCAGCGACCGGCGCGCACGTCTTCCCTCGCGACGGCATGGGCTGGCTCGGCCTCGCGCTTCTCGCCTGCTTCTATTGCGTGGCGATGATGTCGCTCTTCTTCGTGCTGCCGCGCCTGCCGACCACGACCACGGCGGCGCTCAACTTCGAGCCGATCGCGCTTCTGGTTCTTTCCTGGCTCATCCTCGATATCACCGTCGCGCCGCTGCAAATCGTCGGCGCGCTCCTCACGGTGAGCGCAATCGCGTGGCTGGGGCTCGCTAAAGCCTGATCACGCTCTCATCTTCCGAATACAGCTTGAGGACCTGGTCGGCGCGCCGCTCGAGCACGGCGCGCTGGTTCATGTAGCCCTTGTCGGTGATCTCGTTGGCGTCGATCGAAGGCGGCTCGCTCAAGACGAGGAGCCGGCGCGGATGCGTCGAGCTGCCGCCTTCCTGCGCGAGCTTCGCGAGCGCCGCGCGCAGTCGCTCGCGGAGATCCGCCACGCCTTTCGCGGCGAGGCTCGGGAAGATGAGAGCCCCGACCTCGTCGCGGTCGTGGCCGGTGATGACCGCATCCTGGATCAGCGGGTCGGCCGCCGCGATCAGCTTCACTCGCAGCGCGCCGACGTGCACCCAGGTACCGGTCGAGAGCTTGAAATCCTCGGCGACACGGCCGTCGAAGACGACGCCCTTCGCCGGGTCGTCGGCATCGGCGAACTTCACCGCGTCGCCGATCTTGTAGAACTTCTCTTCATCGAATGCCGAGACCGTGAGGTCGTCACGCTTATAGTAGCCGGGCATCACGTTCGGCCCGCGCACGCGGACCTCGAGCTTCCCGGCGCTCGGCACGAGCTTGAGCTCGCATTCGGCGACCGGCAAGCCCATCACGCCGGGGCGGTCCATGTGGAAATGCACCGAGGTCGCGAGCGGCGAAGTTTCCGTCGCGCCCCACGCGGAAAGCATCGCCAGGCGTGGCCCGGCAAGCGCCTTGATGCGGTCCCAGAGGTTCTGCGGCAGCGCCGCCGCCGCATAGAAGAGCACATCGAGGTCGCGGAAGAAGTTCGCTCGCAGCTTCCCGTCCTTCTCGAGGAAAGGCAGCAGCAGGTCGTAGCCGCGCGGCACGTTGAAATACATCGTCGGCGAAATCTCGCCGAGGTTCTTCGCCGTCGTCTCGACCAGGCCGGGCACCGGCTTGCCGCCGTCGACGTACATCGTGCCGCCGTTACGCAGCACCAGGTTGAAGTTGTGGCTGCCGCCGAAGGTGTGGTTCCAAGGCAGCCAGTCGACGATCACCGGCGGGCGATCCTCGACGAATGGCCAGGCCTGCGCGAGCTGCTGCTGGTTGGCGCAGAGCATGCCGTGCGTGTTGATCACGCCTTTCGGCATGCTGGTCGAGCCGGAGGTGAAGAGGATCTTCGCGATCGTCTCTCGACGTACTTTGGAGTGCTCGCGCTCCTGCGTCGAGCCGGGGTTCACTTCCAGCATCTCGGCCACCGACACGGACTTCGCGCCGACCGCGTCGAGCGCCGGCGCGAACTTCTGTGGCTCGGCGGCGAAGACGAGCCCCGGTTTGAGCAGTTCAAAGATGTACCTGAGCTTGCCGAAATCCTTGGACATCAACGAATACGCGGGGGAGATCGGCGCGATCGGGATGCCGACGTGCATGGCGCCGAGCGCGAGCAGCGCGTGGTCGATACTGTTGTCGGAGAGGATCGCGACCGGCCGCTCGGCGCTCAGGCCCTGGTCGAGCAGCGCCTGGGCGATGCGGCGTACCGCGCCGTAGGTCTCGCGGTAAGAGAGCTTGCGCCAGCCCTCGCCCTTGCGCTCGGCGAGGAACGTCCGCGCCGGCTGCTTGTCCGACCATTGCACCAGCCACTCCGTGATGCAGCGCGCGTACGGCGCGAGCTTCTGCGGCGAGCGCAGGTAGATGTTGCCGTTCTTGCGTTCCACCTGGACGGTGGCGGGGGCGAGTCGCAGCATAATTCGATTTTAATGTTGAACGTAACCCGAATCGCAGGCGCACTCGGCGCAGAGATCACCGGGGTTGACCTGCGTCATGCCCGCGACGCCGAGATCGCCGAGATCCGTCGTGTATGGCTCGAGAACCTGGTGGTGTTCTTCCGCGACCAGGCGCTTACGCCCAAGGAGTACCTGGCATTCGCCGGGCGCCTGGGCCGGCCCATCGAATACCCGTTCGTGCGGGGCATCGAAGGCTTCCCCGAGATCATCGAGGTGAAGAAGCTGGAGCACGAGAAGGTCAACTTCGGCGGCATCTGGCACTCGGATACCGCGTACCTGGACGTGCCGCCGATGGCGTCGATGCTGCTCGCGCGCGAGGTGCCGCCGCGCGGCGGCGATACGCTCTTCGCGAACATGTATCTCGCTTACGAGTCCCTCTCGGAGGGCATGAAACGCCTGATTGCGCCGCTGAGAGCGGTAAACGCTTCATCGAAGGCGGATGTCACGCGCACGCGCGAAGACCGTGTCAAGGGCGACGAAGCCAAGAAGGAATTCCGCGTTGCCCATCCGGTAGTGCGCACCCACCCGGAGACCGGACGCAAGGCGCTCTATGTGAACATCGCGCACACCGTGCGCTTCGAGGGCATGACCGAGGAGGAGAGCGCGCCGCTCCTGAATTACCTCTTCCAGCACCAGGTGCGGCCGGAATTCACCTGCCGCTTCGCATGGCGCGTCGGCTCGATCGCGCTATGGGACAACCGCTGCGCGCAGCACAATCCGGTGAACGACTACCACGGCTACCGGCGCGTCATGCACCGGATCACGCTGGCGGGCGACAAGCCCGCGTAGTGGGTTACTTCAGGGCCGACTCGCAAGCCGCGCAGCTGCGTTGATGGCGTTCGCGCATACCCTGGAATAGATCGCGTACCGCACCGTCCGGGATGCGCGGCAGCGCCTGCTCGAACTCCCGGATGGCCCAGCGCAAGCCCTTGGTGAGGAACGCAACGCGTTCGCGCGCGCCTTTCACGGCGATCGCCTTCGCATAGAACTCGCCGGTGGCGTGGCTGTAGTCCTTGCCGCGCTTTTTCAGCTGCTCGCCGATCAGCGCGCAGTTGTGCGCTTCGTCTTCGTGCACGCGCCGCAGCACCTTCCAGGTTTCACTATTTCTGGGAAAGTCGTTCATGAAGACGACGAGCGCTCTTGCCCCCGCGCGCTCGGCCTCGAGCATGCGGTTGAGGAAATCCTCCAGCTCCCGCTCAGTGAAGGTGGACGTATTCGTGGTCGATCGCGAGATTGTTGATGCCGCGCTCGGGCGGCGCGATCCAGCTCGCCATCTTGCCGGGCTCGATCACCTTCTTCATGAGCGAGCTGACGAAAGCGCGGTCGCGCGCGGAGGGAATCCAGTCCTCGATGCGCCGCTCGTACTCGCCGCGATCGATCAGGCGGCCCTGCGTGTCGACCGCCACGCCGGCCCAGGGGCCGATGGAGCGGCGGAAGCGCGAGGAGGGCAGCGAGAGCCGCAATTCGTGGCCCGCGCGCTCGATCATGCGGTTCCAGCGCTTGAGCCCGATCTCGCAGTCCTTGAGATAGGACTCGCGCATCACCTCGTTCAGCGCATTCAGCAGCGGCACTTCCTGCTCGCCTTCCGGCGTGACGAGCTTGATCGTTTTGTCGCGCAGCACGTGGTCGTCGTACGCGGTCTCGTCCGGCCGGCCCTTCATCCCGCTCGCGAAGTTGCCGGCCGAGTTGGAGGAGATCTCCGAGCCGAAGAGATCGAGCGAGCTCGAGCACCAGAAGTTCAGGTACTTCTGCACCGTCGGCAGGTCGACCGCGCCGTGCGCACGGATGCGCGCCGGATCGTCGGTGCCGAGCTCCTTCATCACCTCGAGGGCGCGCTTCACCACGCGGCTGATGCCGGTCTCGCCGACGAACATGTGGTGGGCCTCCTCGGTCAGCATGAAGCGGCAGGTGCGCGACAGCGGATCGAACGCGCTCTCGGCGAAGCTCTTCAGCTGGTACTTGCCGTCGCGGTCGGTGAAATAGGTGAAGCAGAAGAACGACAGCCAGTCGGTCATCGGCTCGTTGAAGGTCGTGAGGATGCGCGGCTTGTTCTGGTCGCCCGAGTGGCGCTCGAGCAGTTCCTCGGCTTCCTCGCGGCCGTCGCGGCCGAAATAGGCATGCAGCAGGTAGACCATCGCCCAGAGATGGCGGCCCTCCTCGACGTTCACCTGGAAGAGATTGCGCAGGTCGTAAAGAGAGGGGCAGGTATGACCGAGCATGCGCTGCTGCTCGACCGAGGCGGGCTCGGTGTCACCCTGGGTGACGATCAAGCGGCGCAGCGTCGAGCGGTATTCGCCCGGCACCTGCTGCCAGGCCGGCTGCCCCATCTGGTCGCCGAAGCCGATCTTGCGATCGGCCACCGCGTCGGCGAGGAAGATGCCCCAGCGATAGTCGGGCATCTTCACGGCGCCGTAGTGCGCCCAGCCCTGCGCATCGACGGAAATCGCCGTGCGGAGATAGACGTCGGCCGACTCGAAGTCGGTCGGCCCCATCTCGTGCCACCACTGCAGGAACTTCGGCTGCCAGTGCTCGAGCGCGCGCTGCAGCGTGCGATCGTTCTGCAGGTTGACGTTGTTCGGAATCTTCTCGGCGTAATCGATGGAGCTCATAGGTGTTCCTTTGCTGACCCCCTGATAAGGGGGTCGTGAGCTGAAGGCGAACGGGGGGTTTTATATAGAAGAAACCCCCCGCTCACTGCGTTCGCTTCCCCCCTTATCAAGGGGGCGGCGATCAAGAGCCTCATATGCGTTCCCAATTGAACTTGGGCTTCGCGCCCGTTCCGTAGACTTTCAGGGCACCCTGTTCACCCACCGCATTCGGGCGCTGGAACACCCAGTTCTGCCATGCCGTGAGGCGGCCGAAGACGCGCGTGAGCATCGTCTCGGGTCCGGTGAAGCGCAGGCTCGCCTCCATGCCGGTGAGCGCATCGGGCGAGAGACTCGTGCGCTCCTCGATCGCGAGCCGGATCTCGTCCGCCCAGTCGATGTCGTCGGGCGTCGAGGTGACGAGCCCGAGCTCGAGCGCGCGTTTGGCATCCATCAATTCATTTCTCGGAACCTCTGGGGCCTCGCCGCAGAACCGGGAGGCGAGGCGGGACAGGCCGTTCGCCATCGGATAAGTATCGAAGCTCAAATGCGAAAGGCCGATCTTCGCTTCGCCGGTGTCGAGCATGAACGAGCGATCGGCGGCGAGCGCGAGCTCGAAGAGCGTGCCGGCGAAGCACGAGCCGGGCTCGATGATCGCGAAGATGGAGCGCGACGAGACGTCGAGGCGCGAAAGCGTGCGGCGCAGGTAGCCGATGGTCTCGCGCACGAACCAGTCCCTTCCGCCCGCGCGGAGGAAGCCGTCCAGCTCGAGGACCTGCTGCGGATCGCCTTTCGTCTTGAAGATCCAGAGGCCGATGTCGAGATGGTTGTGCCGCAGGTCGAGGATCGCCCGGTCAAGCTCGCGCGCAAGGCGCAGCGGATACCAGTCGGCGCTCTTCTCCGCCTTCACGTCTTTCGGCCCGTCGATCGTGAGCGTGGCGGTACGCGCTGCCTTGTCGATCTCGACCTGCACGACGCTGCTCTCGCCGAGCGGCGTGAGCTCGACGCCCTTGCCGCCCGGGCGAACGGAGAGGAGCGCCAGCTTTTCCGCCCGCGCCTTCACCATCTGCGCGAATTCCTGCGGCTTGGCGATATGGTTCACCAGGCGCCATTCCTTGGCGCGATCGGCGCGCACGCCTTCGGCGGTGGTGCAGAAAAGATCGGCGAGATCCCGGCGCACTTTGCGCTTGTCGACCAGGCGCGTGAGGCCGCCGGTGCCCGGCAGGACGCCAAGGAGCGGCACCTCCGGAAGCGAGACCGTCGAGGAGCGGTCGTCCACCATCGCGATCTCGTCGCAGGCGAGCGCGAGCTCGTAGCCGCCGCCCGCGCACGTGCCGTTCACGGCGGCGAGGAACTTGAGGCCGGAGTACTTGCTCGAGTCCTCGATGCCATTGCGCGTCTCGTTGGTGAACTTGCAGAAGTTCACCTTCCACGCGTGGCTCGAGGTGGCCAGCATGTAGATGTTGGCGCCGGAGCAGAACATGCGTGTCTTGCCGCTGGTGAGGACGACGGCCTTCACCTCCGGATGCTCGAAGCGGATGCGGTTCAGCGCGTCGTGCAGCTCGATGTCGACGCCGAGGTCGTAGCTGTTGAGCTTCAACTTGTAGCCGGGCGCGATCCCCTTGTCCTCGGCGGCGTCGAGCGCGAGCGTCGCGATCGGCCCGTCGAAGGAGAGCTTCCAGTGGTTGTAGCGGTCGGGATGAGTCTCGAAATTGATCATGCGATGAGTCGTCTCAGGTCGGCGAGGCTTTGTCGCACCGTCTTGCCGGAAGTGTCCACCGTGGTGTTCGCCCGGCCATAGAGCCGGTCGCGGTCCGTCAATAGTCTGCGGATTTCATCCAGCGCGGCCGAGCGGCCTCTGAACGGCCGCATGTCGCCCTGCGCAATGACGCGGTTCATGTGCTCTTCCGGCGCAGCTTTGAGCCAGATGCAGCGGCAGCGCTCGAGAAGCAGCTCGTAGGTACCCGTATCGGTGACGAGGCCTCCGCCGGTCGCGATCACCGCCTGCGCATTCTCGGCCAGTACCCGCTCGAGCGCGCGGCGCTCGAAGCGGCGGAAAGCGTCCTGTCCATACATCGCGAAGACCTCGCCGAGCTGCGCGCCGGCTTCGCGCTCGACCTCGCGGTCGAGCTCGACGAACGGCACCTTGAGCAATTCGGCGAGCTTCGCGCCGAGCGTCGACTTGCCGGCGCCGCGCAGGCCGAGGAGGGCGATCGGCTTCTCCTGGCCATCGTCGTCGCGCACCAGGCGCTCGACGCCCACGCCCATGGCGCGCGCCACCTTGCGCAGCAGCAGCACCGACATGTTCCCCTGGCCGGCCTCGAGCTGCGCGAGGTAGCGCTCCGAGACGCCGGAAGCGGCGGCGAGCTGCTTGCGCGTCATGCGCTGCTCGCCACGCCAGGCGCGCACGCGCTCGCCGAGCCGGGCGAGATAGGCGTGCTCCTGCTGCTGGGCCGAAAGCGGTGCGTTCATCGTGGGAGATCGGAATGCAATATTATGCTTGCAGGTGATTCTAAGATGCAATATATTTTCGGGTCAATGGCGGGCCCGAAGATCACCATCCTCATCGGCACGATGACGGGGACGGCGCAGCTCTGCGCGCAGGAGATGGAGCTCGCCCTCGACGACGGCGAGACCAGGATCGAGGCGCTCCTGATGGACAGCCTCGACAGCTCTGTCTTCCAGCGCGAGGGGGTGTTCCTCATCTGCACCTCGACGTATGGCCAGGGCGACATTCCCGACAACGCGCGGGCGCTATACGAGGACTTGCAGCGCAAGCGGCCCGACCTTTCGAGCGTCCGCTACGGGGTGTTTGGCCTGGGCGACAGGACGTACGCCGAAACCTTCAATTTCGGAGGAAAGCGCTTCGACGAGCTGCTCACCGAGCTCGGCGCAAAGCGCGTCGGCGAGCGCTACAAGCACGATGCGTCGAGCGGCGTGCTGCCGGAGGAGATGGCGGTCGAGTGGTGCCAGCAATGGGCATCGAAATTGCAGGAGACGCCATGACTCTCCATGCGTGCGCTCAAGTGGACCGGCGGCATCATCCTCGCGCTTCTCGTCGCGCTGGCGCTCTTCGTGGTCTTCGGGTTGTCGACGCTCAAAGGACCCCTCGAGCGCGCGGTTAGCAGCGCGAGCGGCCGCGAGCTGCGCATCGACGGCGCGCTCAAGCCGGTTTGGAGCTGGGTGCATCCGCGCTTCCGCGCGGAAAAGGTGAGTTATGCAAATCCGGACTGGGCGAGCGAAGATTACATGTTCCAGGCCGACGCGGTGGAGGCCTCGATCGAGCTCCTGCCGCTCCTCGCCGGCCGCGTGGTTCTTGCCGACGTCCACCTGCGACGGCCGGTCGTCGACCTGGAGATCGACGATGAAGGCCGCAAGAACTGGCTGCTCACGCAGGACCAGCACAAGGAAGGCGGCTCGCGCATCTCGATCAAATCGCTCACCTTCGATGACGCCAAACTCACGTATTCGGACGACATCCGCGACATCGACCTCGTTTCGCAGCTGTCGACCACTCCTGATGGCGTGCGCGTCAAGACGAAAGGCACCTACCACGGCTTGCCGGCCACCGGTGAAGGCACCGGCGGCCAGGTGCTTGCGCTCAAGGATGCCGACAAGCCGTACCCGCTTGACGCGACCGCCAAAGTCGGCGGCACGACAATCAGGGCCAACGGCACCATCACAAACGTAGCGCAGCTCTCGGCGCTCGATCTCGCGATCGAGCTCAGGGGCCAGACGATGTCCGAGCTCTACGACGTGGTCGGCATCGCCTTCCCGGAGACGACGCCCTACACCACGCACGGTCGCCTGGTGCTGCAAAAGGGCAATAACCACCTCGAGTACGCCAAGTTCACCGGCAAAGTCGGAGAGAGCGATATTGCCGGCACGCTGCAGTTCGAGCTGGGCGGCAAGCGCGCCTTCATGCACGGCGCGGTCGATTCGAAGCTCCTCAACCTCGCGGACCTCGGTCCGCTCGTCGGCACCGACGAGCCGAAGGAATCCGGGGTGCTGCCCGACATGCCGTTCGACCAGGATCGCTGGGACTCCATCGATGCCGATGTGCGCATCCGGGCGGGGAGCATCAAGCGGCCGAAGCAGCTGCCGCTCGAGCACCTCAACACGCGCATCGTCATGCGCGACAAGGTGCTGACGCTCGAGCCGCTGGAGTTCGGGCTCGCCGGCGGGCAGATCGCGGGCACGATCAAGATGAACGGACGGAACGAGCCCATCGATGGCACGGTCGACCTGCGCGTGAAGGACGTCGAGCTGCCGAAGCTTTTTCCGACCATCAAGGAAGGCCAGGCCTCCATCGGCGACATCAATGGGCTCATCCAGCTCACCGGCAAGGGCGACACGGTGGCCGAGCTCCTCGGCGCCTCGAACGGCAAGGTCGGCCTCTATCTCGACGGCGGCAAGATCAGCCAGTTCATGATGGAGCTCGTCGCCATGGACATCTGGGGCGCGGCGCGCGTGAAGCTGAAGGGCGACGAGCCGGTCAACATCCGTTGCGCCATTGCCGACTTCGGCGTGAACGACGGCCTGATGCAAACGAATGCCTTCGTGTTCGACACCCAGGTCGTCGACGTCCAGGGCACCGGCAACGTAAACCTGAAGACCGAGTCGATGAATCTCACGCTGGATCCCCATCCGAAGGATCGCAGCGTGGCTTCGCTCAATTCGCCGCTCTACATCAAGGGCACGTTCTCCGACCCGAAGGTCGCTCCCGACTGGAAGAAGATGGGCGCACGGGGCATCGGTGCCGTGGCCATGGGGTTGATCAGTCCATTCCTCGCCGTGCTGCCGCTGCTGCAGCAAGGCAAGGACAAGGAGAGCCCCTGCCAGGCGCTGATCGCCGAAGCGACCAAGTCCGCCAAGGAATCCAAGGCCGACGCGAAGGCCGGCAAGCCGCGCCCGCCGGCGATCGTGACCAAGAAGAAAGGCGAAGCCGCCTCCGGCGGCACGAAGCGCCAGCCTGGGGCGCCGGCCGCATCGGAGCACTGATTGCCCCGGTATAGTAGGGGGGGCATGCCTCTTTCGCACATAGAGCACTTCCTTGTCGCTTCCGACGACATCGACGCGACACGCGACTGGTACGCGCGCGTGCTCGGCATGAAAAGCGGCCCGCATCCCGACTTCGGTTTTCCGGTGCACTGGATGTATATCGGCGACGTAGATGTCGTGCACATCGGCCCGAGCGCGAAGA
>DASQGW010000012.1:0-70848 GCA_035632415.1 Burkholderiales bacterium | reverse complement strand
GCTGCTGCGCGCGCCCGTCGCGCGCCGCAAAAAACGCGGCGATCGCGACGTCGCGCGCCTGGAAGAAGAACTGTCTGAGCGACTCGGCACCACGGTCGAGATTCGGCCGGCGCGCAAGGGGGGGAAACTCGTCGTCCACTATTCGAGCGTCGAGCACCTCGAACAACTTCTGAAGCGCTTGAAGTGACTGACTTGCGTTACAATTTTGCCGCTTTGCGAGGTGCGGGGATTTCGAACGCCATGCTTCGCCGCCTCAAGAAGCCTGTCCTCACGGTTCTGAAATGGCAACTGGCTGCAACAGTGGCGCTTGCGCTGCTCGGCGCGCTGTTCGCAGGGGGACACGGTGCGGCATCAGCGGTCGCGGGCGGGCTGATCAGCATTACGGCCGGTCTAGCGGCGGCGATGGTGGCTTCGATGGGGAGCGCGAAGTCCGCAGGGGGAGTCGTGCTGAGTGCGTTGCGTGCCGAAGCGGTCAAGATCGGCCTCGCCATGTTGTTGCTATGGCTCGTGCTCGTCACTTACAGCCAGGCCGTGGTCGGCGCCCTTATCGCAGCCTTCGTCGTGACCTTGGTGATTTTTTCGATGGCGTTCTTTGTGCGCGACTACTGAGATCCGAATAGACGATGGCCGCCGGCGCAGAACAGACTCCATCGGAGTACATCCAGCACCACCTTACGTTTTTCACCCAGCCACATGAGCAGGCTGGTTTCTGGACGTTCAATGTCGATTCCATCGTTGTCTCGATCGCACTCGGCGTTATCGGCTTAGGGTTTTTCTGGTGGATAGCCCGCAATGCCACCACCGGCGTGCCGGGCAAGGTCCAGGCTTTTGTCGAGTGGATGGTTGAGGATTTCATCGGCAACCAGGTCAAAGGAATTTTCCATCACGGCGATCACAACCGCTTTGTTGGTCCCGCTGCCCTTGCGGTGTTCGTCTGGGTTGTCTTAATGAACGCGATGGACTTCTTGCCTGCGGATTTGGTCGGATTGGGCACTCAGCATATCTCTGAGCACGGTTTCCGCTACGTACCCACTGCAGACGTAAATACGACTTTTGCTCTGTCGATTTCTGTCCTTGTGCTGTCCATTGCGTTTGCCATCTCAGCAAAAGGTGTCGGCGGTTGGATACACGAACTTTTCTTCGCACCTTTCGGCAAGCACCCGTTGCTCGTGCCAGCAAATTTCTTGTTCCAGATGGTCGAATACGTTTCCAAGACGCTGTCGCACTCCCTGCGTCTCTTTGGGAACATGTACGCTGGTGAGATCCTGTTTTTCCTGCTCTGGCTTTGGGCCGCGCATAGCACTCTGAAGGGCGACTTCGGGACCTTCTGGATTCTTTCGGTGATCTTCGGAGTCGCCTGGGCGCTGTTCCACATCCTGATCGTTCTGCTGCAGGCCTACATTTTCATGATGCTGACCATCGTCTACATCTCGATGGCGCACGAGCACCACTGATTCGTCACATTTCCAAGAAAGGGAGAAATCGATGGACAAACTTCAACTGCTGGCGATGGTTCAAGCCTACACCGGCATTGGCATCGGCCTGATGGTGGGCCTCGGTGCCGCTGGCGCCTGCGTTGGCGTGGGCATTATGTGCAGCCGCTTTCTTGAGGCAGCGGCGCGCCAACCCGAATTGACGAGCTCGTTACAGGGCAAGGTATTCCTGCTCCTTGGCCTGATTGATGCGTCGTTCATTATCGCGCTCGGCATCGGGATGTTCTTTGCCTTTGCCAATCCGCTGGCTTCGGCGTTCCGATAGCGCGGCAATAGAGAGGCCGCTATGAATCTAAACGCGACACTCTTCGCTCAGGCGGCGGTCTTTGCATTGTTCATTTGGGTGACGGTCAAGTGGGTCTGGCCGATGATGCAGGAGAAGATCGACGCGCGGCAGAAGACCATCGCCGATGGCCTCGCTGCAGGTGAGCAAGGCCGCAAGTCGCTGGAAACTTCGACGCGTCAGGCCGACGAGGAGATTAAGCGCGCGCGCGATCGTGCCGCGGAGATCATCTCCCAGGCGGAAAAGCGCGGAACGCAGATGATCGAGGAGGCGAAGACCGCAGCCAAGGAAGAAGGTGGCCGCGAGAAGGCGGCAGCCAAGGCCGAGATCGAGCAGGAAGTGACGCGCGCTCGCGAGCAGCTGCGCGATCGCGTCGCCTCGCTCGCTGTAGCGGGCGCGGAGAAGATCCTGCGCCGTGAGGTCGACGTCAAGGCGCACGGCGATCTCCTCGAGTCGATCAAGCGACAGCTCTAATGGCCGAGCCAAGCACCGTCGCCCGTCCCTACGCCGAGGCCGCGTTCAAGCTCGCCGACGAGGCGGGGGCCCTTGCCAAGTGGTCGGAGATGCTCGCTGCGCTCGCGCAGGTCGCCGAGAACGAGCGGGTGCGCATGGCGATCGCCGACCCCAACCTGTCCGATGCAAAGGTGGCTGGCGTTTTCATCTCGATCCTCTCCGGCAAGCTCTCCGGCGAGGCCGAGAACTTCGTCCGCGTGCTGGCGCGCAACGACCGGTTGTCGCTGCTGCCGGAGGTCCGCCAGCAGTTCGAGGTGCTGAAGAACGAGCGCGAAGGCGTGATCGAAGCCGAAGTGCAGTCGGCCTTCGAACTGAGCGAGGTGCAGCTCAAGGACCTCGTGCAGCGGCTGGAGAAGAAAACCGGCCGCAGGGTGCGGCCCCATGTGTCGGTCGATCGCGAGCTCATTGGTGGCGTCAAGATCGTGCTCGGCGACAAGGTCATAGACGGTTCCGCGCGCGCGCAGCTCGCCGCGCTCGAGACCGCACTGAAAGCTTAAGGAGCAGTCCATGCAACTCAATCCGTCCGAAATCTCGGAACTCATCAAGAGCCGCATCCAGAACCTCGATGCTGGCGCGCAGATGCGCACGCAAGGCACTGTGGTCTCGGTGACCGACGGCATCTGCCGCATCCACGGTCTGTCCGACGCCATGCAGGGCGAGATGCTGGAATTCCCGCAGAACACGTTCGGCCTCGCCCTCAACCTCGAGCGCGACTCGGTCGGCGCGGTGATTCTCGGCGAATACACGCATATCACCGAGGGCGACACGGTGAAAACCACCGGCAAGATTCTCTCGGTGCCGATCGGCCCGGAGCTCCTTGGTCGCGTGGTCAATTCACTCGGCCAGCCGATCGACGGCAAGGGCCCGATCAACGCCAAGATGACCGACGTCATCGAGAAGGTCGCGCCGGGCGTGATCGCGCGGCAATCGGTGTCGCAGCCGGTGCAGACCGGGCTCAAGGCGATCGACGCGATGGTGCCGGTCGGCCGCGGACAGCGCGAGCTGATCATTGGCGACCGCCAGACCGGTAAGACCGCGGTCGCGGTCGACACCATCATCAACCAGAAGGGCAAGGACCTGTTCTGTGTCTACGTCGCGGTCGGTCAGAAGGCCTCGACGATCGCCAACGTCGTGCGTAAGCTGGAAGAACACGGCGCGATGGCCTACACCATCGTGGTGGCAGCCACGGCGTCGGAATCGGCGGCGATGCAGTACATCGCGCCCTACTCCGGCTGCACGATGGGCGAGTACTTCCGTGACCGCGGCCAGGATGCGCTCATCATCTATGACGACCTGACCAAGCAGGCTTGGGCCTATCGCCAGGTGTCGTTGCTCCTGCGCCGTCCGCCGGGGCGCGAGGCCTATCCCGGCGACGTGTTCTACCTGCACTCGCGCCTGCTCGAGCGCGCCGCGCGGGTCAATCCGGCCTACGTCGAGAAGTTCACCAAAGGCGCGGTCAAAGGCAAGACCGGGTCGCTCACAGCGCTGCCCGTCATCGAGACGCAGGCCGGCGACGTCACGGCGTTCGTGCCGACCAACGTGATCTCGATCACCGACGGCCAGATTTTCCTCGAGACCGATCTCTTCAACGCAGGCATCCGTCCGGCCATCAACGCCGGTATCTCAGTATCGCGCGTCGGCGGCGCGGCACAGACCAAGATCATGAAGCGGCGGGACACCGGCGGCGGCGTGCGCCTCGCGCTCGCGCAGTACCGCGAGCTCGCGGCGTTCGCGCAGTTCGCGAGCGATCTGGACGAGGCCACGCGCAAGCAGCTCGAGCGCGGCCGCATGGTGACCGAGCTCATGAAGCAGCCGCAGTACCAGCCGCTGCAGGTGTGGGAGATGGCGCTCACGCTCTTCGCGGTGAACAACGGCTTCTTCGACGCGATCGAGGTGAAGAAGGCGCTCGGCGCGGAACGCTCGATGCGCGACTACGTCAAGAGCAAGTACGCCTCGCTCGTGAAGACAATGGAGGACAAGAAGGATCTCTCCGCGGACGACGAGAAAGCGCTGAAGGCTGCCATCGAGGACTGGAAGAAGAACGGATCGTTCTAGCAGATGCCCGGCACCAAAGAAATCAGGCTGAAAATCCGGAGTGTGCAGAACACCCGGAAAATCACCAAGGCCATGGAGATGGTCTCCGCCTCGAAGATGCGCAAGGCGCAGGAACGCATGCGCCACGCGCGCCCCTACGGCGAGAAGATCCGCAACGTGGCGGCGCACATATCGCATGCCAATCCGGAGTACCGGCATCCGTTCCTGGTGGACCGCGACACGGTGAAGCGCGTCGGCATCATCGTCATCACCACCGACAAGGGTCTTTGCGGCGCGCTCAACACCAACCTGCTGCGCGCGGTGCTCGCGCAATACAAGGAATGGCAGGGGCAGGGCGAGGAAATCGATGTTTGCGCGATCGGCAACAAGGGCTTGGGTTTCATGCAGCGGCTCGGTGCCAACATCGTTTCGCACGTCGTGCAGCTCGGCGACCGTCCGCAGATGGAGAAGCTGATCGGCGCTGTGAAGGTGATGCTGGATGGCTACGGCTCGGACCGGTTCGACCGGTTGATGCTCGCCTACACACGCTTCATCAATACGATGAAGCAGGAGCCAGTGATCGAGCAATTGCTGCCGCTCTCCGGCGAGCGCCTCGGCGCCCCGGAAACCGTGTGGGACTACATCTACGAGCCCGAGGCGCGTGCGGTGCTTGACCAGGTGATGACCCGATATATCGAGGCGCTGATTTATCAGGCCGTGTCCGAGAACATCGCCTCCGAGCAGTCGGCGCGCATGGTG
The DNA here is from genome assembly GCA_035632415.1 of Burkholderiales bacterium. GTDB lineage: Bacteria > Pseudomonadota > Gammaproteobacteria > Burkholderiales > SG8-39 > SCGC-AG-212-J23. The sequence continues at coordinate 65,766 of DASQGW010000012.1, read as the reverse complement.
GCGATGAAAGCCGCCTCGGACAACGCCGCGACCCTGATCGACGAGCTCACGCTCATCTACAACAAGAACCGGCAGGCGAACATCACCAAAGAGCTTTCAGAAATCGTGGGCGGCGCAGCGGCCGTCTGACAGAGGAAAACCATGAGCCAAGGCACCATCGTTCAATCCATCGGCGCGGTGATCGACATCGAGTTCCCGCGCGAGGGCATGCCCAAGGTCTACGACGCGTTGGTCCTGGAGGACAGCGCGGAAGGTGGCCTGGTCGAGAAGGGCCTTACCTTCGAGGTCGAGCAGCAGCTCGGCGACGGCATCGTGCGCTGCATCGCGCTCGGCTCCTCCGACGGCCTGCGCCGCGGCATGACGGTCAAATCGACCGGCCAGCCGATCTCTGTGCCCGTCGGCAAGGGCACGCTCGGCCGCATCATGGATGTGCTGGGCCGGCCGATAGACGAGCAGGGACCGATCAAGTCCGACAAGAAGCGCGCGATTCACCAGATCGCCCCCAAATTCGACGAGCTGTCGCCTTCGGTCGAGCTGCTCGAGACGGGGATCAAGGTAATCGACCTCATCTGCCCGTTCGCCAAGGGCGGCAAGATCGGCCTATTCGGCGGTGCCGGCGTCGGCAAGACCGTGACGATGCTGGAGCTCATCAACAACATCGCCACCAAGCACGGCGGCCAGTCAGTGTTCGCCGGCGTCGGCGAGCGCACGCGCGAAGGCAACGATTTCTACCACGAGATGATCGAGGCGGAAGTGATCAAGAAAGACAAGCTCGAAGACTCGAAGGTGGCGATGGTGTTCGGCCAGATGAACGAGCCGCCCGGCAACCGCCTGCGCGTCGGCCTCACCGGCCTCACCATGGCCGAAGCCTTCCGCGACGAAGGCCGTGACATCCTGCTCTTCATCGACAACATCTACCGCTTCACGCTCGCGGGCACCGAGGTGTCAGCGCTGCTGGGGCGCATGCCCTCCGCCGTCGGCTACCAGCCGACGCTCGCCGAGGAAATGGGCCGTCTGCAGGAGCGCATCACCTCCACCAAAACGGGCTCCATTACGTCGATCCAGGCCGTGTACGTGCCGGCGGACGACCTGACCGATCCGTCGCCGGCGACGACCTTCGGTCACCTCGATGCCACCGTCGTGCTTTCGCGCGACATCGCCGCATTGGGCATCTATCCGGCGGTGGACCCGCTCGACTCCACCTCGCGCCAGGTCGATCCGAACACCATTGGTGAAGAGCACTACAGCACGACCCGCGCCGTGCAGGCGACGCTGCAGCGCTACAAGGAGCTGCGCGACATCATCGCCATTCTGGGCATGGACGAGCTCTCGCCCGAGGACAAACTGGCCGTGGCGCGCGCGCGCAAGATCCAGCGGTTCCTGTCGCAGCCCTTCACGGTCGCGCAAAACTTCACTGGCACCCCGGGCAAATACGTGTCGCTCCAGGATTCGATCAAAGGTTTCAAGATGATCGTGAACGGCGAGTGCGACGCACTGCCCGAGCAGGCGTTCTACATGGTCGGGCCGATCGAAGAAGCGTTCGAGAAAGCGAAGTCGCTCAAATAGGATAGACGCCCATGGCTGCGGCCACCATCCACATCGACGTAGTGAGCGCCGAGGAGGCGATCTTCTCGGGCGAAGCGGAGTTCGTCGTGCTTCCCGGCGAGGCGGGCGAGCTTGGCATTTACCCGCGCCATACGCCGCTCATCACGCGCGTCAAGCCCGGCGCCGTGCGCATCACGCCGGCGGGGGGCGGGCAGGAGCAGCTCATCTTCGTGGCAGGCGGCATTCTCGAAGTGCAGCCGAAGCTCATCACCGTGCTCGCCGACACGGCAATCCGGGGCGCCGATCTGGACGAGGCCAAGGCAGCCGAAGCGCTGAGGCGCGCCGAGGAAGCGCGCCGCACGGCGACCGACAAGCAGGAAATCGCAACCGTCGAAGGCGAGCTGGCAATGCTCGCCGCGCAGCTCGCCGCCATCCGCAGGCTGCGCAAAAAGTAAGGCGTCACAGCGGCTTAGCTGCGCGTGTCGCAGCCCGGCGACTCGGAAATTTTTCCTGCCGCCTGGCCGCAATAGTCCGCCGGGACCACGGCGCAGTCGCAATGCCTCGGGCCAGTGTTTGGAACAATCATGCGACCCCAGCAGGAGATCGCATGAAACACATTCTCGATTCCGACTTCCACTACCGTCCGAGCTTCGATACGGACGTAAAGAAGACGTTTGAGAAGATCCGGCGCCAGCAGCTGCAGGCGAAGGAGCGCGAGCGGGAGCAGGATCGCCAGAGCAAGGCGCATCCCGAAATACAGGTCAAGGTCCTCAAGCTCGATCAGCTGAAGAAGGCGAGCAGCAACACCTAATCGGGCACGTCGTCCTCTACGCGGGCGCTATCGGCTATAGTGCCCCGCGGGGTGGTCTACGACCTGCTCGTCATCGGCGGCGGCATCAACGGCACCGGCATCGCTCGCGACGCGGCCGGCCGCGGGCTCTCGACCATTCTCGTAGAGCGTGGCGACCTTGCGGGCGCGACCTCCTCGTCCTCCTCGAAGCTGATCCACGGCGGCCTGCGCTACCTCGAGCACTACGAGTTCAAGCTGGTGCACGAGGCGCTCGCCGAGCGCGAAATTCTTCTGCGTACGGCCGGACATCTCGTATGGCCGGCGCGATTCATCATGCCGCACGTTCCCGAGCTGCGGCCGCGCTGGATGATACGGATCGGCCTCTTCCTCTACGACCATCTCGCTCGACGCTCGCTCCTCCCCGGCTCGCACGCGGTGCGCCTCGATTCACCGCCTTATTCGTCGGGCCTGAAGCCGCAGTTCAAGCACGGCTTCATTTATTCCGATTGCCGGGTGGACGACGCGCGCCTCGTGGTGGCGAACGCACTGGATGCCCGCATCCGCAGCGCCCGCGTACTGACGGGCACCGAATGCCTGTCGGCAAAGCGCGAGCGCGATGTCTGGCGCGTGCGCCTTTCCAACGGCGAGGAGATCCAGGCGAAGGCGATCGTGAATGCCGCGGGTCCGTGGGTGAAGCACGTGCTGAACGAGCGGCTTGGCCAGCCCTCGCGCGACCTCGTGCGCCTCGTGCGCGGCAGCCACATCCTGCTGCCGCAGCTCTACCAAGGCGACCATGCCTTTATCCTGCAGAACGACGACCGCCGCGTCGTCTTCATGATTCCATACGGCGATTTCCACACCCTGGTGGGCACGACGGATGTGCCGCAGCACGAGTCCGAATCCGCGCAGCCGAGCTTCGCGGAAACCGATTACCTCTGCCGCGCGGTGAACCGCTATCTCGCGAAGCCCGTGACACCCCATGATGTCCTGTGGCGTTACGCCGGCGTGCGCCCACTTTATGACGACGGCCAGGGCGATCCTTCGGCCGTAACGCGCGACTACACGCTTCGCGTGGACGATGATGCGGGCGCAACGCCGGTGCTTTCCGTATTCGGCGGCAAGATCACCACCTATCGGCATCTTGCCGAGCATGTGCTGGACCGCCTGAAACCCTACTTCCCGAACCTCAAGCGGCCGTGGACGCACGAGGCACCGCTTCCCGGGAGCGATTTCGGCCCCCAGTCTCGCGTCGCCTTGCGCGATGCGTTTTTTGCGCGCCACCCGCAGATTCCGACTCCGACCTTGCGCGCGCTGTTTCGGCGCCATGGCACGCGCGCCGATCAAGTGCTTGGCGATGGGCGGCTGGGCGAAGACTACGGCGCGGGTCTCACCGAGCGCGAGCTGCGGTATTTCGCCGATCAGGAATGGGCTCGTACGGCGGACGACGTATTGTGGCGCCGCACGAAGTGCGGCTTGCACATGAGCGAGGCGCAGCGCGCGCGCGTCGCGCAGGTCCTCGGACATTGAAGCCGCTCGCTGAGCTCGACCGCCGCGACGTGCGCGTAGTGCTGCTGGACATCGACGACACGCTGACCACTGCCGGCAAACTGACGGCGCAGGCGTATGCGGCGCTCGAAGCGCTGCAGCGTTCCGGCCGGCGCGCCATCGCCGTCACCGGCCGTGCCGCCGGTTTCTGCGAGTACGTGGCGCGCCTCTGGCCGCTCGACGCGGTCGTCGGCGAAAACGGCGGGTTCTATTACTGGTCCGGCGGCGGAACGGTCCACCGGGAGTACCGCGAGGAAGCAACGACCCGCGCGCGCAACCGCGAGCGCCTCGCCGCCATTGCCCGCGCGATTGTCCCTGCCGTGCCGGGCTGTGCCGTCGCTTCCGACCTCCGCTACCGCGAAACCGATCTCGCCATCGACTATGCGGAGGAAGTCCCGCCGCTGCCTTTGGCGGCGGCCGAGCATATCGCGGAGCTCATGCGGCGCGAAGGCCTGCGCGTCGCGCTGAGCTCCATCCACGTGCATGGCTGGTTTGGCGACTACGACAAGCTCGCCACGGTACGCGATCTGCTTGGCGGGCGCTTCGGCCTGGACGCCGATCGAGAACGCGAGGCGGCGGTTTACATCGGCGACTCGCCGAACGATGCGTCGATGTTTGCGTTCTTTCCCAAGTCGGTGGGCGTGGCGAATGTGCGCCGATTCGCGGGCCGAATCGATGCGGAGCCGCAGTACATTACGACTGCTTCCCATGGCGCCGGCTTTGCGGAGCTGGTCGAGCACCTGCTGCGCTGATGGAGTGGGCGGCTTATCTCGGGATCGGATTGCTGGTCGGTTTCGCGGCCGGGTTGCTTGGAATCGGCGGCGGCGTGGTGATGGTGCCGCTGCTCGTGCTGGTCTTCCGCGCGCACGAGATGCCGGCGGAGCATGTGCTTCATCTCGCCCTCGGCACGGCCCTAGCCGCCATGATGTTCACTTCGGTGTCGAGCATGCGGGCCCATCACGCGCACGGCGGGGTCGACTGGAAGATCGCGCGTGCGATGGCGCCTGGCATGCTGGCCGGTTCCTTCGCGGCCGCGCTCGTAGCCGGCTTCATTCCAACGCGTCCACTGGCCCTGGGCTTCACCTTGCTTGTGTTCTACGCCGCGACGCAGATCCTGCTGGATCTCAAGCCGCCGGGTAGCCGCGAACTTCCGGGCTCCGCCGGCCTCTTCACGGCGGGCGCCGTCATCGGCGCGATCTCCAGCCTGCTCGCAGCGGGCGGCGCTTTCATGACGATCCCGTTTCTCTCGTGGTGCAAGGTGCCGTTGCGGCGCGCGATCGGCACCGCAGCTGCGAACGGCCTGCCGATCGCGATCGCGGGGACCGCGGGTTACCTGATCCAGGGATTGCGGGTGGCCGATTTGCCGAACCCGAGCCTCGGTTATGTCTATCTTCCGGCGCTGGCGCTCGTCGTGCTGACCAGCATGCTGGCCGCACCGCTCGGTGCGCGCGTAGCGCATCGCCTACCCATCAAGCTGCTGCGCCGGCTGTTCGCGCTGCTTCTCTACGTCTTCGCCCTGCGCATGCTCGCGGGCGTCTGGTAATTAGACCTCGTAATCCGCGATCCAGTGCTCGGCGATCAGCGGATCGACGACGGCGCGCGTCTCGCTGTGCACCGGATGGTGGTGATACGCGGCGAGTGCCTCGCGGCTTTCGAAGTCACAGACGAGCGCGAAGTCGGCTGCGCGACGACCCGTATTGAAACTTCGCCGGACCTCGACATGCAACAAGCCGGGAATGCGGCCGAGTTGCGCCTCGAGTGAGCGGCGGATCGTTTCGAACTGCTCGGCGGATTTCACTCGCCAAAGGACGATGTGCCTGATCATCGGCGCTAAACTGCGGCCTTTCCCCCGGTAAGGCAAGACGTGGCCGGTCCGCTTTCGCACATTCGGGTTCTCGATCTGTCTCGCGTGCTTGCCGGTCCGTGGGCAAGCCAGAACCTGGCCGATCTCGGCGCCGAAGTGATCAAGATCGAGCGTCCCGGCAGCGGGGACGATTCGCGCGCATTCGGCCCGCCGTGGATCCGTGATGGCCAGGGGCGCGAGACGAAGGACTCGGCCTATTTCAGCTCCGCGAACCGCGGGAAGAAATCCTTGACGCTGAATATCGCAGTCGCCGAAGGCCAGGCGATTGCTCGCGAGCTGGCGGCCAAATGCGATGTGCTGCTGGAGAACTACAAGTACGGTGATCTGGCGCGCTACGGGCTCGGCTACGACGATCTGCGCAAGGTGAATCCCCGGCTCGTCTACTGCTCGGTGACGGGCTTCGGCCAGACCGGGCCGTATCGCGAGCGCCCGGGCTACGACTTCATGATCCAGGGCATGGGCGGGATGATGAGCGTGACCGGCGAGCCGGACGACGCGCCCGGCGGCGGACCGCAGCGGGCTGGCGTGCCGATCGCCGACATCATCACCGGCATGTACGCCTCGATCGCCATCTGCGCGGCGCTGGCCCATCGAGAGCGATCGGGCAAGGGGCAGCACCTCGATCTCGCGCTGCTCGATTCGCAGATCGCGCTGCTCGCCTATCAGAACACGAACTACTTCGCGACTGGAAGACCGCCGAAGCGGATCGGCAACCTGCATCCGAACATTGTTCCTTACCAGCCTTTCCGTGCTTCGGATGGCGAGGTGATCCTCGCCTGCGGCAATGACAATCTCTACCGCAAGTTTTGCGACGCCGCCGGGTGCGCGGAACTGGCGCAGGACCCGCGCTTCGCGACCAACGGCAAGCGTGTGGAGAACCGCGCCGAGCTGACGAGGCTACTCGCTGAGGTGTTCAAGAAGCGGAGCAAGCGCGAATGGCTCGAGCTCCTCGAGGCGGCCGGCGTGCCGAATGGCCCGATCAACGATATTGCCCAGGTATTCGAAGAACCGCAGGTCAAAGCGCGCGGCATCCGCATGGAACTGCCGCACGGCGCTGGCGCAAGCCTGCCTCTGGTGGCAAGCCCCATGCGTTTCTCGGATACCGGGCTCGAGTACCGGTCGGCGCCGCCACTTCTAGGGGAGCATACCGAGGAGGTGCTGCGCGAGCTGCTTGGCAAGAGCCAAGACGACGTCGCGCGGCTGCGCTCGGCGGCTGTCATATAGCTTACGATACGGGCCTGTTTGATTCCGAGGAGGGAAAAATGATCGAGCTTCATCGCGGCAAAGAGAAACGCCGGCTGATCGCTTCGTTGGCGCTCGCGGCATTGATCGCGAGCACTTCTGCAGGCGCCCAGACCCTGCGCGCCTCCCACCAGTTCCCGGGCGGCAAGGGCGATGTGCGCGACGACATGGTGCAGATGATCGCCAAGGAGGCGCAGGCGGCCAACGTGGGCCTGACGATCCAGGTCTATCCCGGCGCTTCGCTTTTCAAGCCGAACCAGCAATGGAATGCGATGGTCGACGGGCAGCTGGATATCTCGCTCTTTCCGCTCGACTACGCGAGCGGCAAGGTGCCGACGTTCAGCGCGACGCTGATGCCCGGCCTGATCCGCAGCCAGGAGCGGGCGAAGCGCGTCAATTCCTCGCAGTTCATGAAGGACATCCGCGCGGAGATCGAGAAGCATGGCGTGATCGTTCTCTCGGACGCATGGTTCGCGGGCGGCATGGCGGCCAAGCAGAAGTGCATCGTCAAGCCCGCCGACATGCAGGGGATGAAATTCCGCGCCGCCGGGCCGACGTTCGCGGCGATGTGGGAGGCGGCGGGGGCGAGCATCGTCACCCCGCCATCCAACGAGATCTACAACGCCTTCCAGACCGGCGTTGTGAACGGCACCGACACGAGTCTCGGCACCTTCGCGTCGACGCGGCTCTATGAGGTGACCGACTGCCTTACGGCCCCCGGCAACAACGCCTTGTGGTTCATGTACGAGCCGGTGCTGATGTCGAAGAAGAGCTTCAGCCGGCTGAACAAGCAGCAGCAAGACGTGATCGTCAAGGCTGGCAAGAAGGCCGAGGCTTACTATGAAGGCAAGGCCGACCAAGTGAACGCCGAGGCGATCAAGGCGTTCGAGGACCACAAGGTAAAAGTGGTGACCCTGTCGGACGCGGATTACAACGCCTGGGTCGCGGTGGCCAAGAAGAGCGCATATGCCAGGTTCGCGAAGGACGTGCCGAACGGCCAGAAGCTGATCGACGAGGCGTTGGCCGTCAAATAACGACCCCAGCCGGCGGGCTGCGGCCCGCCGGCGAAGCCCGTGGACGCTTTCATTCGAATCGTGAGCACCGCCTCGCGCGTCGCGGGTGCCATAGCCGCCGGCCTCATCGCGCTCGGCGTGCTCGTGATCATCGATATCGTGATCGAGCGCTATCTGCTCGGGCGCACGACGATATGGCAGATCGACGTCGTCACGTACAGCATCGTCTCGGCGACCTTCATCGGCAGCGCCTACGTGCTGATGACCCGCGGTCACGTCAACGTCGACGTGCTCCCGCTGCACCTTGGGCCGGTGGGGCGCTATCGGCTGGCGCTCCTCACGACCGGCGTGGCGCTTGCTTTCTGCGCCGTGCTGTTCGTCCTGTGTACGGCGTACTGGTACCAGGCTTGGTCGGGCAACTGGCGCTCGGACACGGTTTGGCGCGCCCGGCTGTGGATCCCGTATAGCGCGATGCCAGCCGGCCTCGGCCTGCTGGTGCTGCAATACGTCGTCGAGCTTATCTGCCTCGTTACACGGCGCTCGCCCCCCTTCGGCATCACTGACGAGCGCCCGGGCGCATGAGCCCCACCACGCAGGGCAGCATCGTCCTCGTGGTCACGTTGCTCGTGCTGCTTTCGGGCATTCCTGTTGCGTTCGGCCTGGGTGCCATCTCGATCGTATTCCTCCTGTTGTTCCAGGGCTTCGATGCGATGCACGTGGTGGCCGAGACGTTTTACGCCGGCTTGGACGAATTCACGCTCGTCGCCATCCCGATGTTCGTGATGATGGGCGCGGCGATCGGCTCTTCGCCCGCCGGCAAGGACCTCTACGAGGCGCTCGACCGGTGGTTGTATCGGTTGCCGGGCGGCTTGGTGATCTCCAATCTCGGCGCCTGCGCCATCTTTGCAGCCCTGACCGGCTCGTCACCGGCCTGCTGCGCGGCGATCGGCAAGATGGGAATACCGGAGATGCGCCGCCGCGGCTATCCCGACGAGATCGCCACCGGATCGATCTGCGCCGGCGGCACGCTCGGCATCCTGATCCCCCCCTCGATCACCTTCATCCTTTACGGCATCGCGACCGAGACCTCGATCGGCAGGCTGTTCCTCGCCGGCGTGCTGCCCGGCATCATGCTGACGGGTCTGTTCATGCTGTGGACGCTGTTCGAGATCTGGCGGCGCGGCTTCCGCTCGCACGCACCGGATTTCCGCTACACCTGGAAGCAGAAGTTCGCGAGCATCCCGAAGATCGCGCCGTTCGTGGCCATCATCATCGGCGTCATGTACGCCCTCTACGGCGGCATCGCTACGCCGTCGGAGGCGGCCGGGGTCGGCGCGGCGCTGTGCGTCGTGCTGGCACTGGTCATCTACAAGATGTGGCGGCCGCGCGAGTGGTGGGCCATCCTGCGCGATACGACGCGCGAGTCGGTGATGATCCTGACGATCATCGCGGCAGCCGTGCTTTTCGGTTACATGCTCACTTCGTTGTATCTCACGCAGACGCTCGCGCAGGCGATCGCCGACATGCACGTGAACCGCTGGATGCTGATGGCGCTCATCAACCTTTTCCTGCTGGTCTGCGGCTTCTTCATCCCGCCGGCGGCCATCATCCTGATGACGAGCCCGATCCTCTTTCCGATCGTTACGGCCGCGGGATTCGATCCGGTCTGGTTCGGAGTCATCCTGACCATCAACATGGAGATCGGCCTGATCCATCCGCCGGTGGGCCTCAACATCTACATCGTCAACTCGATTGCCCCCGACGTGCCGCTCATGAAGGTCATGTGGGGCACGATTCCCTACGTGCTTTGCATGTTCCTCGCCATCGTCATCCTCTGCGTCTTCCCCGAGATCGCGACGTGGCTGCCGGACCATCTGATGGGCGCGGCACGCAAGTAGCCAGCGTCAATCCAACAGGTGATTCAACGCGACGTCGAACACGTCGAAATTGCGCAGCCGCGCCTTGGGCAAGCCGTGCGCCCGCCGGTTGAACATGAGGGGCACCGCCTGCTCGGAAAGGCCGCCATGCGAACGCAGTGGCGCGTCCAAGCCGGATAAATCATGCCGCGCACGGCTCGTGCCGAGAACGACGTGCTTCTGCGCGATGACGACAATATCGCCGACGCGCTCCGGTGGCAGCTCGAAGCGCCGGCAGGCCTGCTCATTCGACAGCACGAGCTCGATGCCGCGAATGGCGGCAAGCCGTGTCATCAGCGCTTGTGCGTCAGTGCCCGGCGCGAGATACGCCGTGGCAAAGGAGCCGAGCGACCCGTGGTGCACCACGTAGGGATCAGTGATCGGCAGGATGACACGCGCGTTACCCTCGCCGAGCCAGCGCTCCAGCACATCCTGCAAGTAGATCACGTCGGGCTGACCGTCCGGCCCGAACTTGTCATTCATGCCGTGATCGGCGGTGAGCGCGATGAGCGCGCCGAGGGACTCCAGCTCGGCGAGATGTCGGTCAATCATCGCGTAGAACGCATTCGCGTCCCGCGTGCCGGGCGCCGCCTTGTGCTGGACGTAGTCGGTGGTCGAGAGATACATGAGATCGGGCCGGTCGCGGCGCATCAGCGCGACGCCCGCAGCGAAGACGAACTCGGAGAGATCGGCGCTGTAGACCGACGGTAGCGGCTTGCCGACGAGGCCGAGGACGTCCTCGATGCCGTTGTCCGCGATGCTCGCTTGATCGGCCTTCTCCGACGAGAAGCAGATTCCCTTCAGGCCCTTGCCCAACAGGCGCCGCAGCTTGTCTTTTGCCGTAACAGCGGCGACCTTGGCACCGGCGCCGGCGAAAGCTGCGAGGATGGTGCCGACGCGCAGGTACTTCGGGTCATTCATCATCGTCTCCGCGCCCGCCTCGCGGTCGTAGAAGTAATTGCCGCAAATGCCGTGCACCGACGGCGGCACGCCGGTGACGATGGACATGTTGTTCGGATTGGTGAAGCTCGGGATGACGCAGTCGCCGACGAGCGCCGTGCCTTCTTCGATCATCCGCGCGAAGAACGGCGCGATGCCATCGGCGACGGCGCGGGAGATATAGTCGTATTCGCAGCCGTCCACGCATACGACGACGACCGGCCGGTCCATCCGCCGATAGCTGCGCCCGTTGACGGTGAGAGCGGCGCGCGAGTTCATGTCGCCATCCTGATCAGCGAGAACGCGAGGGCCGACGCCAGCACGCCGGCCAGCAGATTACGCTTCGACAAGCGGAAATACACCGCGAGCGCAACGACGCTGCCGAGGACACGTTCCAGAGCAGTCGTTTCACTCAGGACACCGGTAGGCAGGATGAGCATGCGCGCGACGAGACCCGCAATGATGGCGTACGCCACGCACGAAATCCAGATGAAAGCTTCGCCTTTCGAGTCGAGCTTGCCGGCGATCAGCACGCCCGGCCCTCGCCAAAGGTACGTAGCGATGCCGCACACGCCGAGCAGAAGCCATAGGTCCATCAGCGCCTCCTCAGCAGGAGGTAAGCGATGCTGCCACCGGCGAGGCCGCCGAGCGGCACGCTCCACTCCGGCGTTAGGAGATAGCCGAGCGGACCAGCGACCGCCCCGCAGGCGAGGCCGAGCGCCGCCACTCGTTCGCGTACGGAGCCGGAGAGGATGAGGAGGTAATACATCGGTACCATGAAGACGAGCGCGAGCTTTGCGAGCGGCGGCAAATGGTCGGCACCGACGTAGCCCAGCGCGGTCGATACGGCGCTCACCGTCATCAACACCACGGTGAAGCCGTAGAACCAGCCGAGCCGCTGCCCGCGCGGAATGTCCGGAAAGCGGGCCACCGCCATCGTCCATCCCGAAAGGGAGAGGAGCTGCGCGGCGACGTAGTACTTCCAGTCGCGATGCCCGGGAGCGCGCATCTCCGGCATGAGCATCAACGTCATCGGCAGGAAGCGCGCCGAGGACAGCATTACCGCCAATAGCGTGGCGAATACCGGTGCGGCAAGCGAATGCATCTCCACCAGGATGATCTGCGCGGGGAGCGCCCACAGCACCGCGGTCGACGTCACGGCGAGGCCGAACGGGATGTCGTTCGCCGCGGCGAGCGCGCCGAACGCCACGTACCCCGCGACCAGCACTGCAGCCGGGATGCCGGCGGCCTCGCGGACGCCTTGCCAGAAAATGGCGTTATTGCGTGCGCAGACGCGGGTCGAGCGCGTCGCGCAGCGAGTCGCCGAAGAGATTGAAGCCGAAGACCGCCAGGCTGATGGCAAGGCCCGGGAAGATCGCCATCCATGGCGCGGTTTCGGCGAATTCCACCGCCGCGCCGCGCAGCATCAGCCCCCACGCCGCAGTCGGCTCCTGCACGCCGAGGCCGATGAACGAGAGCGACGCCTCGAGCAGGATGGCCTCGCCGAGGAACGCGGTCGCCATGATGAGGATCGGCGCCATCACGTTCGGCAGCATATGCCGCAGGATGATGCGGCTGTGGCCGAAGCCGCAGGCGCGCGCCGCGTCTACATAGGGCATCTCGCGCACCGAGAGTGCGCTCGAGCGCACGACGCGCGCGCAGCGCGGCACCATCGGCGTGGCGATGGCGAGGATCACGTTGCCGGCGCCGGTGCCGAGCACGGCGACCACGGTGAGCGCGAGGATGATGACCGGGAAGGCGAAGAACACATCCATCACGCGCTGCACGATAAGGTCGATGCGACCGGCGAAATAGGCGCTCCCGACGCCGATCAACGAGCCGAAAGTCGCGCCGAGGATCGCGGCACCGAAGCCGACCTCGAGCGCGGTGCGCGAGCCGTAAAGGATCCTCGACAGGACATCGCGCCCGAATGCGTCCGTGCCGAGCCAGTGCGCGCGGCTCGGCGCGGCAATCATCGCGCCGTAGTCGGTCGCGAGCGGGTCGTACGGCGCGATGAAGCCCGCCGTAATCGCCGCGGCAATCATGACGAGGATGATCGTGGCGCCGATCGCGCCGAGCGGGCGCTGACGAATGAAATTGACGATGGTGGCGAACCAGCGCGCGCGCGGCGCGCTCTGGGTCAGCTCATCGACGGTATGGGGAGTAGCGGCCACGTCAGCGGTAACGTATGCGGGGGTCGATCCACGCGTAGGCGATGTCGACGAAGAAGTTCACGAACAGGAAGAAGGTGGCGACCAGCATGACCAGCGCCTGGGTGAGCGTGTAGTCCCGGTGCGAGATGGCCTCGACGAAAAGCATTCCCAGGCCGTTGAGGTTGAACACCTGCTCGGTGACCACCAGCCCGCCGAGCAGGAACGCGAATTCGAGGCTCATCACGGTGAGCACCGGGAGGACCGCATTCTTGAGCGCGTGCCGAGTGAGGATCAGCTTGAGCCAGAGGCCTTTGGCGCGCGCGGTGCGGATGTAATCCTCGCGCAGCACTTCCAGCATGGCCGAGCGCATCATCCGCGTGCCGACGGCGGAATACCGGTAGCCGACCGCAAGCGCCGGCCAGATCAGCTGCGCCAGGTTCTCCCAGGGATTCACCCAGAACGGCGTGAAGACCATCGGCGGCACCCAGTGAAACACGATCAGCATGGTGAGGATCATCAGAATGCCGAGCCAGAACGACGGCGTGGCGAGGCCGGCGATCGAAAAGACGCGCACCGCATAATCAATCCAGCTGTCCTGCTTGACCGCGGCCAGGATGCCGAGCGGAATGGCAAGCACTTGAGCGAGCAGGCTCGCCATGACGGCAAGCTGCAGCGATAGGGCGAAGCGTAGCTTGATCTCCTCGGTAATGGGCGAGCCCGTCCACATCGACAGGCCGAAGTCCAGCCTCGCAAGGCCTGCCATCCAGGTCGTGAACTGCTTCCAAAGCGACTGGTCGAGGCCGAGCTTGTGCCGCTCCTGGTCCATCAGCTCCTGCGACTGGAACTGGCTGCCCTGGGTGAGGTACCTCGCCTCGACGACGTCGCCGGGAATGACGCGCAGCAGGACGAAAATGAGCACGGCGACGCCGAGCAGCGTCGGCACCATCGCCGCGAGTCGCTTCAGGATATAGATGCCCATGCCGGCTTACGCCGGCGGCCCGATTGTGCGAGGCGGGCCGCCGGCGCGTAGCGTCACTGCGAGAGCCAGACCGTATCGAGGGTGTTGTTCAGGTAATGGCTCGGCGTGATCGTCCACCCATGGAGCTTCGAGGAGTGCGGGATGATGCGATGCCACTGCAGCGTCATCAGCACGTGGGCCTGCTCGTCGAGCGCGCGTTTCTCGAACTCGCGGACGAGGCGCTTGCGCTCCTCCACATTCGTCGCCTGGCTCTGCTTGTCGTAGAGCGCGTCGAGCACCGGGTCTTCGTAGGCGCCATAGTTCGCCGGATTGCGGCTGGCCGACGTGAAGCGGTACATGTCGAGGTCCGGCTCGACGATGTAGCCGCACTGGAAATCCATCGCCGTTTCGAAGTCGCCCTTGCGCAGTACGCCGAAGTAGGCTGCGGCCTCGACCACCTCCTGCTTGACGTTAAGCCCGACCTTGCGCCACTGGTCGATCAGCCACACGCCGAGCGGCTCGTACGGCATCGGGATGCCGCGGTTCTTGAAGGTGAAGGAGAACCCGTCGGGCACGTCGGCTTCCCTGAGGAGCCGCTTCGCCTCGGCGCGCGACTTCTCCGCGTCATGCCAGTAGCCGGCGAGCTTCGCCAGCTCCTCGGGCGGAGTCGCGAAAGGGGTGCCGGGCACCTGCACGCCCGCCACTTCCTTGACGATGGCGATCTGCGACAGCGCCTTGGAGCCCTCGTAGCGGTCGAGCGCCAGCGTCAGCGCACGCCTCACCCGGGGATCGTCGAAGGGTTTCTTCTTGTGGTTGATGGAGACGTACAGGATGCAGTCCCAGGGCGACTCCTGCACGGTGATCTTGTCGCCGAGCGCCGCCTTGATGTTGTCCCGATCCTTGGGCGTGAAGCCGCGGAACTGGATCTGGGCGCGCTCGCCGCGCACCGCGGCGACCTGCGCCGCCGAGTCGCGCATGAACACCGCGCGGAAACCGTCCAAGTAGGGCTTGCCCTTGTCCCAGTAGTTCGGGTTCTTCTTGCCGAGCACATAGGAGCCTTTCACGTGCTCGACAAAGGTGAACGGTCCGGTGCCCATGATGTGGGTCTCGTACCAATGGGGATCCTTCGCCAGGATGTCGGCCTTGTAGATGAAGTTGTACGGCGAGAGCATCGAGGCGATGAAGGAGGCCGAGGGGTGCTTCAGGTGGAATACCACCGTATAGGGGTCCGGGGCTTCGACTTTCTCCACGTCGGCGTACTGGCCCTTGCGCGTGGAGCCGACGCCCGGCGGCGGGAAAATGATCTTGTCGTAGGACGCCTTGACGTCCTTCGAGGTCATTTCAGAGCCATCGTGGAACTTCACCCCCTTGTGGAGCTTGAAGGTGTAGGTCTTGCCGTCCTTGGATTCCGTCCAGCTCTCCGCGAGCGAAGGCGCCGGCTTGGTGCCGGTCCTGTCGAACGGGTCGACGCGCAGCAGCGTGTTGTAGAACGGAGCGATCGGGTGAATCAGGCCGAAGGTCTCCTCGCGATGCCCGTCGTACGACGGCGGTTCCGAGGGCACCGGAAACACGAGTTCCCCGCCATAGCGGGGCGTCTGGCCATACGCAGTCAGGGCGAGCAAGGAACTGGCGGCGAGCGCCAGCAGTCGCGCGAATCGCTTCATGAAACGCCTCCTCCTAGAGGGTCTTTAGTATGCCCCCCTTTCACGGGGGTGCTGTTTTTTGCTCGACTAGTTAATAGCGGAGCGGCATTGCATGTCAATGCTCGATGTCAGCATGATGGCATGCGGCCCAGTGCTCACTCTTAAAGTTCCTTAAGACTGGCATTTCGGCGGTGCAGCGTTCCGTCGCGCGCGGGCAGCGCGGGTGGAACACGCACCCCGTGGGGGGGTCGAGCGGACTGGGAACCTCGCCCCGCAGCACGGTGCGGCTTCGGTTCGCCTCTAGCTTCGGATCCGGGATCGGGACCGCCGAGAGTAATGCCTTCGTATAAGGGTGCAGCGGCTCCTCATAGAGCGCGCGCCGATCGGCCACCTCGACCACCTTGCCGAGGTACATCACCACGACGCGGTTGGAGATGTGGCGCACCACCGAGAGATCATGGGCGATGAACAGATACGTGAGCCCCAGCCGGCTCTGCAGGTCCTCGAGCAGGTTGATGATCTGCGCCTGGATTGAAACGTCGAGCGCCGAGACGGGCTCGTCGCAAACGATGAGCGAGGGCTCCATGGCGAGCGCTCGTGCGATACCCACCCGCTGCCGCTGGCCGCCGGAGAGCTGATGGGGATAGCGCCGCGCGTGCTGCGGCAGCAGGCCGACCTGCGATAGAAGCTCCTGCACGCGCGCTTCGCGCGCGCGCGCCTCGCGCACGATGCCGTGAACCCTGAGCGGCTCGGCGAGGATCTGGCCGATCGTCATGCGCGGATTGAGCGACGCATACGGATCCTGGAAGATGACCTGCACGCGGCGCCGCACGCGACGCAGCTCGCGCTCGTCCAGCGCGGCGAGGTCGGCGCCGTCGAACAGAATGTGTCCGCTGGTAGGCCGCTCGAGCTGCAGGATGCAGCGTCCCGTAGTGGTCTTGCCGCAGCCCGACTCGCCCACCAGGCCTACGGTCTCGCCGCGACGGACGCTGAAACTGACGTCATCGACCGCACGCACGACCGCGGCCGAGCGCGACAGCAAGCCACCGCCGACCGCAAAATGCTTGACGAGGTGCTGTACGTCGAGCAGCGTCTCGCTCACGGCTCGACCTCGGCCGCCTGCGGCTTGCCCAGGCGCAGCGCCTCCCAGCAAGCCGATGTGTGAGCCTCGGCGACGGTATCTAGCGGCGGCGCTTCGCTGCAGCGTTCGACGCGGTAGGCACAACGCGGCGCGAACGCGCAGCCCTGCGGCAAGCGGGTGAGGTCCGGCGGCTGCCCGTCGATCGGGTCAAGGCGCGCACGGCGTGGCTCGTCGAGACGCGGCACCGAGCGCAAGAGGCCAAGCGTATACGGATGGCGCGGATTGGCGTAGAGCTCGGCCGCGCTCGCCTGCTCGATGATGCGTCCGGCATACATCACATTGACGCGATCGGCATAACGCGCGACGACGCCCAGGTTGTGCGTGATGATCAGCATGGCCACGCCCAGGCGCTTCGAGAGATCGCGCATGAGCTCGAGGATCTGCGCCTGGATCGTCACGTCGAGCGCCGTGGTCGGTTCGTCGGCGAGGATGAGCGACGGATTACAGGCAAGCGCCATGGCGATCATCATGCGCTGCCGCATGCCGCCGCTGAAATGATGCGGATATTGCGCGAGCCGGCGCTGCGGATCCGGGATGCCGACCATGCCGAGCAATTCCACCGCGCGCGCCTGCGCCTGCGCCCGCGTCATCTGCATGTGAATCTCGAGGCCCTCGGTGAGCTGGCGCCCGATGGAGAGCACCGGATTCAGCGAAGTCATCGGCTCCTGGAACACCATGGCGATCTCGCGGCCGCGCACGTGCCGCATCTCCGCCTCGGAAAGCTTGAGCAGGTCGCGTCCCTTGTAGAGGATTTCGCCGGCCTCGATACGCGCCGCAGGCGGCGCTACCAGGCGCATGATGCTGAGCGCGCTCACCGACTTGCCGCATCCGGATTCACCGACCAGCGCGACCGTCTCGCCCTCGCGTACGTCCCAAGACACGCCGTCGACTGCACGCACGAGGCCCCCCGCGGTGAGGAAGGTAGTTCTGAGATTCCGAACTTCGAGTAGTGCCACTACGCCGCGGCGCGCGCCGGATTGGCCTGACAGTCCGCCAGGTAACTCATTGCCGCCTGCACGCCTTCCCTCTTCACCGGAACGTCTGCAAGCGCGAGGCCCATTTCGACACCGGCCAGCGTCCCCATCAGCATGAGGTCGTTGAAATCGCCCAGATGCCCGATGCGGAACATCTTGCCGCCGAGCTTGGTGAGCCCGGTGCCAAGCGAGAGATCGAAGGCATCGAGGATCACCTTGCGCACACGGTCGGCATCATGGCCCGCGGGCAGCAGCACGCCGGTGAGCGACGCGGAGCATTCGCGCGGATCGACGGCATAGACCTCGAGCCCCCACGCGCGCACTGCGCGGCGCGTGGCCTCGGCGTGGCGCTGGTGGCGCGCAAACACGTTGTCCAGCCCTTCCTCGTCGAGCAGCATCTTCAGCGCTTCGGCGAGCCCATACAGCATGTTGGTGGCCGGCGTGTACGGGAAATAACCCTTCTTCCCGTTCGCGATCATTTCGTCCCACGCCCAGTAGCTGCGGGCAAGGCGCGCGGACTTGCTCGCCTCGAGTGCCTTTGGCGAGATGCAATTGAACGACAGGCCCGGCGGCAGCATCAGGCCTTTCTGCGATCCGGCGACGGTGACGTCGACGCCCCACTCGTCATGCCGGTAATCGATCGAGGCGAGTGACGAGATGGTGTCTACCATGTAGAGCGCCGGGTGGCGCGCCGCATCGATGGCTTGGCGCACTTCGGCGAGGCGCGAAGTGACGCCGGTCGAAGTCTCGTTGTGCACGACCGCGACCGCCTTGATCCGCTTGTCGGTATCGGCGCGCAGCCGCTTCTCGATTGCCTGCGGATCGGCGCCGTGGCGCCAATCGCCGGCGATGAATTCCACGTTGATACCGAGCTTCGCCGCCATCTTCTGCCAGAGCGTCGCGAAGTGGCCTGTCTCGTACATCAGCACTTGATCGCCCGGCGACAGCGTATTGACGAGCGCCGCTTCCCACGCGCCGGTGCCCGAAGCCGGATAGATCACGACTTCGCCCTTGGTGCTCTTGAAGACGCGCTTCATTCCTTCGAGCACGTTCTTGCCGAGCGTCGCGAACTCGGGCCCGCGATGATCGATCGTGGGAAAGTCGATCGCGCGCAGAACGCGGTCTGGGACGTTGGTAGGCCCCGGAATTTGCAGGAAGTGCCGGCCGGCACGTCGGGTCATTGGGGTATTCTAACTGCCGCCTCGATGAACGCTCCCTTGACCCCAGTCAAGTTCGTCCGAGCGAGCGACTCCGCGCTCGCGGCGCGGCTGCGCAAGGAGTTCGACGGAGAAGTGCTGTTCGACCGCGCTAGCCGCGGCCGCTATTCCACCGACGCGTCGATCTACCAGGTCGAGCCCATCGGCATCGCGGTGCCGCGCACCGAGACGGCAGCGCGCGTGGCGCTCGCCATCGCTGCGGAGGAAGGCGTACCGATCCTGCCGCGCGGCGCGGGCAGCTCGCAGTGCGGTCAGGCGGTCGGCGCGGCGCTCATCATCGACACCACGAAATATCTGAATCGCGTTCTGGAGGTGGACGGCGAGCGCGCCATCGTGCAGCCCGGCGTGGTGCTCGACCAATTGAACGCCGTGCTGCGCGCGAAGGCCCTGTGGTTTCCCGTCGACGTCTCAACCAGCGCGCAAGCCACCCTCGGTGGCATGGCGGGCAACAACTCCTGCGGCTCCCGCTCCATCGCCTACGGCAACATGGTGCACAACGTGCTCGCCATCGAAGGCTGCACGGTTGCCGGCGAGCGCTGGAAGTTCGGTCCCATGAGCGACACGAGCGGGCCGCCGGCGTATCGCGCATTCATTGCCAGGCTGAACGAGCTCTACGTCCGCGAGCGAGCCGAGATCGAGGCGCGGTTCCCAAAAGTGCTGCGCAAGGTAGCGGGCTACAACCTCGACCATCTCGGCCCGCCGCATGCGAACGCGGCGCATCTGCTGGTCGGCTCCGAGGGGACGCTCGCCTATTCCGAGCGCCTTCATCTCAAGCTTTCGCGACTTCCGGAGAAGCGCTCGCTCGGCGTCTGCCATTTTCCAAAGTTCTACAGCGCGATGGAGCTCACGCAACACATCGTCAAGCTCGGGCCGACCGCTGTCGAACTTGTCGACCGCACCATGATCGGGCTCGCGCGCGAGAACCCGGCGTTCGAGAAGACCGTCAACGCATCCATCACGGGCGATCCGGATGCCATTCTCCTCGTGGAGTTCGCCGACGAGCGGGTCGGCCGCCTGAAGGACCTTGTGCAGTTGATGGCCGATCTGGGCCTGCCGGCGTCTGTGGTCGAGGTGACCGATGCGAGGCTCCAGCGCGAGATCTGGGAAGTGCGCAAGGCCGGCCTCAACATCATGATGTCGATGAAGGGTGACGGCAAGCCGGTGTCGTTCATCGAGGATTGCGCCGTGCCGCTCGAGCACCTCGCCGAATACACCGATCGCCTGACGCGGGTGTTCGAGAAGCACGGCACGCGCGGCACGTGGTACGCGCATGCCTCGGTGGGAACGTTGCACGTGCGCCCCATCCTCGACATGCGGCGCGACGGCGCCGCCAAGATGCGCGCCATTGCCGAGGAAGCCTGCGCGATGGTGAAGGAATACAAAGGCGCCTATTCCGGCGAGCACGGCGACGGGCTCGTGCGCTCGGAGTGGATCGCGCCTTTCTTCGGGCCGCGGCTCACGGCGGCGCTGGGCGAGATCAAGTCGTGGCTCGACCCGCGCGGCCTCATGAACCCGGGAAAGATCGTCGACCCATCCAGGATGGACGACGCCACGCTCTTTCGCTTCAAGCCCGGCTATAGGACGTCGCTGCCGCGGGCCGTGCTCGACTGGAGCGAGTGGGGCGGCTATGACAAAGCCGTCGAGATGTGCAACAACAACGGCCACTGCCGCAAGTTCGATGCGGGAACGATGTGCCCTTCCTATCGCGCGACGCGCGACGAGGTGCATCTGACGCGGGGAAGAGCCAACACCCTGCGCCTCGCGCTTTCCGGCCAGCTCGGCGCCGAGGGGGACGAAGCCGTGAAAAACGCGCTCGATCTCTGTGTTTCCTGCAAGGGCTGCAAGCGCGAATGCCCGACCGGCGTCGACATGGCGCGGATGAAGATCGAGTTCCTGGCGCATTACAAGGCGAAGCGCGGCTTCAGTGCGCGCGATCGCGCCATCGGCTACCTGCCGCGGTACGCGCCGCTCGCGGCCCGGCTTGCGCCGATTTCGAATTTCGCATCCGGTTTGCTGAAGCGGTCGATTGGCTTCGCAGCTCGTCCGCTGCCGCGCTGGCGCACCGATTACTTCCGCGAGCGCGGGATCGCCGAGGGCGATGCGATACTTTTCGTCGACACCTTCAGCCGCTATTTCGAGCCTGAGAACGCGCGCGCGGCGAAAACCGTGCTCGGGGCGGCCGGCTACCGGGTGCAAATACCGCAAGGACTCTGCTGCGGCCGGACATTCCTCTCGGTCGGCATGGTGGACGAAGCGAAGCGCGAGGCGCAGCGCATGCTCGATCTGCTCGGCCCGGTGGTGGCACGCGGCATACCGGTAATAGGCCTCGAACCCTCGTGCCTCTTTTCACTGCGCGACGAATTCACGGTCTTGCTCAAGGGCGCGGACGAACTGGCGAAGCATTCTTTCCTGCTCGAGGAATTCGTGGCCCAAAGGCCTGGTCGGCTGAGCTTCGGCAAGCTGGAGCAAGAAGTGCTGCTCCACGGGCACTGCCACCAAAAGGCGTTCGACGCCATGCCTGCGGTACAGAAGGTCCTCGGCATGGTTCCGGGTCTCAAAGTGCAGACCGTAGAAACGAGCTGCTGCGGCATGGCCGGCAGCTTCGGCTATGAGGCGGAGCACGCCGAGGTGTCGATGAAGATGGCCGAGCTGAGCCTCCTGCCGGCGGTGCGCAACGCGCCGCAGGCCATGCTGGTTGCAGACGGCACGAGCTGCCGCCATCAGATCCACGAGGGCACCGGACGCAGGCCGGTGCACGTCGCGCGGGTGCTCGAGGCTGCGCTTAATACCGGGCGAGCAACGTCATGACGATGACGGGGTGTAGCGCCGACTCCATGCCCAAAGCGCGATGCCGCCCGCAATCATCGGCAGGCACAGCCACTGCCCCATCGTCATGCCGAAGGTGAGGTAGCCGAGAAAGGCGTCGGGCTCGCGCGCGAATTCAGCGAGGAAGCGCAGGCAGCCGTAGCCGATGAGAAAGAGCGCCGACACCTGGCCCCGCGGGCGGGGCTTGGAGGAAAACCACCACAGGATGGCGAAGAGCGTGAGCCCCTCCAGCGCGAACTCGTAGAGCTGCGATGGATGGCGCGGCAAATCGCCGGCATTACGGAACACCATGCCCCAAGGCAGCGTCGTCACCCTGCCCCAGAGCTCGCCATTGATGAAATTGCCGAGGCGGCCCGCCGCCAGTCCGAGCGGCACGAGGGGCGCGACGAAGTCCATGAGCCGCAGGTAGTGGATCTTGTGCCGCCAGGCCGCATAACCCATCGCGCTCATCACGCCAAGCAGGCCGCCGTGGAACGACATGCCGCCCTGCCAGACCGCGAAGATCTCGAGAGGATGGCTCGCGTAGTAGCCCGGCTTGTAGAAAAGCACATAGCCGAGGCGGCCACCCAGGATGACCCCCAGCACGGCGAGGAACACCAGGTCGTCGAATTGACGGCGGTCGACCGGGGCGAGCTTGCGGTCGATGCGCCGGATACCGAGCCACCAGGCCGCGGTGAAGCCGGCGAGGTACATGAGCCCGTACCAGCGCACCGCGAGCGGCCCGATGGAGATTGCGATCGGATTGAAATTCGGATGGACCAGCATGCGAGGAGCCTATCGTACAAGCGGCGAGCGCAGGGCAAAATGACACGCTCGAACGAAAGGAACCGATGGCAACCTACAACCGCCGCTCCAAGCTGATCACCCAGGGCGTGGCACGCTCGCCGAATCGGGCGATGCTGCGCGCGGTCGGCTTCGGCGACGCCGATTTCGACAAGCCGATCGTCGGCGTGGCGAACGGCCACTCGACCATGAATCCGTGCAATGCCGGCATCCAGCCGCTGGTCGACCGCGCCACGGCTGCGCTCGAGCGAGCGGGCGCTAAGCCGCAGACCTTCGGCTTCCCGACCGTCACCGACGGCATCGGCATGGGAACGGAGGGCATGAAGTACTCGCTCATCTCGCGCGAGGTCATCGCCGACGCGATCGAGACGGCTGTCAATGGGCAATGCATGGACGGCGTGCTCTGCGTCGGCGGCTGCGACAAGAACATGCCCGGAGCGATGATGGCGATGGCGCGCATCAACGTCCCGGGCATCTTCGTCTACGCGGGCACGATCAAGCCCGGCTTCTGGAAAGGCCAGAAGCTCACCATCGTCAGCCCGTTCGAGGCGGTCGGCGCCTTCACGGCAGGCAAGATGTCGCAGGAGGATTTCGACGGCATCGAGAAGAACGCCTGCCCGAGCGTCGGTGCCTGCGGCGGCCAGTACACGGCGAATACCATGAGCTCCTCGTTCGAGGCGCTCGGCATGAGCCTGCTCGCTTCGTCGCAGCTCGCGGCGCCAGATCCCGAGAAGGCCGATTCGGCAGCCGAGTCGGCTCGCGTCCTGCTCGAGGCAGTGAAGCGGGACCTCAAGCCGCGCGACATCATTACGCGCAAGTCGATCGAGAACGCCATCGCACTCGTCATGGCGACCGGCGGCTCGACCAACGCGGTGCTGCACTACCTCGCGATCGCCGCGGCGGCGCAGGTGCGCTGGACGATCGACGATTTCGAGCGCGTGCGCCGCAAAGTGCCGCTCCTGTGCAACCTGAAGCCCTTCGGGCCTTACGTCGCAGTCGATTTCCATGCGGCCGGGGGCGTTCCACAAGTGCTGAAGATGCTGCTCGACGCCGGGATCGTGCACGGCGAGTGCATGACCATCACCGGCAAGACACTGGCGGAGGAACTGAAGAATGTTCCGAGCCGACCCAGATCCGACCAGGACGTCATCCGCCCGATCGAACGGCCGCTCCATCCCCAAGGCCACCTCGCGATACTGCGGGGCAACCTCGCCACCGAAGGCTGCGTCGCCAAGATCGCGGGCCTGAAGAGCACTTCCATCACCGGACCGGCGCGCGTGTTCGATTCCGAGAACGAGTGCATGAAGGCCATCATGGCGAAGCGCATCAAGCCCGGGGACGTGATCGTCATCCGCTACGAAGGTCCGAAGGGCGGACCGGGCATGCAGGAGATGCTTGCGCCGACGTCCGCGCTGATCGGCCAGGGGCTCGGTGAATCGGTGGGCCTGCTCACCGATGGCCGCTTCTCCGGCGGGACTTGGGGCATGGTGGTCGGCCACGTGGCGCCGGAAGCTTATGTGGGCGGGACGATAGCGCTGGTGAAGGAGGGCGACTCCATCACCATCGACGCGAAAAAGCGCCTGATCCGGCTCAATGTGCCGGCGAAAGAGCTCGCCGCGCGCCGCAAGAAGTGGAAGGCGCCGAAGCCGCGTTATACGCGCGGACTCATGGCGAAGTACATGAAGCTCGTCTCCACCGCTTCGCTCGGCGCCATCACCGACTCAGAAGCTTGAACCGGGCTGCTTCAGGAACTCGATTTCCTCGGCCGTACTCTCGCGGCCGAGGATCGAGTTGCGGTGGGGAAAGCGGCCGAAGCGCTCGATGATCGCCTTGTGGCGAACCGCGTACTCGTACAGCTCGTCCCCCAGGGGGCGCATCAGCTCGCAGGCACGCTGCTGGTCGGCGAGCGCCTCGCTGTGCTCGAAGGGCAGGTAAAGGAACAGCCGCTCCACGGGTAAGCGTCCCTCGTCGTACCGGCGCTCGAGGGCGAGGCGCGCCGCTTGCAGCGCGAGCGGATCGGAGGAAAAAGCGCGCGGCTTGCCGCGAAACATCTGCCGAGGGAATTGATCGAGCACGATGATTCGAGCGAGGCAACTGCGCGCATCGTCGAGCCAGGCTGAGCTTTGGGCGAGCTCCTCGTACAGGGGCAGAAAGCGTCCGGCGATCTCGGCATCGAACGCGGCATCCTTCTCGAACCAGCGCTTGTGTCGTTTGCCATAGTCCGCGCCGATGCCGAACCAGAACTCGAGCACGTCTTGCGCGCGGTGGTTAGGCATCGGCTCCGATGTTAAGCTGCCTGCGCCGCAGCAGACGACCTCTAACCCAATCCGGAGTACTCATGATCTCTACGCTTCGTCGACTCATCGCAAGTCTTCTCGTGATCTGCATTGCCCTGCCGCTGCCGGCGCAGGCCGCCATGGTTGCCACCGACAAGGTTCTCGGAGCACCCGAGCGTGCACACGTCGGCCAATGGCTCGCACGCGCGGATGTGCAAGCGCGGCTTGGCCAATACGGCGTGAAAGCGACCGATGTGCAAGCGCGCCTCGCCGCCATGAGCGACGATGAAGTCGCCCAGCTCGCCGGAAAAATCGACGCCTTGCCCGCCGGCGGCGACATCATCGGCGCGATTGTTCTGGTGTTCCTCGTGCTATTGCTCACCGACATCCTCGGCTTCACGAAGATCTTCCCCTTCACCAAGCCGATAAAGTAATTCGCATGTGAATCGGCGCATGTGAACCGCCTCGCGCAGGAAACGTCGCCCTACCTCCAGAGCCACGCCGCGAACCCCGTCGACTGGTATCCGTGGGGAGCGGAGGCGCTGGAGCGGGCGCGGCGCGAGGACAAGCCGATCCTGCTCTCGATCGGCTATTCGGCGTGCCACTGGTGCCATGTCATGGCGCAGGAGAGCTTCGAGGATCCGGCGGTCGCCGCCGTGATGAACCGGCTCTTCGTCAACGTCAAGGTCGACCGCGAGGAGCGGCCCGATCTCGACCAGATCTACCAGACCGCGCACCAGATGCTCGCGCAGCGCGCCGGCGGCTGGCCACTCACCATGTTTCTCACGCCCGAGGGGGCGCCTTTCTTCGGCGGAACTTATTTTCCCAAGCAGGCGCGCTACGGCATGCCGGGCTTCCCCGACGTCTGCGAGCGCATCGCGGCCGTCTGGCGCGATCAGCGCCCCGCAATCGCCACGCAGAACGAGCAGGTGCTCCGAGCCTTCGGGCGCACACTGCCAACGCAACCGGCCGAGCAGCTCTCGCCGGAGGTCGTGCGAGCGATGCTGGACAATCTGCGCGCCAATTTCGACCCCACGCATGGAGGCTTTGGCGGCGCGCCGAAATTTCCTCACCCATCGGATCTCGAGCTTTGCCTGCGGGAAGGCGAGAAAGACATCGCGCTCGTCACACTGGAACGCATGTGTGAGGGCGGCCTCTACGATCAGCTCGGCGGCGGTTTCTGTCGCTACAGCGTCGACGCCGAGTGGTCGATTCCGCACTTCGAGAAGATGCTGTACGACAACGGGCCGTTGCTGGGACTCCTCGCCGACGCCTGGCGCGTCTCAGGCACGCCGATTTTCAAGCGCTGTGCCGAGGAGACCGCCGGTTGGGTGATGCGCGAGATGCAGGCGCCCGAAGGCGGCTATTACTCATCGCTCGATGCCGACAGCGAGCACGAGGAGGGCAAGTTCTACGTCTGGGACCTCGAGGAAGTCCGCTCGCTCCTCACGGCGCAGGAATTCGCAGCGTTTGCGCCGCGCTACGGCCTGGAGGGCCCGCCGAACTTCGAGAACAAGCATTGGCATCTACGGATAGCGCAGGCTGCCGGGACGGACGCTCTCATCGAAAGCGCGCGAGCGAAGCTCTTCTCGGCGCGGGAGAAGCGAGTCCATCCGGCGCGGGATGAGAAAGTGCTCGTATCGTGGAATGCGCTCGCCATCCGGGGCATGGCGCATGCCGGCCGGACACTCGGGCGGCCAGAGTGGATCGCGTCCGCGCGCCGCGCGCTGGAATTCATCCGCGGCCGGATGTGGCACGACCGGCGCCTCCTCGCAACCTACAAGGACGGACGCGCGCACCTCAATGCCTATCTCGACGACTACGCGTTCCTCATCGCCGCGCTGCTCGAGCTGCTGCAGGCGGAGTTTTCGGCCGCCGACTTGGCGTTCGCGATCGAGCTGGCCGAAGCGTTGCTCGCCGAGTTCGAGGACACCGCAGCGGGCGGCTTTTTCTTCACCGGGAAAAGCCACGAGCGCCTGTTTCACCGGCCCAAGCCCGGGCAGGACCAGGCAACGCCATCCGGCAATGCTCTGGCGGCCTGGGCGCTCGGTCGCCTTGCCGCATTGACCGGTGAAAACCGCTATGTGAGCGCGGCCGCGCGGGCGGTGGCGCTCTTCCATGCACCGATGCGCGCCCATCCGGCCGGCTACGCCGCCATGGCCATCGCGCTTTCCGAACAGCTCGCGCCGCCCAAGCTGGTGGTGCTGCGCGGGCGTGAGCCGGAACTCGGACGCTGGCAGGCGGATCTCGCGCGGCAATACCTGCCGGATGGACTGGTCGTGGCGCTGTCCGACGATCTCCGGTACCTCCCAGCCGCGCTCGACAAGCCGCGGCGGCCCGAGCCTGTCAACGGATGGCTATGCTGCGGCGTTACTTGCCTTGCCCCCATAAGCGATCTCATACAATTGCAGATCGCATGCAAGGAGAAACCATGAAACGAGCAGTCCTGTTGCTTGGACTGGCGGCGACGGCTTCGCTGCCTGCCTACGGGCAAGAAGCACTTGCCAAGAAGTACAACTGCTTCGCCTGCCACGCCGTCGACAAGAAGGTGGTCGGCCCGGCCTACAAGGACGTGGCCGCCAAGTACCGCAACGACAAAGGCGCCGAGGCGAAGCTCTTCGAGAAGGTGAAAAAAGGCGGCTCTGGCGTCTGGGGTCAGGTGCCGATGCCGCCCAACAGCCAGGTGCCGGACAACGACATCCGGGCGCTCGTGAAGTGGGTGCTTTCCCAGAAGTGATGCGTGTTTGAGCGCGGCGCGCGCCGCGGTCGATTTCCGAGAGGGGGCGGAGTTAAGATAAGCGCCCCCACAAAGCCCAAATCCTCGGAGATCCGATGACGAACACCAAGCTCGCCTTTTCGCTGCTCGCCGCGGCGCTCGTTGCGGCCGGCTGCAGCAAAGAGACGCCCCAAGCGAAGAAAGAGGGCGGCGCGCCGCAGGCATCCGCCGAGACCGTCGAGGTGAAGATCGGCCATGTCGGCCCGCTCACCGGCAGCATCGCGCACTTGGGCAAGGACAACGAGAACGGCGCGCGCCTCGCCATCGAAGAGGCGAACGCCGCCAAGATTCAGATCGGCGGCAAGCCGGCCACGTTTACGCTGGTCGCCGAGGACGACCAGGCCGACCCGAAGGTCGGCACGACAGTGGCGCAGAAGCTGGTCGACGCCAAGGTGAATGGCGTCGTCGGCCACCTGAACTCCGGCGTCACGATCCCCGCCTCGGCGATCTATAACCAGGCGGGTATCCCGATGATCACCGGCTCGGCGACCAATCCCAAGCTCACCGAGCAGGGATTCAAGAACGTGTTCCGGGTCGTCGGCCGCGACGACCAGCAGGGCCCGGCGATCGCCAGCTACCTCGCGACCGAGAACAAGCCGAAGGTGGTGGCGGTGATCGACGACGCGACCGCATACGGCGAGGGCATCGCCAACGAGGTGGAGAAAACGCTCAAGGCGGCGAAGATCAAGGTCCTGCCGCGGGAGAAAGGCACGGACAAGACGACCGACTGGAAGGCGATTCTCACCAAGCTGCGCGGGCATAAGCCGGACGCCGTCTTCTACGGCGGCATGGATGCGACCGGCGGTCCGCTGCTCAAGCAGGGCCGCGAGCTCGGCATGAAGGCGGTGTTCTCCTTCGGCGACGGCGCATGCACCGACAAGATGAAGGAGCTCGCCGGGGACGCCTCGGAGGGGCTGCTGTGCTCGCAGGCCGGCATTCCGCCGCAAGCCGCTTCGCAGAAATTCCAGGAAGCATTCAAGAAGCGCTTCTCCGGCGACCCGATCATCTATGCGCCGTTCACGTACGACGCCGCGAATTTGCTGATCGAGGCGATGAAGAAGGCCGGCTCGGCGGATCCCAAGGTGTACCTGCCGGAGCTGCAGAAGATCAATTACAGCGGCGCCACCGGCCCGATCGCTTTCGACGAGAAGGGCGATCGCAAGGATGCCGAGATCACGATCTTCACCATGAAAGGCGGCAAGATCGAGCCTATCGCGGTGGTAAAGGCCGGCAAGACCTGGCCGTACAACGACTTCGTCAAGAACATGGCGAGCGCGAAGTAGCCTCGTTTCGGCTCTGCAAGAACGGCACCGCGACGGTGCCGTTTTTGTTTTTGGTTTAGGCTTGCCGGCCTTGGACACGTTCCTGCAGCAGATCATCAACGGGCTCACTGCGGGAAGCGTCTACGCGGTCGTCGCGCTCGGCTACACGATGGTGTACGGCATCATCCAGCTCATCAACTTCGCGCATGGCGAAGTGGTGATGATCGGCGCGATGGTGGCATTCAGCGTGATCAATGCGCTCGTGCCGTACGGTCTGCCTCCGCTCGTCATCGTGCTGATCGGCGCCGGCTGCGCCGTGCCGATCTGCATGCTGGTCGGCTACGCCATGGAAAGGCTCGCCTACCGGCCGCTGCGGCATGCGCCGCGCCTCGCGCCGCTCATCACCGCGATCGGCGTTTCGATCATCCTGCAGCACGTCGCGCTCCTCGTCTGGAGCCGCAACGTACTCGCCTTTCCGCAGATCATCGAGTCGCGCACCTACATGATCGGCGGCGCCGCCATCACCACGATCCAGATTGCCATCCTCGCGATCTGCTTTGGCCTCATGGCGGCGCTTGCGATCCTCATCTACCGCACGCCGCTCGGCACGGCGATGCGCGCCACTGCGCAGAACCAGCAGGTCGCGGGCTTGATGGGCATCGACATCAACCGCGTGATCGCCGCAACCTTCGTCATCGGCGCCGCGCTTGGTGCCATAGCGGGCGTGCTGTATGGGACCTACTACGGCCTCGCGCAATACACGATGGGGTCGATTCTAGGGCTGAAGGCTTTTTCCGCCGCGGTGCTGGGCGGCATCGGCAATATCCCGGGCGCGATGCTCGGCGGCGTGCTGCTCGGCATTGTCGAGGCGCTCGGCGCCGGCTACATCGGCGATCTCACCAACCTTTGCCAGTACAGCTTCCTCGCCGCGCACATCAACGATTGCGCCGGAGGCGGCAATTTCGTGATCTTCGGGTCGAACTATCAGGACGTGTTCGCGTTCGTCGTGCTGATCCTCGTGCTCGTCTTCCGGCCCTCGGGCCTCCTCGGCGAGCGCGTCGGAGACCGTGCATGAGCGACTGGCGCGCTCGCCCCGCCGTGCGCTGGGCAGGGGTCGCGCTCATCGCGGTCTCGCTTGCCGTACTGCCCTTCGCGCTTGCCCAGGTCGGCACGAGCTGGGTCCGCATCACCGACTACGCGATCCTTTATGTGCTGCTCGCGCTCGGGCTCAACATCGTGGTGGGCTTCGCCGGATTGCTCGACCTGGGCTACATCGCGTTCTACGCGGTGGGCGCGTATACCTATGCGCTGCTCGCGAGCCCGCACTTCAACATTCACCTGCCGTTCTGGATCATCCTGCCTATCGGCGCCGCAGTCGCTGCACTATTCGGCGTGCTGCTTGGCACGCCGACGCTCAAGCTGCGCGGCGACTACCTCGCCATCGTTACCCTCGGCTTCGGCGAGATCGTGCGGATCTTTCTCAACAACCTGTCGCGGCCGATCAACTTGACGAGCGGCCCGCAGGGCATCGCCGGCATCGATCCTTTCCGCATCGATGGCTTCAGCTTCTCGAGCTACCAGACCATCGGCGGCCTGGAGTTCAGCGGCCCGATCAAGTACTACTACGTGCTGCTCGCCGTCACGCTCGGTGTCATCGCGGTCAACCTGCGCCTGCAGGATTCGCGCATCGGGCGGGCCTGGCAGGCGATCCGCGAGGACGAGATCGCGGCGCGCGCCATGGGCATCAACACGCGCAACCTGAAGCTGCTCGCGTTTGCGATGGGCGCAAGCTTCGGCGGCATCGCCGGCGGCATGTTCTCCGCCATCCAGGCGTTCATCTCGCCGGAAAGCTTCATCCTGGTGGAATCCGTCATGGTCGTGTCGATGGTCGTGCTCGGCGGCATGGGCAATGTCTGGGGAGTGATCCTCGGCGCGCTGCTCTTGTCCTTCACGCCCGAAGTGCTTCGCTGGACGGTCGCCCCGGTACAGCAGGCGCTCTTCGGCCGCATGCTCATCGACCCGGAAGTCATCCGCATGCTGCTCTTCGGCCTGGCGATGGTGCTGATCATGCTCTTCCGGCCTGCAGGCTTGCTGCCTTCGAGCGTGCGCAAGCGCGAGCTCACGCAGGAAGCGCAATGAGCCTGCTGCTCGAAGCGATGGGCATCAGCAAGCGTTTCGGCGGGCTTGCCGCGCTGGAGAACGTCTCGTTCTCCATTTCGCCGAAGGAGATCTACGGCCTCATCGGCCCCAACGGGGCAGGCAAGACGACGCTGTTCAACCTGCTGACCGGCGTGTATGCCGTGGACAGCGGCACATTCTCCTTCGACGGCAAGCGCCTCGACGGCCTGGCGCCTCACCAGATCGCGGCGGCCGGCATCGCACGTACGTTCCAGAACATCCGCCTGTTCGCCAATCTGTCTGCGCTGGAGAACGTGATGATCGGGCGCCATGTACGCACCCGGGCGGGCGTGGTGGGCGCCGTGCTCAGAAACGCCGGCACGCTCCGGGAGGAGCGCGAGATCGAAAGCCGCGCCCTCGCGTTGCTCGACTATGTCGGTATCCGCAGCCGGGCGAACGACCGGGCGGGCAGCCTCCCTTATGGCGACCAGCGGCGTCTCGAAATCGCGCGCGCGCTCGCCACGGAGCCGCGCCTGCTTGCGCTCGACGAGCCGGCGGCCGGCATGAACCCGGCCGAGCGGCTCGCGCTCGGCAAGCTCGTTGCGCGCATTCGCGACGAGGGCATGACGGTGCTCCTCATCGAGCATGACGTGCGGCTCGTGATGAATATCTGCGACCGGGTGATGGTGCTCGACTACGGACAGAAGATCGCCGAAGGTCCCCCCGCGCAGGTCCAACGGGATCCGAAAGTCATCGAGGCTTACCTGGGCGCGCCACATGCTGCTTGAGGTGCGGCAGCTCGTGGTGCACTACGGCGGCATTCGCGCCGTGGCGGGCGTGGATCTCGCCGTGGGCGAAGGCGAGCTCGTTTGCCTGATCGGCGCGAACGGCGCCGGCAAGACCTCGACCTTGAAGGCGATCTGCGGCCTGATCAGCTCGCGCAACGGCCTCGTGCGCTATGCGGGCGAGGACGTGAGCCGCGCCCCGGTGCACGTTCTGCCGCGCAAGGGACTCGTCATGGTGCCGGAAGGACGCGGCATCTTTCCTCAGCTGACCGTAGAGGAGAACCTCGCCATGGGCGCCTATGCGCACGGCGGCGGCGATCCGAGCGAGCAGTACGAGCGCTTTCCGCGCCTCGCGGAGCGCAGGACGCAGGTCGCGGGCACGCTCTCGGGCGGCGAGCAGCAGATGCTCGCGCTGGCGCGCGCGCTGATGAGCCGCCCGAAGCTCTTGCTGCTCGATGAGCCGTCGATGGGCCTCGCCCCCATGATGGTGGCGAAGATCTTCGAACTCGTGCACGAGATAGCGACGCAGGGCGTCACGATCCTCCTCGTCGAGCAGAACGCGCGCGCCGCGCTCGAGCTCGCGCGGCGCGGCTACGTCATGGAGTCGGGCTCGATCGCGCTCGAGGGAGAAGCGCGCACGCTGCTCGACAATCCGCGGGTGCGCGAGGCTTACCTCGGCGAATAAAATAGCGCGCCATGAGTGCGCTTCTCGTCCTCACCAACCTGCCGGACCGCGCCGCCGCCGAGCGGCTCGCTGATCTGGTCGTCGCGAATCACCTCGCCGCGTGCGTGAACATCCTCGCCCCCTGTCGCTCGGTCTATCGCTGGAAAGGCGGCGTACAGCACGACGAGGAGCACCCCATGCTCATCAAGACGACGCCCGAGCGCTATGCCGCGCTCGAGCAGGCCCTGCGGGAGGCTCATCCGTACGAACTCCCCGAGATCATCGCGGTCCCAATCGAAAGGGGATTACCCGCCTACCTCGACTGGGTGGCTACCGAGACCACGCCTTGAAGCGATTGCTTATCCTCCTCGCGCTGCTCGTCGGCGCGCACGCCGCTGCTGCGGATCTCCTCGAGCCGGAGCAGGCCTTTCGCTTTTCAGCGCGCGGCGCCGATGGCGGTTCAGTCGAAGTGCGCTTCGCCATCGCCGACGGCTATTACCTCTATCGTGATCGCCTGAAGTTCAGCGCCGAGGGCGCGCAACTCGGACCCGCAGAGCTGCCGCCCGGCATTGCCCACAAGGACGAATTCTTCGGCGACCTGCCGATCTACCGCGGCAATGTCTCGATCCGCATTCCCGTCCAGGCCGAAGGTCGCTTCGAGCTGAAAGTCGTCTCGCAAGGCTGCGCCGATGTGGGTGTCTGCTATGTGCCCATGGAATCCAGGGCCGCATTGCAGCTCGCGGGCGGCGCAGCGGTGGAAGCGCCGCGCTTTTCGATCTATGCGAGCGATCTCGATATAGCGCATCTGCTCGAAGGTAATCTCGCGCTCGTCCTCGGCGGTTTCCTGATGCTGGGACTGCTGCTCGCTTTCACGCCCTGCATGCTGCCGATGATTCCGATCCTCTCCGGCATCATTGCCGGCGAGGGACATCGCGTGAGCAAATCGCGCGCGCTCGGGCTGTCGCTCATTTATGTCTTCAGCATGGCGCTCACGTACGCGCTCGCCGGCATCGGCGCGGCGTACGCCGGATCGCTGATCGCGACCTACCTGCAGAACGTCTGGGTGCTCGGCGCCTTTGCGCTGGTCTTTGTCGTGCTCGCCCTCTCCATGTTCGGGCTTTACGAGCTGAGCCTGCCCGGTTTCCTGCACCAGCACCTGCATGCCGGCCAGGAGCGCCTGCGCGGCGGTCGCATCGCCTCGGTCGCTGCGATGGGCGTGTTCTCTGCCGTGATCGTGAGCCCGTGCGTGTCCGCGCCGCTTGCCGGAACGCTGCTGCAGATCTCACGCACGGGAGATGTCGTGCTCGGTGGCACGGCACTCTTTGCGCTCGCGACCGGCATGGGATTGCCGCTTATCGCCGTCGGCGTATCCGAAGGAGCGCTGCTACCCCGAGCGGGTGCCTGGATGGTCGCGGTGCGCAAGTTTTTCGGCGTGCTGCTCCTTGCGGTCGCGATCTGGGTCATCGCACCGGTCTTGTCGGCGACGGTCGAGCGACTGGCGTGGGCAGCCCTCCTTGCCGGGTCGGCGTTCCTGCTCGGCGTGCTGCGCACGCGCTCCCGCGTATGGAAGATCATCGGGCTCGCCGCCATCGTCGCCGGCGTCGGCCTCGGGGCCAGCGCGTTTATCGGCGTGCAAACCGCGAGCCGCACGGCCTTCACGCGTGTTGCGTCGGTGGCCGAGCTCGACCAGCGGCTCGCATCGCCGGGCAGGCCGGCAATGCTCGACTTCTACGCCGACTGGTGCGTCTCGTGCAAGGAGATGGAGAAGCTCACCTTCTCCGACCCGCGCGTGCGCGCCGAGCTCGATCGCATGCTCCTTCTGCAGGCCGATGTGACTGCGGCGAACCCGGCGGACCGCGCGCTGCTCAAGCGTTTCTCGCTTTTCGGCCCACCGGGCATCATCTTCTTCGATGCGCAAGGCCACGAAATTCCAGGCCTGCGCGTGGTCGGCTACCAGCCGCCGGAGCGCTTTCTCAAGACGCTTGCCGCCGCCAGCAAATAGGAACGCGGAGAGGCCGCTGTCAATCAGGAACGCGGAGAGGCCGCTGTCAATCGATCACGCCGTGATCGCGGTGCGCGATCTCGACGCGGCCGCGGCGGCGTTCGAGGCGCTCGGCTTCACGCTCACGCCTCGCGGCCATCACAGCATCGGCTCGCAGAACCACTGCATCATGCTCCGCTCGACTTACCTCGAGCTCCTCGCTGCCCCGGTCGAGCACCCGTGGCTCGACTACTATCGGCGCGTCGGCGAAGGGCTCGCGGCGCTCGCGCTCTCGACGTCCAATGCCGATGCGACGTATGCGGAGCTGAAGAGCAAAGGCGCGAGGCCGCCGATGGATCTCTCGCGGCCTGTCGAGGGAGGAGTTGCGAAGTTCCGCCTGGTGCAGGTCGGGGGCTCGCCGCAGGTGTTCTTCGTCCAGCACCTCACCCGCGAGCTGGTATGGCGTCCCGAATGGCAATCGCACGCGAATGGCGCGCGCGAGCTGGAGCGGGTTTCACTCGCCGCACCAAGGCCATTCGACGCGCTCCCGCAGTCGATCCAATGGGGCGCGAACGCCGAGCTGCGAATCGCAGGATTACGAGGTGATGTGGATGCGTGCCGAGTACGCCTAACGCCGGCGTAGCGCTTTCGCCGCGTCGACGGCGAAGTAAGTGAGGATGCCGTCCGCGCCGGCGCGCTTGAAGGCGAGCAGCGCTTCCATGATGCAGGACTCGGGCAGCCAGCCATTCGCGACGGCCGCGCGCAGCATCGAGTATTCGCCCGACACCTGATAGACGTAGGTCGGCGCGCGGAATTCATCCTTCACGCGCCGCACGATGTCGAGATAGGGCAGGCCGGGCTTCACCATCACCATGTCGGCGCCTTCGGCGAGGTCGAGGCCGACTTCCCACAGCGCCTCGTCGGTGTTCGCCGGGTCCATCTGGTAGCTCTTCTTGTCGCTCTTGCCAAGGAATTTGGCCGAGCCGACCGCGTCGCGAAAGGGACCGTAGAAGCCCGAAGCGTATTTCGCCGAGTACGCCATGATGCGTGTGTAGATGTGGCCGGCGCCCTCGAGCGCGGTGCGGATGCGGCCGATGCGTCCGTCCATCATGTCCGACGGCGCCACGATGTCGACCCCGGCCGCCGCTTGCGCGAGCGCCTGCTTGACGAGGATCTCGAGCGTCTCGTCGTTCAGGATGTAGCCCGTAGCATCGATTACGCCGTCCTGGCCGTGCGAGGTGTACGGATCGAGCGCGACGTCGGTCATGATGCCGAGCTCCGGGAAGCGCTTCTTCAGTGCGGCGACCGCTCGGGGGATGAGTCCCTTGGGGTTGAACGCCTCGCGGCCGTCGAGCGTCTTAAGCCGCGGCTCGATGGCGGGAAATAGTGCAAGCGCGGGAATCTCGAGCTTCAGGCATTGCTCGGCGACCGGCAGCAGGCGATCGATGCTCATGCGCTCGATACCCGGCATCGATTCCACTTTCTGCGTGCGGGCTTTGCCGTCGATGACGAACACCGGATAAATGAAGTCGTCCGGCGTGAGCACCGTCTCGCGCATGAGCCTGCGCGAGAACTCCGCGCGCCTCATGCGCCGCATGCGCACGCTGGGAAAGTGGCCGTAGACCTTCATGAATTTATGGTTTTTCCGGGGGTTGAACTTTTCCCCGGGGGGTCCATCTTACCTTTCGGACGAGTTGATCGTCTCCCGCTTCTCCTCCCTGAGCGGGTGCCTTAATCCCAAAGTTAAGGCGTTTTCGCCCCCGGTTTACATCCCCTTTACCGGGGGCTTTTTATTTCTGCGGCTTGAGCCATTGCTCGAGCCGGTCGCGACATTCGTCCACGCCTTGTCGCGTCACGCTCGAAAAAAGCGTCACGCGATCGCGGCCGAAGTGCGCCTGCATCTCGCGCTGGAGCGTCGCCTGTGCGCTACGCGAGAGCTTGTCCGCTTTGGTGAGAAGGACGAAGAATCGCCGATCGCCCAGCCATTCGATGAGCTGGCGATCGAGCGGCGTGAGGGGATGCCTCGCATCCATGAGGATCACGACCCCCACGAGCCGAGAGGCGGAGCGCAGGTAGGCGCCGACCAGCTCGCGCCAGTGCGCACGCATGCTCTGCGGCACTCGCGCGTAGCCGTACCCTGGAAGATCGGCGAGACGTCCTTCGTCCCCGAGCGAGTAGAAGTTGATCGTCTGTGTCCGCCCCGGAGTCTTGCTCGTGCGCGCGAGGGCCCGGCGGCCCGCAAGGGCGTTGATCGCACTCGACTTCCCGACGTTGGAGCGACCGGCGAAGGCGATCTCGGGCGGCCCGGGTGGCGGGAGCTCGGCGCTGCGCCCCGCGGCGCGCAGGAATACCGCTTGGGCGAAGCCGGTCATGGCGAAGGCGGGGAATTCTAATAAAATCGCGGCTTTCCAATCCGGGGAGTCAGGGGATGAAGCGCGCAGTGGCCCTCGCCGCCGCGATGCTGGCGGCAAGCGTCGCATCGGGCCAGGACAAGCCGCCGGCGGTTGCCGGCCAGGTGTGCGCTGCCTGCCATGCCCCGGACGGCAACAGCGTCGCGGCCGCCAATCCGAAAATCGCCGGCCAGTTCGCCGAGTATCTTGGCAAGCAGTTGCGCGACTTCAAGGCGCAGGGCGGTAACGCGCCGGCGCGCCAAAGCGCCGTGATGAACGGCATGGTGGCAAACCTTTCCGAAGCCGACATGAAGCGCCTCGCCGCGTACTACGCTAGCCAGGCCTACAAGCCGTCCGCGGCCGCGGACAAGGATCTCGCGGCTCTTGGTCAAAGGCTTTGGCGCGGCGGCGACGCTGTGCACGGTATCCCCGCGTGCGCGGGCTGCCATGGGCCGGCCGGTGCCGGCATCCCGGCGCAGTTTCCGCGCATCGCGGGCCAGTACGCGGAATACATTGCTGCGCAGCTCACGGCGTTCCGGGAAGGCAAGCGCACGAACGACCTGAACGGCGTGATGCGTGGCGTGGCTGCGCATATGAACGACGGGCAGATTCGTGCAGTGGCGGAATACGCAGCGGGGCTGCGGTAGCGGAATACGCAGACCGGCCGGGTGTTGGCTCTTCGGTACCCCCTTAGGAGAAATCAATGAAAAGAAGCACAACGGCAGTCGTGGTGGCGCTGGCTCTCGGCGTAGCTGCAGGCACGGTATTCGCCCAGCAAAAGCCCGAGGTCCTGGTCAAGCAGCGCCAGGCAGTAATGACTCTGCAAGGCAAGTATTTCGGCCCGATGGCGGCGATGGCGCAGGGCAAGGCGCCCTTCAACGCCGATGTCGTCAAGCGTAATGCGGCCTACCTGGACAACTTGAGCCGCATGGCGTGGGATGGCTTCGACCCGAGCACGAAGGATGTGAAAAGCGCGGCACTGCCGGTGATCTACGAGCAGACCGGCAAGTTCAAGGAGGCGGCGAGCCATTTGGAAAACGAGGCGCACAAGCTCTATCAGGTCGCGCAGACCGGCGACGAAGCGAGCGTCAAGGCGCAGATCGGCGCGGTCGGCAAGGCCTGCGGTGGTTGCCACAACGATTTCCGCCAGAAGCAATAGCGATTGAGGCGTAGTGCGAGCCCCGCGCTGGCGGGGCTTTTTTTTCTGCTGTGCGCGTCGCTAGCCGCGGCGCAGGGCGACGCGAAACGCGGTGAATACCTGTCCAAAGCCGGCGGCTGCCTCGGCTGCCACACCGAGGAGCGCAAGGGCGCGACGCCCTACGCCGGCGGCCGCGCACTGAAGACCGCCTTCGGCACGTTCTACGGGCCCAACATCACGCCGGACCCGCAGGCGGGCATCGGCCGTTGGACGTACGCCGATTTCGTGCGCGCGCTGCGCGAGGGCGAAGAACCGGACGGCGCGCACTTGTACCCGGCGTTCCCCTATTCGTCGTTCACGCGCATGACCGACGCCGATCTGCGCGACCTGTGGGCCTATCTGCGCTCGGTCAAGCCGAGTCCCCAGCCGAGTAGGCCGCACGAGCTCGGACTGCTGTTCCAAGCCCGCTTCGCGCTGTGGGGATGGAAATGGCTCTTTTTCGCGCCGGGTGAATTCAAGCCCGATCCGACGAAAAGCACCGTGGTGAACCGCGGCGCCTATCTTGCGGTGTCTCTGGGCCATTGCGGCGAGTGCCATACGCCGCGCAACTTCCTGGGTGGACCGAGGAAGGACCGCTATCTCGGCGGCGCGAAGCTCGGAGAGGGCACCTCGTCGCCGAATCTCACGCCGACGCGTCTCAAGAGGTATGACGACGCCGAGCTGAAGGACATCCTGGCGAACGGGCTCTTTCCCGATGGCGATGTCATGGGCGACACGATGTCAGAAGTTGTGCGCAACACGACGAGCCAGCTCACGGCGCAGGATCTCGACGCGCTGATCGCGTATCTGCGCAGCGTGCCGCCGTTGCCCGACGAGCCCAAATAGCGTGGAATAGCGGCCGCCGGAGGCCTGTTCCCCATGGACGAAGCCAAGCGCCTGGTCGAGCTGATTCCGCGGTTGCGGCGCTACGCCAGGGCCCTCGTGGGCGAGCGCGCCACTGCCGATGATCTCGTGCAGGACACGCTCGAGCGCGCTTGGGCGAAGCTGCACCTGTATCGGCGCGGCACCGATTTGCGCGCCTGGCTCTTCACAGTCATGCACAACGTTCATGTCAATCGCGTGCGCGCCACGCGCCCGGTCGATCCGCTCGAGGACGAGATGCCCGAGCTCGCGCAGCGGGGCACGCAGGCCGATGCGCTGCTGGTGCGCGACCTAGACCGGGCGATCGCGCGCCTGCCCGCCGACCAGCGCGCCGTGCTGCTTCTCGTCACGCTCGAGGAAATGAGCTACGAGGAGGTGGCACGCACGCTCGGCATCCCGATCGGCACGGTCATGTCGCGGCTTTCGCGGGCGCGGGAAAAGCTGCGTGCCTTGCTCGGCGAGCCGCCCTCTGCGAAGCTGAAGCTCGTTAAATGAACGATCCCATCAACGAAGCCGACCTCCAGGCCTACGCGGACGGCCGGCTGTCCGAAGAGCGGCGCAAGGCGGTCGAAGCTTGGCTCGCCGCGCGGCCGGAGGAGGGCGAGCGCATCGCGGCCTATCGGCGGCTTGCCGCCGAAGTGCGCGCAGCCTACGACACGATGCTCTCCGAGCCGGTGCCGCCCCGCCTCGCGCAGGTCGCCGCGCGCCGCCCGCAATGGCGCCGCGTTGCTGCCGTGGCGGGCTGGATTGCGGTTGGCATCGCGATCGGCGCGCCGGCCGGCTGGCAGGCGCGGCAGGAACGCACTGTCGTACAGGCGGTGCCGGAGACGACGATATTTGCGCGGCGCGCGGCCATCGCGCACGCCACCTATTCACCCGAGGTGCGGCATCCGGTGGAGGTCGGCGCGGACGACGAGCAGCATCTCGTCAACTGGCTTTCGAAGCGCCTGGGCATCAAGGTGCGCGCACCGAAGCTCGACGACGCCGGGATGTCGCTCGTCGGCGGACGGCTCTTGCCGGGCGAGAACGGGCCGGTCGCGCAATTCATGTACCAGTCACAGAACGGCCGGCGCCTCACGCTCTACCTGCGCACTGAGGCCTCGCACAATCGCGAGACCGCCTTCCGCTACGCTCGCGAGAACAATGTCGGCGTCTTCTACTGGATCGACCGCGACTGCGCCTACGCGCTCGCCTCGGCGGACGTCAGCAAGGAAGAGCTGCTGCGTCTCGCTAACCTCGTCTACAAGCAGCTCGAAGGTTCTTAACGCGCGATCGAGGCATTCAGCGCCGTCGCGAGCGCCGCTTCGCCGCTGATGAGCGCCTTCCAGCCTAGCTCGAGCCCGTTGCGCTTGCCTTTGGGCACGAGCTTCAGCCCCTCAGGGGTGATGGTCAGCATGTAGGGCTGCCCCTCGATCGCGACTTCACGCTTCAACGGCTTCTCGAGCTTAGTGGCCATGGTTTCCTTTCAGCAATGATCAAGCCTGCACCGCCCGCCTGAGTTTGCGCAGCTCTGCGACCAGCGCGCCCATCGGGTAATTCGCATTCAAGCCGCTCGGACTGGGCAGTACCCAGACGCGCGCCCCTTCGAAGCGTTGCGGCTGCTCGCCGAGGCCTGCGTGCGGCGTCTCAAACGCATGACGGTATGCTCCCATGCCGAGAAATGCCACCATGCGCGGGCGGTAGCGTCGTACCTTGCTCGCAAGGCGCGCTCGACCGGCGAGGAACTCCGCCGGCGCGAGCTCGTCCGCGCCCGCTGTGGCTCGCGGCACGAGGTTGGTGAGGCCGTAGCCTGATCGCAGAAACGCGGCCTTCTCCGACGGATGGAACTCGTGTCGCGTAAACCCCGCCCGGTGCAGCGCGGGCCAGAAACGGTTGCCCGGACGGGCGAAGTGATTGCCGGTCGCCGCCGAGTAGAGGCCGGGATTGATGCCGCAGAAAAGCACGTCTAGCCCGAATGCGATCACGTCACGCAGCTTTTTGCCGCGCGCGGCGGCGAGCTCCGCAGCGCTAGGCCGGCCTGATGAGATAGCCGCCTGACTTCTCGTCCGGCTCGAGCTTGATGAGCCCCCTCTTCTCGGCTTCTTCGAGGAGGTCGGAGAACGCCTTGAACCCATAGTAGGACTCGTTGAATCCAGGCTTTCTGCGCTTGAGCGCCTGCTTGACCATCGACCCCCAGACCTTCTCGCCCTCGCCACGCTCGGCATTGAGCGCGTTCAGCGTCTCGACGACGAGGTCGAAGGCTTCCTGCGGCTTGTCCTCGCCCTCGGCCGAGCTCTCGCGCCGCTTCTTGGCGGCGCGGCGCTTCTGCTCGTCCTGGCGCACGAGGTCGTCGTAGTAGATGAACTCGTCGCAGTTGGAGATGAGGAGGTCGGAGCTCGAGTTCTTGACGCCGACGCCGATCACGGTCTTCGCGTTCTCGCGCAGCTTGGAGACGAGCGGCGAGAAATCGGAGTCGCCGCTCACGATGACGAAGGTGTCGACGTGGGACTTCGTGTAGCAGAGGTCGAGCGCGTCGACCACCATGCGGATGTCGGCCGAGTTCTTGCCCGACTGGCGCACGTGCGGGATCTCGATCAGCTCGAACGCGGCGGCGTGCATCGGGGCCTTGAATTCCTTGTAGCGCTCCCAGTCGCAGTAGGCCTTCTTGACGACGATCGAGCCCTTGAGCAGCAGCCGCTCGAGCACCTTGTCCATGTCGAACTGGGAGTACTTCGCCTCTCGCACGCCGAGCGCGACGTTCTCGAAGTCGCAGAAGACGGCGAGGCTACGCGCCTCGGGGTTGCTCGGCATGGGCCTCCGCGCTAGTTTCCTTCGAGCGATTCAACCAGACCTGCAACCGCTCGAAGTAGATGTAGATCACCGGCGTGATGAAAAGGGTGAGAACCTGGGAAAGGACCAGGCCGCCCACGACCGACAGGCCAAGCGGCATGCGCGCGCCGCCGCCGGCACCGAAGCCGATCGCGATCGGCAGGCTGCCCATCAGCGCCGCCATCGTGGTCATCATGATCGGACGGAAGCGTATCAGCCCCGCTTGATGGATGGCCTGCTCGGCGGGCAGGCCCTCTTTGCGCTGCGCTTCGATGGCGAAGTCGATCATCATGATCGCGTTCTTCTTGACGATGCCGACCAGCATGATGATGCCCACGAAGGCGTACATGTTGAGCTCGATGCCGAACACCATCAGCGTGACCAGAGCTCCGAGCCCCGCCGTGGGCAGGCCGGACAGGATGGTGATCGGATGGATGAAGCTTTCGTAAAGGATGCCGAGCACGAGGTAAATGACGACGATCGCCAGCACGATGAGGATGCCCCAGCCTTGCAGCGAGCTCTGGAACGCCTGGGCGGTGCCGGAGAACGTACCGCTCAGCGTCGCCGGCGCCTGCAGCTCCCGCATGCCGGCGTCGACCTGGCTGATCGCCTGCGAGAGCGCCACGCCGGGACGTAAATCGAACGAGAACACCACCGAGGGCAGCTGGCCGAGGTGCGTGATCTGCATGGGTCCTACGCCGTAGTTGAGCTTCGCGACCGCGTTGAGAGGCACGAGCGCGCCGGTGGACGCGCGCACGTAGAGCAGCGGCAGCACCGACGGATCGGTCTGGTAGCGCGGCGTGAGCTCGAGGATGACGAAATACTGGTTGGTCGACGTATAGATCGTCGACACCTGCTTCGCCCCGTAAGCGTTGTTGAGCGCCGCCTCGATCGACTGCGCGGACACGCCGAGCGCCGAGGCCTTCTCGCGGTCGATCGCCACCGTCACTTCGGGACGCGCGATCTGCAGGTCGCTCGAGACGTCGATCAGACCGGGCAGCGCGCGCAGCTTCTGCTCGATGAGCGGCGCCCAGTGGTAGAGCTCGTCCACATTGGCGCTGCGCATGACGTATTGATAGGGGCTGCGCGTGAGCTGGCCGCCGATGCGGATCGCCGGCACGTTCTGGATGAAGACTTTGGCGCCCAT
The DNA here is from genome assembly GCA_035632415.1 of Burkholderiales bacterium. GTDB lineage: Bacteria > Pseudomonadota > Gammaproteobacteria > Burkholderiales > SG8-39 > SCGC-AG-212-J23. The sequence continues at coordinate 22,951 of DASQGW010000012.1, read as the reverse complement.
CACATTAGCGAGCTTCGGGCGCAGCTCGCGCACCACCTGGTCTGCGGGTTTGCGCTCGTGGAACGGCTTCAGGTTGATGGTGATGCGGCCGACATTGAGGGAAGCCGAAAGGCCGCCTGCGCCGACGAACGACATGACGGCATCGACGTTCGGATCCTGGCGCACGATGTCCGCCACCTGGCGCTGCAGGTCGGCCATCGCGTCGAACGAGATGTCCTGCGGTCCCTCGACGAAGCAGAAGATCTGCCCCGCATCCTCGGAGGGCAGGAAGCCCTTCGGCGCGCGGGCGAAGAGCCATCCCGTCAGGACGAAGATGGCCACGAACGCGACCAATACGACGCGCCGGTGCCGCAGCGTCCAGCCGAGCGCCCGGTCGTAAACATCGCGCACGGCGTCGAAGCCGCGCTCGAACGCCATGTACAGGTGCCCATGGTGCACGTCGGCGCGATGCGACCTCAGGATGCGGCTGCACATCATCGGCGTGAGCGTCAGCGAGACGAATCCCGAGATCAGGACCGCAGCCATGATCGTCACAGCGAACTCGTGCAACAGGCGCCCAAGGATGCCGCCCATGAAGAGCACGGGAATGAACACCGCAGCGAGCGAGATGGTCATCGAGATGATCGTGAACACGATCTCGCGCGAGCCTTCCAGGGTGGCCTGCAGCACGCTTGCCCCGTTCTCGATATGCCGCGTGATGTTCTCCAGCATGACAATGGCGTCGTCGACTACGAAACCGACGCACAGCGTGAGTGCCATGAGCGAGATGTTGTCCAGGCTGTAGTCGAACAGGTACATCACGGCGAACGTGCCGATGATCGACATGGGCAGCGCAATCGATGGGATCACAGTCGCCGGGATGTTGCGCAGGAAGAGGAAGATGACGAGCACGACGAGCGCGAGCGCCGAGAACAGGGTGACCTTCACCTCCTCGACCGAAGTCCGGATGGACTGCGAGCGATCGTAGAGCACCTCGATGCTGATGGCGGGCGGCACTTCGGCGCGGAACGTGGGCAGGAGCTTGCGGATCACGTCGACGACCTGGATCGTGTTGGTGCCCGGCTGGCGATAAATCGCGAGCACGATGCCCCGCCGGTTCTTGTACCAGGCGGCGACCTTGTCGTTCTGCACGCTGTCGATCACCCGGCCGAGGTCCTGCAGCCGGATGGGCGAGCCGTTGCGGTAGGTGACGATGATCGGGCGGAACGCCGCCGCGTCGGCGAGTTGGCCGGTGGCCTGGACTGCATACATCCGATCCCGCCCGTACAGCGTTCCGGTCGGCAGGTTGACGTTCGCCTGCGATACCGCCTGCTCGACCTCGTTGATGCCGACGCCTCGGGCGGCAAGCGCATTCGGATCGACCTGCACGCGCACCGCGTACTTTTGCTGACCGAACACCTGCACCTGGGCGACGCCGCTGATCGTGGAGATGCGCTGCGCGAGATAGGTCTCGGCATATTCGTTCACCGTGGCGAGCGGCAGCGTGTCCGAGGTAAGCGCGAGGAAGAACACCGGAAAGTCGGCCGGGTTGACCTTGCGGAACGAAGGCGGCGCCGGCATCGTAGGCGGAAGCTGGCGCGCGGCGGCGGCGATCGCGGAATTGACGTCCTGCGCCGCCGCGTCGATGTCGCGGTCAAGCGCAAATTGCAGCGTGATGCGCGTCGTTCCCTGGCTCGACACCGAGCTCATCTCGTCGATGCCGGGGATGGTCGAGAACTGCTTCTCGAGGACCGTGGCGATGCCCGAGGCCATCGTATCGGGGCTCGCGCCCGGCAGCTCGGCGCTCACCTGGATCGTGGGGAAATCGACGTTGGGCAGCGTCGACACCGGGAGCAGCCGGTAGGCGGCAAGGCCGAAAATCAGGACGCCGGCCATCACCAGCACGGTCATCACCGGCCGGCGAACCCAGAGCTCGCAGAAATTCATGAAGCGCCGGCCGCGGGCTTGCCGACCTGGACTTTCACTTTGGGGCCAAGTCGCAGCTGGCCGCGCGTCACGACCCGATCGCCTGGAGCGAGGCCGTTCGCGATGATGGTGCGTTCGCCCTCGACGCGCTGGACCGTCACGCGACGCAGTTCGGCGGTCATGTCTTCAGCCACCACGTAGACGTATTGGCCGTCCGGGCCGGTCTGCACCGCCTGCGACGGCACGAGTATGGCGTCGGGCTGGTCGTAGAGGCGCAAGCTCACGTTGACGAACTGCCCTGGCCAGAGCGCGGCATCGTCGTTGTCGAACTGCGCTCGCAGGCGGATCGTTCCGGTGCTCGGATCGACCGCGTTGTCCACAAAGATGAGCTTCCCTTGGGGATGGCTCTGCGCAGGATCGACGGGTAGCGCTTCGACCTCGAGCGGTCCTCCGGCCATGTGCTTGCGGATCTCGTTGAGATTCTGCTCGGGCACGGCGAAGTTCACGTAGATCGGCCGCACCTGGTTGATCACCGCCAGAGGGTTCGCGTCATTGGCCTTCACAAGGTTGCCCGCCTGCAGGAGGACCTTGCCCACGAAGCCATCGAGCGGCGACGCGATCGTGCAGTACTCGAGATTGAGCCGCGCGTTCTCGAGCGCGGCGCGGCTCGCCTTCGCCACCGCTGCCGCGGTTTCGGCATTCGTGCGAATCTGCGCGTAGGCCTCCTTGGAGATGAAATTCTTCTGCAGCAGCTCCTGGTAGCGCTTTTCCTGCGAGAGGGCCTGGTTGCGCGCGGCCGCGTCGCGCAACGCATTGGCCTCGGCCTGGCGCAGAGCGGCCTGGTATGGACGCGGATCGATGCGAAACAGCACATCGCCTTTCGTCACCGCGGCGCCCTCCTTGAAATTGACTTCGATGATCTGTCCGTCGACACGCGCCTTGACCGCCACGGTGGAGTAGGCGTCGACGTTGCCGATCGCCGACAGCCGAACCGGCACGGTTTCCTTGGCCGCCAGGGCAACGGTCACGGGAACCGGCGGCGGGCCCTTGGGCGCCTTGCGACCTTCCTTGGCGCGGATGTCCGTGCTGACGTAGAAGGCGAGACCCCCCGCGACGAGCACGACCAGCACCGCGCCGGCAATGAGGACGCGGCGGCTGGTTCGGGTCATGGGCGGGGCTTCAGTCACGCGAGGGACGCGATTGTCTTCCCGGAATCTGCTCTGCGGCAAACAATTCCTCGAGCGACTCGCGGCGGCGCACCAAGTGCGCCATCGCTCGGTCCACCAGGACCTCGGCGGCCCGCGGGCGCGAGTTGTAATTGGAGCTCATCACCATTCCATAGGCGCCCGCCGACATAATTGCGAGCAGGTCGCCCTCGCGCGCCACGAGCTGGCGTTCTTTTGCGAGAAAGTCGGCGCTTTCGCAGACGGGACCCACCACGTCGTAAACAGTCGCCGCGCCGGCGTCCGCCGCCCGGACTGTGCGCACTTCGTGCCACGCGCCATAGAGCGGCGGACGGATCAAATCGTTCATCGCAGCATCGACCACGAGGAAGTTGCGCGCCTCGCCGGGCTTCACATACTCGACGCGTGTCAGCAAGATGCCAGCATTGCCGACGAGCGAGCGGCCCGGGTCGAAGATCACCTGCTGCCTGCGGCTGCCGAGCGCGGCGAGCGCGCCGCGCACGAACGCCGTGATCGGTTGGGTGGTTTCGTCCTTGTAGCGAATGCCGATGCCGCCGCCGACGTCGATATGGCGCAGGCCGATGCCCTCAGCCTCGAGGCGGTCGACGAGCTCGCCGAGGCGCTGGGCCGCGGCGACGAAGGGCGCCGGGTCGTTCAGCAGGGAGCCGATGTGGCAGCCGATTCCGACTACTTCGAGCTCGCGCCTTTGCGCCGCTTGCCGATAGAGGCGCTCGGCATCCCTGTAAGCCACGCCGAACTTGTTCTCGCGCAGCCCCGTCGAGATGTACGGATGGGTGCGCGCGTCGATATCCGGATTGACACGCAACGCGACCGGAGCGCGCCGCTCCAGGCGTTGTGCGATACGAGCCACGCGATCGAGCTCCGCCGCGGACTCCACGTTGATGCAGCCGACGCCCCGCGACAGCGCAAGCTCGATCTCGGCCGCGCTCTTGCCGACGCCGGAGAAGAGCGTGCGCGCGGCGTCGCCGCCGGCGGCGAGCACGCGTGCGAGCTCGCCAGCCGAAACGATGTCGAAGCCTGCACCGAGACTGGCCAACAGCGCGAGGATGGCGAGATTTGAGTTCGCCTTGACGGAATAGCACACGCGAGCATCCCGGCCGGCGAGCGCTTGGGAGAACTCGGCGTAGGCCGAGGTGATCGCGCGTTGCGAGTAGACGTAGCACGGCGTGCCGAAGCGCTGCGCAATGTCGTCGAGCGGCGCTTCATCGGCGCAGAGCACGCCGTTTCGATAGTCGAAGGCCATCGCGCCTACTTCGTTTCTTCCGTCGAGGACGGCGGATAGGGGACCGGCTTGTAGGTGTCGCGCTTCTCCGGCTTCACGCCGGGGGGGGGATTGTCGCGCAGGTAAAGCGGGCCCCGCTGCCCGCACCCGCCCGCGGCCAGCGCCAAGGCGAGAACGATGGACCAGCGCATAAAATCACGATGTTAACGCATGGAAGAGACCGAATTCGCCGCGCTTGCCGAGCGTGCGCTCGAGCGCATCGAGGCCGCCCTCGAGGAAAGCGGCGTCGACGCCGACGTCGAGCTCAAGGCCGGCGGTGTGATGGAGATCGAGTACGCCGATGGCTCGAAAATGGTCATCAACCGGCACGCCGCCGCCCGCGAGATCTGGGTCGCGGCGCGCTCTGGCGGCTTTCACTTCCGCTGGGACGGCGGCGCCTGGCACGATACGCGCGAAGGGACTGAGCTCTTCGCCGCGCTCTCGAAGCTTGTGTCCGCGCAGAGCGGCCAGCCGGTGCGGCTGAAAGGCTAGGCGGGCGGGCTCGGCGGCTGCTGCGCCGGCGGCACCGGTTCGACGTTCGGACCGGGCTGCAGCACCTCGGGCGGCGGCACCGCTTCCTGGTAGAAGAATTCCGGAACCATCCGAGTCTCGCCGCCCGCCGTGGGATACGGGCCGGTCGGCAGCACGACGATGCCGGGGGGCATCTCTCGCGGCATCTCAGGTACATCCTTGAGCGCCTTTTCCATGTATGAGACCCAGATCGGCAGGGCCACCACGCCGCCCGTCTGGTTCTTGCCCAACGTCTTGGGCTGATCGAAGCCCACCCACGCTATGGCGACGAGGGTGGGCTGGTAGCCGGCGAACCAGGCGTCGACGAACTCGTTCGTCGTGCCGGTCTTGCCGGCGAGGTCGGAGCGGCCGAGGCGCGCGGCCCGCGCTGCGGTGCCGATGCGCGTCACGTCCTGCATCATGTTGTCCATGATGAACGCGTTGCGCGCATCGATGACGCGCAGCGACTCGTCGCCCGAGCGTTTCGGCTCGCCGAGCGCGAGCACGTTGCCGCGGTCGTCGACGATCTTGTGGATGAAGTACGGCTGGACGAGATACCCGCCGTTCGCAAACACCGAATAGCCCCGCGCGAGCTGCCACATCGTCACGGCGCCGGCGCCAAGCGCCATGGTCAGATAGGGCGGATGCCGGTCGGCATCGAAGCCGAACCGCGTGATGTATTCCTGCGCGTATTTCGTGCCGATGGCGTCGAGGATGCGGATCGAAACCATGTTCTTGGACTTGGTGAGCGCCGTGCGCATGCGCATCGGTCCTTCGAACTTGCCATCGAAGTTCTTGGGCTCCCAGCGCTGGCTGCCGGTCTCCTCAGCCTCGAGCACGACCGGCTCGTCGGGGATCACCGTGGCGGGCGTGAAGCCCTTCTCGAGAGCCGCCGAGTAGATGAAAGGCTTGAACGACGATCCGGGCTGACGCCAGGCCTGCGTCACGTGGTTGAACTTGGTCCGGCTGAAGTCGAAGCCGCCGACGAGTGAGCGGATCGCACCATCCTGCGGGTCGAGCGAGATGAAAGCGGACTCAATCTCCGGGATCTGGACGATCTGCCAGCCCTTGCCCTCCTTCTGCACCCGAACGATGGATCCGCGGCGGATGCGCTTTTGCGAGGCGGTCTTCGGGTCCAGCGAGCGGGCGGCGAAGCGCAATCCTTCGCCCGCCACGGTGATCTTGTCGCCGGTGCGCAGGCCCGCCTCGACGTGTTTTGCGTCAACCGAAAGGACGACGGCGGCAAGGAGATCGTCACTATCCGGATGATCGGCAAGCGCATCGTCGTATTCGTCTTCGGTCACATCCGGGCGCAGGTCGTAGAAGCCCTCGGGCCCGCGATATCCCTGGCGGCGGTCATATTCGAGCGCGCCCGTGCGCACCGCCTCGTAGGCCGCTTCCTGATCGGCCTTCCTCAGCGTGGTGTAAACGCGGAAGCCTCGCGTGTAGACATCCTCTGGGTAATGTTCCGCCATCGCCTGCCGCACCATCTCAGCGAGAAACTCGGCATGGATGGAGTATTCACTTACTTCCCGTTTTGCCCTCAAAGGAGCTTTGAATGCTTCCTCGTATTGCGCTGCAGTAATGTAGCCAAGCTCAGTCATCCTGCGCAGGACGTACTGCTGGCGCTGCTTGGCGCGCTGCGGATTCGCGATGGGGTTGTAAAGCGAGGGCGCCTTGGGCAGGCCCGCGAGTATCGCGGCTTCGCCGAGGGAGAGCTGGTCCAGTGATTTTCCAAAGTACGTTTGCGAGGCCGCGCCGAATCCGTAGGCGCGTTGCCCCAGATAAATCTGGTTGACATAGAGCTCGAGGATCTGGTCCTTGCTCAGGCTGTGCTCGATCTTGAAGGCGAGCAGCGCCTCATAGAGCTTGCGGGTGAGCGTCTTCTCGGACGAGAGGAAAAAATTGCGTGCCACCTGCATCGTGATGGTGCTCGCCCCTTGGCGCTTGCCTCCCGCCACGAGGTTGGCATAAGCGGCGCGCAGCACGCCGATGTAATCGATCCCGGGATGCTGGTAGAAGCGCTCGTCCTCGGCGGAGATGATGGCGTTCTTGAGCTGGGGCGGGACATCGGCGATGGAAACGACCGCTCTTCGCTCCTCGCCGAACTCGCCAATCAGCGTGCCGTCGGCGGTGTAGATGCGCAATGGGATCTTGGGCTGGTAGGCGGTAAGGGCGTCGAGTTCCGGGAGGTTGGGGTATGCGAGTACTACGACCAGCCCGAGCACCAGGAGGGCGGCTGCCGCCGCGCCCGCGGCGAGCGCCAGCGGAAAGGCTAGAAAACGAAGCCACATCGGGAAGTTAGACCTTCAAACCTGCGCTGTCGCACGCGCCGAAGCGATCGTCGCATCATACCGTGGGCCCCTGCGCGGATAATTAACTAGACACCCGCAGGGGTTGTTGCTAGCATTTAACGCCAATTCTACGTATCGTGGCTAAGCTGCGATACACAAAGGGGAAAACAACGAATGCAATTCGATTTGTTTACGCCCAAGGCGCCCCCATTGTTCGGTCTCGACATCAGTTCGTCGTCGGTGAAGATGCTGGAGATCGTCGATGCGGGCAAGGGCGGCTATCGCGTCGAGCGCTATGCCATAGAGCCGCTCGCGCGTGACGCCGTCGTCGACGGCAACATCAATAACCTCGAAGCGGTGACCGACGCCGTGCGCCGCGCGCACAAACGCCTCGGCACGCGCACCAAGCACGTAGCTATGGCGGTGCCGACGGGCGCGGTCATCACCAAGAAGATCGTCGTCCCGGCGAGCCTGCGCGAGGAGGAGCTCGAAGTGCAGGTGGAAAGCGAAGCGAACCAATACATTCCATTTGCGCTCGAGGAAGTGAACCTCGACTTCCAGGTGCTCGGGCCTTCGCCGGCGAGCCCCGAGGAGCAGGAGGTGCTCATCGCTGCGACGCGCAAGGAGAAAGTGGAGGACCGCGTCGCCGTGGCCGATTCGGCCGGCCTCAAGGCGCTCGTCATGGACGTAGAGTCGTTCGCGCAGCAGACGGCACTCTCGCTCGTCGTGCAGGCGCTGCCGAACGGCGGCAAGGATCAGAACATCGCCGTTGTCGACGTCGGCGCGAACGTCATGCAGGTGACGGTACTGCGCAACGATCAATCGATCTACACGCGCGAGCAGGCCTTCGGCGGCAACCAGCTCACGCAGGAGATCGTCACACGCTACGGCATGAGCCCGGAAGAGGCGGAGAATGCCAAGCGCTCCGGCGGCCTGCCCGACGATTTCGAAGCCGAAGTGCTGCGCCCATTCATGGAAAACCTTTCGGGCGAGATCCAGCGCGCGCTGCAATTCTTCTTTACGTCGACCCAGTACCACACGGTGGAGCACATCCTCCTCGCCGGCGGGTCGGCCGTGATCCCGGGACTCGACGAAGTCGTCAACACGCGCGCGCAGGTGCCTTGCAGCGTCGCGAATCCGTTCGCGCAGATGCAGACTTCACCGCGCGTGCAGCTGAAGCGCCTGATCGTCGATGCGCCCTCGCTCATCGTTGCGTGCGGCCTTGCGATGAGGAGATTCGATCCGCAATGAGTACGGCACGCGTAAACCTGCTGCCCCACCGGGCGGAGAAGCGCAAGCGCGCGAAGCAGCACTTTGCCGTCGTTTGCGGGTTGGCGGTCGGCCTTGGTGCCGCGATCGTGCTTCTCGTGCACCTCTCCTTCGCCGAGCGCGTTAGCGCGCAAGACAGCCGTAACCAGTTTCTGAAGGGCGAGATCGCCAAGCTCGACACCGAGATCGCCGAGATCAACAAGCTGAAGGACGAGATCCGTGCTCTCCTCGCCCGCAAGCAGGTGATCGAGACGCTGCAGGCTGACCGCGCCCAGACGGTCCATCTGCTCGACGAGCTGGTGAAGCAGATGCCGGAGGGCGTGTACCTGAAATCTCTCTCGCAGAAAGGGCTGCGCATCCATCTCATCGGCTACGCGCAGTCAAACGCGCGCGTCTCCACGCTGATGCGCAACATCGAGTCATCGCGCTGGCTCAGCTCGCCGGAGTTGATTGAGGTGAAAGCGGCGGCGGTCGACAAGAAACGCGTTTCGGAATTCAACCTGAACATGTCGCTCAAGCGCGAGCCCACGACCACGGCAGCGCCAGGCGCCGCCCCGGCCAAGAAAGGCTAGCCATGGCGGCCATCAACTTCAACGCGATCGTAGAGGAATTCAAGCGGACCAACTGGAAGGATCCGGGGACCTGGCACGCCGCGCCGAAAGTCCTCGTGTGGTTGGGCATCCTCATTGCGGTCCCGGTTGCGGGCTATTTCCTCGACACCGCCTCGCAAATCGACGACCTGGACAAGCTGCGCGGCGAGGAAGCGCGCCTGAAGGAGCAGTACCTGGACAAGAAGAAGCAGGCCATCAACCTCGACCTGCATCGCCAGCAGTTGCGCGAGATCGATACGCAGTTCGGCGCGCTGCTGCGCCAGCTGCCCAACCGCTCGCAGATGGACGCGTTGCTCGTCGACATCAACCAGGCGGGGCTCGGGCGCGGGCTGCAGTTCGAGCTGTTCCGTCCGGCGCCTTCCGAAATCACGCGCGAGTTCTACGCCGAGCGGCCGATCTCGGTCAGGGTCACCGGCAGCTATCACGACATGGGCGCATTCGCGAGCGACGTCGGCCAGCTGCCGCGCATCGTCACGCTGAACGACGTCACCATCACCGCCGACGAGAAGAAGGGAGCGAGCCTGCTCACCCTGGACGCCACCGCGCGCACCTTCCGCTACCTCGACGACGACGAGCTCGCCGCGCAGCGCAAGAAAGGCGCCAAGAAATGAAGCGCGCCGCGGTCCTCGCTGTGGGTTGCGTGCTCGGCCTCGCCGGCTGCGGTGGCGACGAGCACGGCGACCTCAAGCAGGAGCTCGCGGAGGCGACGAAGGATTTCCGCGGCCAAGTCCCCCCGCTGCCGCAGGTGAAGCCTTACGAGCCCGTGCCGTATACGAGCGAAAGCCTGGTCGATCCATTCCGACCCGAGCGCATCGAAGTGGCGCAGGCGACCATGCGCACGAGCGGCGACAAGAAGAGCCTCATCGCGGAGCAGGAGAAGCGGGTCAAGGAGCCGCTCGAGTCGTTCCCGCTCGAGTCGATCCAGATGCTCGGCACGATCACGCGAGACCAGGAAACCTTCGCGCTGGTGAAGGCGGGTCCGAACCTCTACCGCGTCAAGAAGGGCAACTACATGGGGCAGAACTTCGGCGTGATCACGTCGATCGACGAGGGCGGCATCAAGCTGAAGGAGCTGGTGCAGGACGGCACCGGCGAATGGGTGGAGCGCGCGAGCGCGCTGCAACTGGTGGAGGTGCAAAAATGAAAACGACAATCCAAGCGCTCCTTTACGCGTTCGCGCTGTGGCTGGCGGCATGCGGGCTCGCCGCTGCGCAATCGAACAGCATCGAGGGATTCGAGGTCACGCAGGTCGGTGGCAAGACCGTCGTGAAGATCACCACCAAAGAGCCGCTGCGCACGGTGCCGCCGAACTTCGCCGTCGCCAATCCGGCGCGCATCGCCTTCGACTTTCCCAACACGTCTAACGGGCTCGGCCGCTCGTCGCAGGACATCGGACAGGGTGACCTGCGGAGCATGAACGTCGTTCAAGGGGCCGACCGTACGCGCCTGGTGCTCAACCTGCGCCGCTCGCTGCCGCACGAAGCGACGATCGACGGCCGCAACGTACTCATCACCCTCGCCGAGCCGCCGCAGGGCGAAGCGCTGGCCGGTGGCCAGGTGACGAACTTCGCCGCGGGCCGCGCCGACACCAAGCATGCGATCCGCGACGTCGATTTCCGGCGCGGGCGCGCCGGCGAAGGGCGTGTGATCGTGGACCTGTCGGACAGCACCACCGGCATCGACATCCGCCAGCAGGGCCAGAACCTGATCGTCGAGTTCCTGAAGACCTCGCTGCCGGACAACCTGCGCCGGCGCCTCGACGTGGTCGATTTCGGCACGGCGGTGAACACCGTGACGACATTCCAGCAGGGCGACAACGTCCGCATGGTGGTCGAGCCGAAGGGCCAGTGGGAGCACAACGCCTACCAGTCCGACAGCCAGTTCGTGCTGGAAGTGAAGGCGGTGTCGCAGGATCCCTCGCGCGCGTCCCAGCGCGGCCGTTACACGGGCGAGAAGCTCTCGCTCAACTTCCAGAACGTGGAAGTGCGCGCGGTGCTGAACGTGATCGCCGATTTTACCGACCTCAACATCATCACGAGCGACACGGTGGCGGGCAACATCACCCTGCGGCTCAAGGACGTACCGTGGGATCAGGCGCTCGACATCATCTTGCAGACGCGCGGCCTCGACAGCCGGCGCAGCGGCAACGTGATCTGGATCGCGCCGCGCGACGAGCTCGCCACCCGCGAGAAGCTTGCGCTCGAGGCGCAGCAGCAGATCTCGGACCTCGAGCAGACGCGCACCGAGACCTTCTCGATGAGCTACCAGAAGGCGGCGGACGTGCAGAAGCTGCTTTCCGATCCGACGCAGCGAATTCTCTCGAAGCGCGGCAGTGCAGTCGTCGACGCGCGCACCAATACGCTCTTCGTGCAGGACACGCCCAGCCGCTTGGAAGAAGTGCGGAAGCTCCTCGCCAAGATCGACGTCGCCGTGCGCCAGGTGATGATCGAGGCGCGTATCGTCGAGGCGGACGAGACTTTCAGCCGCAACCTCGGCGTGAAGCTCGGCTACCTCGACAACAAGGGCCTCAACGGCGGCACCCCGGGCTTCTCCCTGCCCGGGGGCAATATGGCGCTGGTGAGCGGCAACTATCTCGGTTCCGGCGAGCAGACGCGTCAGGCGGCCATAACCGGCGGGAGCTTCATCCCGGACACGCAGTTCGTGCAGCTTCCGGCCAACGGCCTGAACGGCTTCCCGGCCGGCACGCTGTCACTCTCGATCTTTAGCCGGACCATGCAACGGTTCCTGTTCCTCGAGCTCTCAGCCCTGGAGGCGGATGGCAAGGGCAAGATCATCTCGAGCCCGCGCGTATTGACGGCCGACCAGGTCGAAGCGCTGATCGAGCAGGGCACGGAGCTCCCTTACCAGTCCGCGACCTCGTCGGGCGCGACGGCGGTCTCGTTCCGCAAGGCGAACCTTGCGCTGAAGGTGAAGCCGCAGATCACGCCCGACGGCAACATCTCCATGTCGCTCGACGTCAACAAGGACGCCCCCGGCGCGCAGACACCCGGCGGCGTGGCAATCAACACCAAACACGTCAAGACCGAGGTACTCGTCGAAAACGGCGGCACGGTCGTGATCGGTGGCATCTACGAGCAGACCGACCGCACCGACATCACCAAGGTGCCGCTGCTCGGCGACCTGCCGCTCGTCGGGTGGATGTTCAAGAACTCGTCGGTATCGACCGGCAAGACAGAGCTCCTCGTCTTCATCACGCCGCGCATCGTGAACGAGCGCCTCACGATCCGATAACGACTCCGATACGCCTGCTTCGCCACTGCGGCCGGGACCTCCCGGCCGTTTTTGTTCCTACAATGCCCTGATGAAGCGCCGCGGCAACTTGTACCTGGTGGGCATGATGGGCGCCGGCAAGACCACTGTCGGCCGCTTGCTCGCGCGGCGGCTGAAGCTGCGCTTCATCGACTGCGACCACGAGATCGAGCGTCGCTGCGGGGTAGCCGTGCCGCTCATCTTCGACATCGAGGGCGAGGCCGGCTTTCGCGCGCGCGAGACGCAGGCCCTGAAGGAGCTCACGGCGCTGCAGAATGTCGTGCTCGCGACCGGCGGCGGAGCCGTGCTCGACCCCGCCAACCGGCGCCGGCTCGCCGCCCACGGCACGGTGGTCTACCTTTGCGCGAAACCCGAGGCGCTCTATGAGCGGGTCAAGCACGACCGCGATCGCCCTTTGCTGGCGACCGGCGATCCGCTCACGCGACTGCGGGAGCTCTTCATCGTGCGCGACCCTTTGTACCGCGAGGTGGCGGACCTTGTCGTCGATACGGGTCACCAGAGCGTGCAGGCGCTCGCACGTGGCATCCTCGATCAGCTGGCCGTCCGATGGAAAGCCTCCGCGTAGACCTATTGGCTGCTTCGGCCGACCGCTCGTACCCGATCCATATCGGTGCGGGTCTGCTCGAACGGCAGGAACTCTATGCGCCGCACTTGCGCGGCAGCGCTGCAATCATCACCAACGAGGTCGTCGCGCCGCTTTACCTCGCGCGGGTACGCAATACGCTCGAGAAGCTTGGCGCACGAGTCACCCCCGTCGTAGTGAGCGATGGCGAGCAGGCAAAGAACTGGTCCAGTCTGGATCGCGTGTTCGACGAGCTGCTCGCAGCGCGCGTGGGGCGCGACGGCCTCGTCGTTGCGCTCGGCGGCGGGGTGGTCGGCGACCTGGCAGGCTTTGCGGCCGCGACCTATCAGCGCGGCGTGCCGTTCCTCCAGGTGCCGACGACGCTGCTCGCCCAAGTCGACTCATCGGTCGGCGGCAAGACGGCAATCAACCACGCGCGCGGCAAGAACATGATCGGCGCGTTCCACCAGCCGCTCGCCGTCATCGCCGACCTCGCTACTCTCGACACCCTGCCCGATCGCGAGCTGCGTGCCGGGCTCGCCGAAGTGATCAAGCATGGCGCCGCGCTGGACGCGCCATTCTTCGGCTGGCTGGAGCAGAACGTCGACAGGCTCTTGACCCGCGACCGCGATGCGCTCGCGTACGCCGTCCGGCGCTCTTGCGAGCTCAAGGCAGCGATCGTGGCGCAGGACGAGCGGGAGTCGGGCGTACGGGCCGTGCTCAACTTCGGGCACACGTTCGGCCACGCCATCGAAACGGCGACCGGCTTCGGTCCTTGGCTGCACGGCGAAGCCGTGGCGGCGGGCATGGTGATGGCGAGTGGGCTGTCCGAGCGCGCGGGGTACCTGGCGAAAGCGGACGCAGCGCGCATCGAGGCGCTCATCAAGCGCGCTCGCTTGCCGACACACGCGCCGCGCCTTGCGCCGGAGCGCTGGCGCGATCTCATGTCCGTGGACAAGAAGGCGGCGGGCGCTCGGGTGCGCTTTGTGCTGCTCCATGGATTGGGCCATGCCAAGCTCGAGAGCGCTGTTGACCAGCGGTTTGTCGACGAGACGATCGCCGCAAGCGCCGCTGCTGCGCCGCAATAGGACTTGTACCCCCCGGGGTGCGTAGGTATATTCGAAGACCGACCCTTACTTTTTTGTGCAGAGCGGCATGGGCCTAGAGCCCCAAGGTCTATACCACCCCGAGAACGAGCACGACGCCTGCGGCGTCGGCTTCGTCGCGAACATCAAAGGAAGGAAGTCGCACACGATCGTCGAGCAGGGCCTCACGGTGCTGCGCAACCTCACCCATCGCGGCGCGGTGGGCTGGGATCCCAAGCTTTCCGACGGTGCGGGGCTTCTCATCCAGATTCCGGATCGCTTTTTCCGCGAGGAGATGGCGAAGCAGGGCGTAAAGCTCCCGCCGCCGGGGCAATACGGCGTCGGAATGGTCTTCCTGCCGCGCGATCCCGCCTCGCGCATCGCGTGCGAGTACGAGATCGAGCGCGCCATCAAGGACGAGGGGCAGATCCTCCTTGGCTGGCGCGACGTGCCGGTCGACAACTCGGATCTCGCGCAGCCCGCGATCCAGCTCGAGCCGGTGATCCGGCAGGTGTTCATCGGGCGCGGTCGCCGCGTGACTGTGACCGACGCGCTCGAGCGCAAGCTCTACATCATCCGCAAGAGCTCCGGCCACGCCATCCAGGCGCTCAAGCTGAAGCATGCCAAGCAGTTCTACGTGCCATCGATGTCGGCGCGCACGGTCTGCTACAAGGGCATGCTGCTCGCGAACCAGGTCGGCGAGTACTACCTGGATCTGAAAGACGCGCGCGTGGAATCGGCGATCGCGATGGTGCACCAGCGGTTCTCGACGAACACGTTTCCTTCGTGGGACCTCGCGCATCCTTTCCGCCTGATCTGCCATAACGGCGAGATCAACACGCTGCGCGGCAATGTCAACTGGATCCGCGCGCGGCAGGGCGCGATCTCCTCGCCGATCCTCGGGCGCGATCTCGACAAGATCTGGCCGCTCATCTACGACGGGCAATCGGACTCGGCCTCGTTCGACAACGCACTCGAGCTCCTCGTGATGGGCGGCTATTCGGTCGCCCACGCGATGATGATGATGATCCCGGAGGCATGGGAAAACCACACCCTGATGGATCCGCAGCGGCGCGCGTTCTACGAATACCACGCCGCGATGATGGAGCCTTGGGACGGGCCGGCATCGATCGCCTTCACCGATGGCCGCCAGATCGGCGCCACGCTCGATCGGAACGGCCTGCGGCCCTCGCGCTACATCGTCACCGACGACGACCTCGTCATCATGGGCTCCGAGTGCGGCTGCCTGCCCGTGCCGGAGGAACGCATCGTCAAGAAATGGCGCCTGCAGCCCGGCAAGATGTTCCTCGTCGACCTGGAGAAGGGCCGCATCGTCGACGACAAGGAACTGAAGGACTCGCTCGCGAGCGCCAAGCCCTATGCCGAGTGGATCGAGCGCATCCGAGTGAAGCTGGACGACGTCGAGACGGAAAAGACCGCCCCGCTGCGCTCGAAAGTGCCCCTGCTCGACCGCCAGCAGGCCTTCGGCTACACGCAGGAGGACCTGAAGTTCATCCTGCAGCCGATGACCTCGAGCGGGGAAGAGCCGATCGGCTCGATGGGCAACGACTCGCCGCTCGCGGTGCTGTCGAACAAGAACAAGACGCTCTACCACTACTTCAAGCAGCTCTTCGCGCAGGTGACGAACCCGGCGATCGACCCGATCCGCGAGGATCTCGTGATGTCGCTCGTCTCATTCATCGGCCCGAAGCCGAACCTGCTCGGCATCGACGAGCTCAACCCGCCGCTGCGCCTCGAAGTCTCGCAGCCGGTGATCGACTTCTTCGAGATGGAGAAGATCCGCCACATCGAGCGCTACACCGGCGGCAAGTTCAAGTCCTGCGAGCTCGACATCACCTACCCGGTCGCCTGGGGCAAGGATGCGGTCGAAGCGCGCCTCGCCTCGCTCGCTGCGCAGGCCGAAGATGCAGTGCGCTCGGGCTACTCGATCATCGTCATCTCCGATCGCCTGGTCGATCGCGAGCGCGTCGCTATTCCCGCGCTGCTCGCGCTGTCGGCGATCCACCAGCATCTCGTCGGCAAGGGCCTGCGCACCAGCACCGGCCTCGTGGTCGAGACTGGCAGCGCGCGCGAGGTGCACCACTTCGCATTGCTGGGTGCCTATGGCGCCGAGGCCGTGCATCCTTACCTCGCGCTCGAGACTGTGCTCGCCTTCAGTCCGGGCGCTAAGGCGATCAAGAACTACGTCAAGGCGATCGGCAAGGGCCTGAAGAAGGTGATGTCCAAGATGGGCATCTCGACCTACATGTCCTATACCGGCTCGCAGCAATTCGAGGCAGTCGGGCTCGCGAAATCGCTCGTCGACAAATACTTCACCGGCACGGCGTCGAACATCGAAGGCATCGACGTCTTCCAGGCGGCCGAGGAAACGCTGCGCGTGCATCGCGCCGCGTTCGACGAGCGCGATCCCGTGCTCGCGACGATGCTCGAGGCGGGCGGCGAATACGCCTGGCGGGTGCGCGGCGAGGACCACACCTGGACGCCGGACGCGATTGCGAAGCTGCAGCACGCGTCGCGTTCTAACTCCTACCAGACGTACAAGGAGTACGCCGCGCTGATCAATGACCAGTCGCGGCGGCACATGACGTTCCGCGGGCTGTTCGAATTCCGGTTTGGAAAACCCGTTCCGATCGAGGAAGTGGAGCCCGCCGCCGAGATCGTCAAGCGCTTCTCGACCGGCGCCATGTCGCTCGGCTCGATCTCGACCGAGGCGCACACCACGCTCGCCATCGCCATGAACCGCATCGGCGGCCGCTCGAACACCGGCGAAGGCGGCGAGGACCGGCGGCGCTACGCGCTCGTCAAGGCCGGCGAATCCTTGCAAAGCAGGCTGGGCAAAGGGCGCGTCGAGGTCGACCTGCCGCTGCGCGAAGGCGATTCCCTGAAGTCGAAGATCAAGCAGGTGGCCTCAGGCCGCTTCGGCGTCACGGCCGAGTACCTGGCGAGTGCCGAGATGCTTCAGATCAAGATCGCCCAGGGCGCGAAGCCGGGCGAAGGTGGCCAGCTTCCCGGCCGCAAGGTGTCGGAATACATCGCCGAGCTGCGCTATGCGACACCGGGCGTCGAGCTCATCTCGCCGCCGCCGCACCACGACATCTACTCGATCGAGGACCTGGCCCAGCTCATCCACGACCTGAAGAACAGCAATCCCGAGGCGCTGATCTCCGTCAAGCTCGTCTCGGAGGTCGGCGTCGGCACCATTGCGGCAGGCGTCGCCAAGGGCAAATCCGATCATGTGACGATCGCGGGCCACGACGGCGGCACGGGAGCGAGCCCGTGGTCGTCGATCAAGCACGCAGGCACGCCGTGGGAACTGGGCCTCGCGGAGACGCAGCAGACGTTGGTGCTCAATAGATTGCGAGGCAGGATCGCTGTCCAGGTCGACGGCCAGATGAAGACCGGGCGCGATGTCATCATCGGCGCGATGCTCGGCGCCGACGAGTTCGGCTTCGCCACGGCGCCGCTTGTCGTCGAAGGCTGCATCATGATGCGCAAATGCCATCTGAACACGTGCCCGGTCGGAGTGGCCACGCAGGACCCGGTGTTGCGGCGCAAGTTCGAAGGCAAGCCCGAGCACGTGGTCAACTATTTCTTTTTCGTCGCCGAAGAGGCGCGCGAGCTGATGGCGCGCCTTGGCGTGCGCAAGCTCGACGAGCTCATTGGCCGCACCGAGCTCCTCGACATGCGCCACGGCATCGAGCACTGGAAGGCGAGGGGCCTCGACTTCACCAAGGTCTTCACGATGCCCAAGATGCCCGAGGACGTGGCGCGCCTGCATTGCGAGCCGCAGGATCACGGCCTGCAGAAGGCGCTCGATAACCGGCTTATCGAGCTGGCGCAGGCGGCCCTCGAGCGGCGCGAGAAGGTGACGATCGAGATGCCGATCCGCAACATCAATCGCACGGCCGGCACGATGCTCTCGTGGCACATCGCCAAGCGCTACGGACACGAAGGCCTGCCGGACGACACGATCCACGTGCGCCTCGCGGGCTCGGCCGGACAGAGCTTCGGCGCATTCCTCGCTCGCGGCGTGACGCTTGATCTCGTCGGCGACACCAACGACTACTGCGGCAAAGGCCTTTCCGGCGGTCGCATCTCGGTCCAGCCTTCACCCAAGTTCCGCGGCGACCCGGCCGAGAACATCATCACCGGAAACGTCGTGCTTTACGGCGCCATCGCCGGCGAAGCTTATTTCCGCGGCGTGGCCGGCGAGCGCTTCGCCGTGCGCAATTCGGGTGCCTCGGCGGTCGTCGAGGGCGTGGGCGATCACGGCTGCGAATACATGACCGGGGGCGCCGTTGTCGTGCTGGGTACCACCGGGCGAAACTTCGCCGCCGGCATGTCGGGCGGCATCGCCTATGTGCTCGATGCCGACGGCGATTTCGCCAAGCGCTGCAACACTGCGATGGTCGAGCTCGAGCCGCTGACGGCAGAGTCGGAACAGCATGCAAAGCTCGCGCGCGAGTTCTGGCATCACGGCGAAGCGGATGAAGCCATCGTGCGGCGCCTTCTCGAGAACCATGCGCGCTACACCGGGTCGAAGCGGGCGTCGGAGATCCTTCAGAACTGGACGCAATACCGCGGCAGGTTCGTGAAGGTCTTTCCGAGGGAATACCGCCGCGCGCTCGGCGAGCTTGCTGCGCATAAGAAAGCCGCCGCATAGATGGGCAAGATCACCGGATTCCTCGAGCACGAGCGGCTCGAGGAGCCGCACGAAGCGGCTGAGGCGCGGAAGAAACATTACAAGGAGTTTTACGTCCGGCTCGCGGACGATGCGGCGGGCGTGCAGGGCGCGCGCTGCATGGACTGCGGGATCCCCTTCTGCCAGAGCGGCTGCCCGGTCAACAACATCATTCCGGACTGGAACGACCTCGTCTATCGGCAGGACTGGAAGGGCGCGATCGAGGTGCTGCACTCGACAAACAACTTCCCGGAGTTCACCGGCCGCATCTGTCCGGCGCCCTGCGAGGAAGCGTGCGTGCTGCGCATCAACAACGATGCGGTCGGCATCAAGTCGATCGAGCACGCCATCGCCGACAAGGCGTGGGAAGAAGGCTGGGTGCGCCCGCAGCGCGCGGCGCATCCGACCGGGCGTCGCGTCGCGGTCATAGGCTCGGGCCCGGCAGGGCTCGCATGCGCGCAGCAGCTCGCGCGTGCCGGTCACGACGTCACCGTCTTCGAGAAGAGCGATCGCATCGGCGGGCTGCTCCGCTATGGCATTCCCGATTTCAAGCTCGACAAAGGCGTCATCGACCGGCGGCTCGACCAGCTTCGCGCCGAAGGCGTGAAGTTCCGCGCCGGCGTGTACGTGGGTAGTGCGGCGCTGCCCAAGGGCGTCGGCAGCGATGCGCGCGAGAACATTTCCGCCGAGAGCCTCAAGAACCAGTTCGATGCCATTGTCCTGGCGGGCGGCGCCGAGCAGCCGCGCGATCTGCCGATTCCGGGGCGCGAGCTCGCCGGCGTGCACTTCGCCATGGAATTCCTGCCGCTTCAGAACAAGCGTGTCGCGGGCGACATGCAGGTCGCGGACCTCCGGGCGAGCGGGAAGCACGTCGTCATCATCGGCGGTGGCGACACGGGCTCCGACTGCGTGGGCACCTCGAACCGCCACGGCGCGAAATCGGTCACGCAGTTCGAGCTTCTGCCGATGCCGCCTGATGTCGAGAGAAATCCCGTTTGGCCGTACTGGCCAACGCGCCTGCGCACTTCTTCATCGCATGAGGAGGGCGTGCAGCGCGACTGGTCGATCGCGACCAAGCAGTTCGTCGGCGAGCAGGGCAAGGTGAAGGCGCTGAAGGCGGTGCGCCTCGAATGGAAGGACGGCAAGCCGGTCGAGGTTCCCGGCAGCGAATTCGATCTGCCAGCCGACCTCGTGCTGCTCGCCATGGGCTTCGTCTCGCCGTTGCAGTCGCTGCTCGACGAGCTCGGCGTGCACAAGGACGCGCGCGGCAACGCCAAGGCCGACACCGATGGGCCGAAAGCCTACGTGACGTCGGTACCGAAGGTGTTTGCGGCCGGCGACATGCGCCGCGGCCAATCGCTCGTCGTCTGGGCGATCCGCGAGGGACGGCAATGCGCGCGCGCGGTCGACGAATTCCTCATGGGGTTTTCAGAACTTCCTCGCTAAGGCCGCTCGCCGAGCGCGAGCGCGGCAAACGAAGCAAGCCAGTGCGTGCCGGCATAGTCGCCCTCGACGACGTGTGGCAGCGTGGCATTCACCAGGCGCTCGGCGCTTGCGGCATCGCCCAGGCGCGCAAGGCACCACGCACGCGTAAGGCATAGCCCGTCCAGGTGGCTCTGCTTCGGATCGGCGTGATCCAGCACGGTCGGAGGTTCGGCGAGCGCGCCGAAACCCACAGGTGCAAAGCTTTGCAGCCAGCGCTGGAATTCACCCGCCTCGAGGACCTTCGACATGAGGAGCGCTTCGCTCAGGCCGGGCGACAGGAAATCGTCGAGCGAAGGCTCGTAGCCGATCGGCGCGTCGCGATCTCGCTCGTACCAGCGCCGAGCGCTCTTCCGGATCTCGAATTCGAGCGCCGTATCGCCTGCGGTGCATGCGTAATCCAGCGCGAGTACGCAGGCGAACGCGGTATTGCCATGCGCACCGGCACGAATCGGGTAGGGCGATGCGGCGACATAGCGGGCGAAGCGCTGAGCCAATTCGGTGGCGAGCGGAGCAAGGGCGCGCGACCAGCGCGTCCTGGCAGCCAGGGCCTCCGCCTGCAGCTCGAGCAGCCATGCCCACCCGTACGGGCGCTCGAAGGTGCGGCCTGCGCTGCCCTTGAAGTATTCGAGCTCCTTGGCGATCGCCTCCGGCGTGAGCTGCGCATCCAACGCGTCCGCGATGTCGGGCGCGACGCGAGATACCGGGTAGAGGCGCAGCACGCGCATGAGCAGCCAGTGCATATGCACGGCCGAATGCCAGTCGTAGCTGCCATAGAAGGCGGGATGCAGTACCCGCTCGCGCAGCTCCTCGTCGGAAGTGCTCATCAGGTGCTGGATGTGGCGCGGATACTCGCGCCGGATATTGGCAAGCGCGACACGGGCAAGCTTGCCAGCCAGTTCCTCGGTCAGCATCGCGATCCATATTAGCTAAAATGCTGCGATGCCCCTCGAGGTCATAGTGCTTGCCGCAGGTCAGGGCAAGCGCATGCGGTCCGACTTGCCCAAAGTGCTGCATCCGATCGGTGGCCGGCCGCTGCTCGCGCACGTCCTCGATACGGCGCGCGCGCTCGAGCCGAAGAAGACGCTCGTCGTGCATGGTCACGGCGCCGACAAAGTTCGGGCCGCGTTTGCAGGCAGTGCGGTCGAGTGGGTGCTGCAAGCCGAGCAGCTCGGCACCGGGCACGCCGTGCAGCAGGCGATGAAGCACGCGAATGGCAAAGGCGAGATCGTCATCCTTTACGGCGACGTGCCGCTCGTGAAGCCGGAGAGCCTCAAGCGCCTCGTCGAGGCAGCCGGCAACGGGCTCGCGGTCATGACCACCGAAGTTGCAGATCCGAAGGGATATGGCCGCATTGTGCGAGGCGCCGATGGCAGCGTAGAGCGCATTGTCGAGGAGAAAGATGCGACGAGCGCGCAGCGCGCCATTCGCGAAATCAACGCCGGCTTCATGGCGGCGAGCGGCAAGCACCTCGCCGGCTGGCTCGGAAGCATCGGCAATCGCAACGCGCAGAAGGAGTACTACCTCACCGATATTGTCACGCTGGCGGTGAAGGACGGCGTGCGCGTCACCGCCGTGAAGATCGACGATGCGATCGAGGTCACCGGCGTGAATTCCAAGAGCGAGCTTGCGGCGCTGGAGCGCGAGTTCCAGCGCCGCGAAGCGAAACGCTTGATGGATCATGGCGTGAGCCTCGCTGATCCGGCGCGCATCGACGTGCGCGGCCAGCTCGACTGCGGCCGGGACGTCGCGATCGACGTGAATTGCGTGTTCGAGGGCCGCGTGCGGCTCGGCGACGGCGTGCGCATCGGCCCTAATTGCGTGCTGCGCAACGTGACGCTTGGCGCCGGCACCGAGGTGCTGCCCTTCAGCCACCTCGATGACTCGGAGGTGGGCGCGCGCTGCCGTCTCGGACCCTACGCTCGCCTGCGTCCCGGCTCAACGCTCGCCGAGGAAGTGCACGTCGGCAATTTCGTCGAGGTGAAGGCAAGCCGCCTCGCCGCGCACTCGAAGGTCAATCACCTGAGCTACGTTGGCGACTCGGAGGTCGGTGCGCGCGTCAACGTCGGCGCAGGCACCATCACCTGCAATTACGACGGCGTCTCGAAGAACCGGACCGTGATCGAGGACGACTGCTTTATCGGCTCGGACACGACGCTCGTCGCGCCGGTGCGCATCGCCCGCGGCTCCTACATCGGCGCGGGCTCGACCATCACCAAGGACACGCCCGCGGGCCAGCTTACCGTGGCACGCGGCCGCCAGGTCTCGATCCCATCCTGGAAGCCGCCGAAGAGGAAAGAGAAAGGCTGACGCATGTGCGGCATCGTCGGCGCCGCTGCGCGGCGCGACATCGTTCCGATTCTGGTCGAAGGCCTGCGGCGCCTGGAGTACCGCGGCTATGACTCGGCGGGCATCGCGATCGTCGAAGGCGGAAAGCTGAAGCGCGTACGCGCGGCCGGGCGCGTGGCCGAGCTCGCTTCACAGGCGAAAGCGCAGCGCGTGGCAGGCCCGATCGGCATCGCGCACACGCGGTGGGCGACGCACGGCGCGCCGACGGAACGCAATGCCCATCCGCACATCTCAGGCGATTTGGCACTGGTCCACAACGGCATCGTCGAAAACTACGAGTCGATTCGCGAGCGTCTCAAGAAGGCCGGTTATGAGTTCGCCTCCGACACCGACACCGAGGTCGTCGCGCATCTGATCGCCCACTACCGCAAGTCCGCCGATTCGCTGTTTGCTGCGACCACCAAGGCCGTGGCCGAGCTGCAAGG
>DASQGW010000011.1:0-10804 GCA_035632415.1 Burkholderiales bacterium | reverse complement strand
GCCTTGGCGAAGACCACATCCGCGGCAAGCGCCGCGTCGAGGTCCGAGTGGCCGTCGCCGGCAAAGATGATCTTCGCCATGCGGTACGGCTCGAGATGCCGCGCCTTTGCGTTGGCAGAGCGCACGCACGCCGGATCGTAGTGCGGGAAGTTCGGTACCAGCCGGTTGTCTGCGGCGAAGGTCACTTCGTTGGCGAGGATCGGGATGTCACCCTCGACGCCGTTCGACTTCAGGACGTGGCTGATGAGCGGCTGGAAGCTATCGCTCACGATGCTCACCAGCACATGATGCGCGCGGGCCCAGCCGACGATGTCGACGAATGCCGGGTCGATGCGCACGCGCGAGAGATAGTCGAAAAGCTCCGCCTGGCTGACGCGCATGTTCTCGATCTGCAGGCGCAGGCATTCGCGCGCCGGCAGCTTGCCCTCGGCCCAGGCGTGCTCCCAGTCGCGCCACTCTTCGTTCGGCGAATAGCGCTCGATCAGCTCATCCAGCAGGTCGCCCTGGGTGAGGGTGTTGTCGAAGTCGAAGAAAAGGACCGGCTTATGCGGCGCGAGCTTGCGCATGCGCTGCCTCCCCTTGGGCGAGCGAGCCGCAAAATTTCTGCAGGCGCTCCGCCACGCGCGAGCGCTCTCGATCGGCGGAGACGAGGTGGTAGGAATCCTTGAGCAGCAAGAGCTCCCGCCGCTCGGAGCGCACGCGCTCGAGAATGAACTTTGCATTGCGCGGGCTCGTCATGTCGTCGTTCTCCGCCTGCACGACCAGCACAGGCGAGACGACCCGCGGCAACGTCTCCTTGCATTTCTTGATAATGCGACCCATTTCGCAGAACAGCCGCACCGGAAAGTGCGCGTAGCCGGACTTCGCGGCGCTGCTCGAGTCGTGCAGGTCGACGCTTGCGTAATGCTCGGCGATCTTCGCGCGCAGATCCTCGTCCTTGAGGCCATAGGGATGGCTCTCGCGGAAGAATGTGAAGTACTTGAGCGGCGTGTAGTCGACGAGCGGCAGCAAGCGGTGATACCAGGGCACGCTCCAGCCATCGTAGAAAAGCGTCGGCGCGAGGCAAGCGACGCCGGCCACTTCGCCCGGGAATTCCGCGGCGAGCATGAGCGAGAGGTTGGCGCCGAGCGAAAGGCCGCCGATCACGAGCGGTAACCCTTCCGCCTTCGCCGTGCGGCTCGCCTCGAGAAACGCCTGGCGGGCCGATTCGTAGATCTCGGACCCCTTGGTGCGCGCGAGCACGCTCATCGGCTGGCCGTGATTGGCGAGCCGCGGAACGCTCACGTGGAAGCGCGCGCGGCTGCGCAGGAAGTGCGCGATGTAGCCGAGCTCGGCGGGCGTGCCGGTGAGGCCGTGCAGCAGCATCACGCGGCAACGGCCTTCGCCGCGCAAATAAATGCCGCGATCGACCTGCTCAACCGCGGTCTGCTGCTTGAGCCGCGCCCACTCGATGGTCATGCGTTCTTAATTGTCCGAAAGAAGCAATTTGAATGAAGCGCCTCTACGGACGCTTTCTTCAGAACCTGCGTGATACCCTCGCAGGATCTTAACATTCAACATATCGAACGTGCTTACTAAGTTGAAAGCTACGGCGGGCAGCGACGAGCAAGAGCTGCTTGCAAAAGAAGCGCGGCATTGTTCCTACGGGGACACTGTGCACTATGCCGAGCATCCCAAGATCTTCGAGCGATGCGAAGGCAGCTATTTGTACGATTTACAGGGCCGCGAGTACCTCGACCTGCAGATGTGGTACTCGGCCGTAAACCTCGGCTACGCCAACAAGGCCGTGAACAATGCCCTGAAGGCGCAGATCGACAAGCTGCCGCAGCTTGCCTGCCAGTACCTGCACCGGGAAAAGATCGAGCTCGCCGAGATGGTGTGCGAGAGCATCGAGCGCGGCTTCGGCCTCAAGGGCCGCGTGCAGTTCAACGTCGGCGGCTCGCAGGCGATCGAGGATGCGCTCAAGCTCGTGCGGAAAGCGACCGGTCGGAGCCGCATGCTCGCCTTCCAGGGCGGCTACCACGGCCGCACGCTCGGCGCCTCCGCCATCACCTCCTCATACCGGTATCGCGAGGCCTTCGGCGAATTCGCCGACCGCGCGGAGTTCATTCCCTATCCTTATCCCTTCCGCTCCAAGCATCGCGGCGACGCGCAGAAGACCGAGGACGAGCTCGTCGCCGATTTCGAGGCGCGCTTCGAGCACGAGTACACCGGCACCTGGAACCCGAAGACCGGCCGTGCCGAGTTCGGCGCGCTCTTCGTCGAGGCGATCCAGGGCACCGGCGGGTACGTCATCCCGCCGAAGAACTACTTCAAGCGGATGGCCGCGATCTGCAGGCAGCACGGCATCCTCATCGTCGACGACGAGATCCAGATGGGCTTCCGCCGCACCGGAAAGATGTGGGCGATGGAGCACTTCGAGATCCAGCCCGACATCATCGTCTTCGGCAAGGCGCTCACCAACGGCCTGAACGCGCTCTCGGGCATCTGGGCGCGCGAGGACCTGATCAAGCCGAGCGTGTTCGGCCCCGGCTCGACGCATTCCACGTTCTCTTCCAACAGCCTCGGCACCGCCACCGGCCTCGCCGTGATGCGCATCCTCGAGCATCCGGGCTACGAAGCGAGCGTCATGCAGAAGGGGGCCTACTTCCTCGCAAGACTGCGTGAGCTGAAGGCCAAGCACCCCGAGATCGGCGAAGTCGACGGCCTCGGCCTCGCGCTGCGCATGGAGATGTGCGAAGCCGACGGCTTCACCGCGAGCCGGCGCCTCGCCGATCGCATGTTCCAGATCGGCCTCGAGGGCGGCCTTGCGGCCGGCGGACGCACGCTGGGCCTCATCCTCGACATCGGCGGCTACTACAAGAACGTGATCACGCTCGCGCCGTCGCTCGAGATCACGACCGCGGAGATCGACCTGGGTATCGCCTTGCTGGACCAGGTCGTGACACGCGCGAAGTCGTAACTCCGCCAGCCATCTCCGCGGCGCTCGCCTTCCGGCTCGGGCTCGCGATCGCGCTCGATACGATCGTGCAGCTTCTGTGGAAGCTCGCCGCGACGGACTTCGAGCCGCTGGTGGTCGGGCTCGTCGTGGTGATCTTCATCGCGCAGCTCATCAACTGGCTGCGCGTGCTCGAGATGTCGGATCTCTCCTACTCGCAGCCGATCACCTCGCTCAGCTACATCACCGTGCTCGGCTTCTCGGTCATCTGGCTCGGCGAAGACCTGGATCCGCTCAAGGTCGCGGGGATCGTTCTAATCATCGCGGGCGTCTGGTTCATCAGCCGCGGGCCTCATCACAGCCATGCCCGCTGAAGCGATCGTCGGCGTAGCGCTCGTCATCCTCGCCTCGATCATCGAGGGCGTGTCGCAGACGTTCTTCAAGAAATCGGCGCTCGTCGCCGCGCGCAAGCAGCGGTGGGTCGCGGGCGGCGTGGCCCTCTTCATCGTGCAGGCGCTGATCTACACCGGCGCCTTGCGCTTCGTCGAGGTGAGCACGGCGTTTCCCATCGGCAGCATCGGCTTCGTCGTGGTGGCGCTTCTCTCGCAAAGATTCCTGGCCGAGCCCGTCACCGGCGCGCGCTGGACCGGCGTGGTCCTGATCACCCTCGGCGTCGCCCTCCTCGCCCTCCAGGCCTGATGTTCTCGGTTTCTTTCGCGCGCGCGGCGTCCGACATCGACGCCGCGCTGTGGGAAGCGTGCTTCCCGCCGCCGCTCGAAGGCCGCTGGTGGTACGAGACCCTGGAGCGCTCGCAGCTCGACGACCAGTTCAGCTTCCTATATGCAGTGATCAGCGCGGACGGAACGCCGGCAGGCATCGCGCCTGCGTTCACCATGAATTTTCCGGTGTCGCTGGTGGCGCCGGATGCGCTCAAGCCGCTGCTGCCGCTCCTCGGGCGGCTGGCGCATCCAAAGACGCTCTTTGTCGGCTCGCCTTGCGCCGATGAAGGGACGATCGGGCTGCTACCCGACGTCGACCGCAAGGCCGCGCTCAGCGCGCTGCAGGATGCCCTGCTCGCCAAAGCACAGGAACTGGATGCGCCGCTCGTCGTCTGGAAGGACCAGCCGTCCAAGGCGCCGCAACCGCCGGGGACGTTCCGGGTGGCGAGCTTCCCCGGCACGATCGTCGAGCTTGGCGCCGACAAGGCCGCCTATCTCGCGAGCCTCAAGGGCTCGCGCCGCCATAACGTGCTGAAGAAGATCCGCCGCAGCGTCTCGCACTTCTCGGCGCGCACCGAGGTGCTTCAAAGGCCGGAGCCGGCAGTGCTGGACGAGATCTTTGCGCTCTTCATGCAGACCTATGAGCGCGCGAGCACGCGCTTCGAGCGGTTGAACCGGGCGTTCTTCGCCCGGATCGCCGAAGTGCCGTGCGCGCGGTTCGTTACGCTGCGGGAAGAGACCTCAGCCGACATGGTGGCGTTCATGCTGTGCTTCGAGCTCGCGCCGAAGCTCATCAACAAGTTCGTCGGCATGGACTACCGGCGGCCGGGGGAGTGGCAGCTGCATTTCAGGCTGTGGGATGCCGCCGTCGATTACGCGCTATCGCGCGGCATCACCGCCATCCAGAGCGGGCAGACCGGCTATGCGCCGAAGATCGAGACCGGGCATCGCCTGGTGCCGCTCGCCAACTTCTGCCGGCACCGCAACCGCCTGCTCCATGCGCTCGCCGCTCGGGCGTCGCGCGGCATCGACTGGTCGACGCTGGACGATGACCTCGCGCGCTACGTGCGCGCGCATCCGTCAGAAGCCGAGCCCGGAGCCGGCGCCGAGCAGCGTCGCGACGCCAAGTAGCGCAAAGATCGCCGCGGCAATCGCGTGCACGAGCTTCATCGGCACTCGCGCCGCGAGTCTTTCTCCTATGAAGACCGCCGGGACATCGGCGATCAGCATCCCCAGCGTCGTGCCGATGACGACGAGCAGCGGCGTCTTATAGTGGGCCGCCATGGCGACGGTGGCGAGCTGAGTCTTGTCGCCCATCTCCGCGAGAAAGAAGGTGACCAGCGTGGCGCCGAAGATGCCGAAGCGCTGCGCCACCTTCGCCTCGTCCTTCTCGATCTCGTCCGGGATCAGGGTCCAGAGCGCCATGCCGAGGAAAGAAAGTCCCAGCACCCAGCGCATGACTTGCGGGTCGACTTCGCTCGTGATCCACGCGCCCAGCGCCCCGGCGATGCCGTGGTTCACCGCGGTGGCCGCGAAGATGCCCAGGATGATCGGAAGCGGCTTCTTGAAGCGCGCCGCGAGGAGGAACGCGAGCAGCTGCGTCTTGTCGCCCATCTCCGCGAGGGCGACCACGCCGGTCGACACAAGCAGCGATTCCAGAATTAAGGACGTCGTCCGGAATTAGTCCGGAATTAGTCTTCGGCCGTGAAGCCGGAGGCCCTGACGATCGGGCCCCAGCGCTCGAGGTCTTCCCGCAGCACGGCCTTGAAGCCGACCGGCGTCATCGCCACCGGCTCCATGCCGAGCTTGATGAAGCTCCTCTGCGAGTCGCCGAACGCGCAGGCGTCGGCGATGCCGTTCGCCAGGCGCCTGACGACATCGGCCGGCGTGCGCGCCGGGGCGAAAAAACCCAGCCAGGGATTGATGACGATGTCGGGGAACCCGGACTCGGCCATCGTCGGCACGTCGGGCAGGTAGCGCGAACGCTGCGGTGCGGTCACCGCCAGCACGCGGATCCTGGCGCCGGCATGGGGCAGGAGCTCGCTGATCGGATTGATGCTCACGGGGATCTGGCCGCCGATCAGGTCCTGCAACGCCGGCGCGCCGCCTTTGTAGTGCACCGGCGAAAGCTCGACCTTCGCGTCGCGCGCGAGCATCACGCCGACGAAATGCGGCGTGCCGCCGGCGGCGGTGGTCGCGTAGTACGAGCGCGCCGGACTCCCGCGCACCCATTCGACATACTGGCGCACCGTCTTCACCTCGAGAGGCAGCGCCGGCCCGGCCGCAAGCGCGAGGCCGGAGCGCGCGACGAGCTGGATCGGAATGAAGTCGGCGAGCGGGTCGTAGGAGAGCTTCCTGAAGCTGTGCGGGTAGACCGTCATCAGGAAATCCGGCGTGAAGAGGAGCGTGGTGCCGTCCGGCTCGGCGTTCTTCGCCGCCTCCACGCCGGTGCGCCCCGAGGCGCCGACCTTGTTCTCGACGATGACCGCGGGCGCGTAGTTGTCCTTCAGCTTCTCGGCGACGATGCGCGCCAGCGCATCGGTGCCGCCGCCCGCCGGGAACGGCACGACGATGCGCAACGTCTTCTTCGTCGTCTGCGACCAGGCGAGTCGGCTCGCGGCGAGCGCCGCGCCGGCGAGCAGCATTTCACGGCGGGACATCACGCTATCTGCCGCCGCCCCTCACGAATTCGAGCGACTGCCGGAAAAGCTCCAGGTCCTTCTCGTAGTCGGACGGATTCGCGCGATCGATCTGGATCCATTCCTTCGTGGCGCCAAGGCCTGCGGGCTGGAACGGCACGACATCGTTCCTGGAGAAATGCAGCTCCCGCGCCACGGTCGCCGGCAGGCGCAGCCCGACGCCGTTGCCGCTGATGCACGCGAACATCCGGTCGCTCACGAAATAGGCGTGCAGACCCTTGATCTTCCGCGTGCTGACGCCAGGCAGCTTGAGCAGCACGGCGTCGATCTGGCTTTCGCGCGTCGCCGTCAAGCGGTGTTCTTGACGCCGAGTTCCTTGAGCTCGCCGAGCTCCGCGCCGTCGTCCATCGAGAAGCGGTCGCCGAAGTCGAAGAAATCCTCGTTCTGCACGCCCGGGTAATACTGGATCTCCCACCAGTTGTGGTCGAGGTCCTCGAGGTAGAACGAGTACACGCCGTGCTGCATCACCACCGGCAGCACCTGGCGGATCTTGTACTTGTCCTTGTGCTTGAGCGCGTTCTCGCGCGCCCGGTCGACCTCTTCCTTGGAGCCCACGTCCATGCCCCAGTGATTGAGCACGTTCTGCGGATGCACCGCGGCGCCCACCTCCACCGCGACGATGTGGAACTTGAGGCCGCAGCGCACGGCCATGGCGGGCCTTGCGTGCCGCACGCATTCCAGGCCGAGGAATTCCTCGTAGAACTTGCGCGACTCCTTCAGGCTGTAGACCTCCATCGTGCCGTGCGACATGACGTAGGGCTTGACGATCGACTTCTCCGTTCTTGCGTCGGCGATGCCGTCCTGGATCATCTCTCGCGTCTGGGGCATGACTCTCCTCCTCGTTTTCCCTTAGGCAGTGGCCTTGTCGGCCTCGGTCAGGAATGAATCGGCGTAGAACTCCTCGGCAGGCAGGCGGCAGCTCAGGCTGAAGTCCTTGCGCGCCGACTCCACCATGATCGGCGCGCCGCACGCGTAGACCTGGACGCCCGACATATCGGGGAAATCCTGCATCACCGCGCGGTGCACGAAGCCCGTGCGAGCGCTCCATTGCTCGTCGGACAGCACCGGCACGAACTTGAAGCCGGGCCGTTGCCAGCTTTCGGCGAGCGCCCTCTGGTACAGGTCGCTCTTCACGCGGCAGCCCCAGTAGAGCGTCATCGGCCGCGTCTGCTCGATGCCTTTCTCGAGCGCGTACTCGATGATCGAGCGGATCGGCGCGAAGCCGGTGCCGCTCGCGAGGAGGATGATCGGCTTCCGCGAATCCTCGCGCAGATAGAAGCTGCCCAACGGGCCCTCGAAGCGCAGCAGGTCCCGGACTTTCAGCTTGGTGAAGACGTGCTCGGTGAAGAGCCCGCCCGGCGTCTGTCGCACATGGATTTCGAGCCCGGTGACGCCGTTCGCATCCGGCTTGGTCGCGAGCGAATAGCTGCGGCGCTTGCCGTCCTTCAGCAGGATGTCGATGTACTGGCCGGCGAGGAAGCGGAACTGCTCGTTCATCGGCAGGCGCAAGCCGAGGACGGCAACATCCGGCGCCGGCTTGTCGAAGCGCTCGACACGGCACGGGATGATGCGCGGCCGCACGCCGTGCACCTCGCGCACCTCGACCACGAGATCGCTGAGCGGCTTCGCCTGGCAAAGCAGCGCATAGCCTTTTTCGCGGTCGCTCTGCGGCAGGTAAGTCTCGTGCGCGAGGCCGTAGTCCACGCTTCCCTCTGCGATCGTGGCGCGGCAGGTCCGGCAAACACCGGCGCGGCAGCTGTAGGGAAGCATGTGGCCCGCATCGAGCCCGGCCTGCAGGACGGTCTTCCCGTCCGGCACTTCGTATGCATGGCCGCTGGGCTTCAGCGTTACACGGTGAACCATGGGATGGTCTAATTACACCATGGAATTCGGTTATTTCACCCTGAGCGACAACCACTACCCGAACAACCCGCGCTCTGCGAACGAATTCGTGCTGCAGATCCGCGAGCAGGCGATCCTGGCGGACCGCCTCGGCATGCATTCGTGCTGGATCGGCGAGCATCACTTCGATTCGCTGGGCGTCAACTCGCGTCCCGACCTGCTGCTCGCCAACATCGCCGCGCAGACGAAGAACGTGCGCCTTGCGCCCGCGGTCAGCGTGCTGCCGCTGCATCACCCGGTGCACGTGGCCGAATGCTGGGCGACGCTCGATCTCCTGTCCGGCGGCCGCGTCGATTTCGCCACCGGGCGCGGCTACGACCGCAAGGAGTACGCGCCTTTCGGCGCTGATTTCATGGCCTCCGCCGAAATCTTCGAGGAGGGCATCGACATCCTGCTCAAGGCGTGGAACTCGCCCGGCAAGTGGTCGCACAAGGGCAAGTTCTACGACATCCCGGAAATGTCGATCACGCCGAAGCCGGTGCAGAAGCCGCTTCCTTTCTACGTGGCGTCGTTCTCGAAGACGAGCCTCGAGATGGCTGCGAAGCGCGGCCTGAACATCATCTACGCGCCGTTCGCGGCCGGCATGGTGTTCGGCGGGCTCGACAAGGCGGTGGAGAGCTACCGCGAGGCGTGCGTCAAGGCGGGCAAGAAGCCGGGGCGCGCGATGTGCAGCTACTTCGTCTTCATCGCGGACGACGCGAAGGCCGAGGACTATGGGCGCCAGACGCAGATGGACTACTTCAACCACTGCGTGATCCAGGCCTTCCCGCAGAAGCCCGAGGACGCGCCGCCGACGATGCAGTACTTCCTGAAGATCGTCGACATCCTCAAAAACATGAAGAAGGAGGACTTGTCCGAGCGCTCGATCCTTCTCGGCAGCCCGCAGAAGATCATCGATACGCTGAAAAAGGTCGAGAAATCGGGTGTCGAGGAAGTGATCCTCTACTTCAACGTCGGCAACAAGCCCCACAGCCTGGTGAAGGAGCAAATGCACCGTTTCATGCAGGAGATCGCCCCCCATTTTCCGGGCAGGCACATAGAACGCATGAAGGGTACCTCGCGCGCCAGCATCTAACTGGACAAGCGGACAAATGTTCGCCGAGAATGCCCCGCCATGGCGGTGGTGTACTACCTCACCGGTGTCGGCCGGGAGGCGATGTCGGCCAAGGACGGCGAGTCGAAGCTCCCGCACGACTACAAGCGGCTTCTGAGCCTGATCGAGCTGGAAGGCCACATCGAGGTCCTGCGCGGCCGTCTGCGCCGCTTCCCGGACCGGCTGATCGACGAATGGCTGAGCGAGCTCGCCGAGCTCAAGATGGTCTCCTCTCGCCCGGCGGGCGACCTCGACGACTTCACCTTCACCGGCCGCCCGGTGCCGCTCCAGCCGCCGATGCTGGACGAAGACAGCAAGCGCCTCGCCAAGACCACCGTCGTTGCGGGCGCGACGCTGCTCCGCTCCGGCTCCTTCCTCGCCGATGAGCGCATCGCCAACCTGGCGCCACTTGATAAGCCACCTGCCCGCACCACGATCCTGCTCGTGGAGGATGATCCGGACCAGGCGGCGCTCGCGGAGCTGCGCCTCACCATGGCCGGGTATCGCGTGCGCAGCGTCGACCGCGCGAAGGCGCTGTCGCGGTACCTGCGCGAAGAAGTGCGGCCCGATCTGCTGCTGCTCGACGTCATGCTGCCCGACGGCAACGGCTTCGACATCCTCGCCCAATTGCGCGCCAGTCCAGAATTCGCCACACTGCCGATCGTGCTGCTCACGGTGAAGGCCGAGCTCGCCGACATCCGCAACGGGCTCGCGCTCGGCGCCGACGGCTACATCACCAAGCCCTACAGCAAGAACCAGCTCGCCGAAGTGATCGGCCGGGTCCTCAAGCAGCCCGCCCCCCAGGCATGACTGCGCTCGTCTACTCGCTCACGCCGGCAGGAGCCGATGCCGCTTCGGCGAGCGAGGGCCATACGAGCGTCCCGCTCGAATACCGCCGCCTCCTGCGGCTCATCAGCGCCGGTGGACACATCGACGTGCTGCGCGGGCGCCTGCGCCGCTTCACCAACCAGATGATCGACGACTGGCTGAAGGAGCTCGAGGACCAGGAGATGGTCGAGTCGAAGCCGGCGGAAAAACTCGAGGACTTCACCTTCACCGGCCGCAAAGCGCCGCGGCTGCCGGCGCTCCTCGACGAGGACAGCCGGCGTCTCGCCAAGACGGCCATCATCGCAGGCGCGACGCTGCTCCGCTCCGGCTCGTACATCGCGGACGAGCGCGTCGCCAACCTTCCGGCGTTCGACAAGCCGCCCAGCCAGACCCTGATCCTCCTCGTCGAGGACGATCCCGATCAGGTGGCGATCGGCCAACTGCGCCTCAAGCTCGCGGGCTACCAGGTGCGCACGGTCGAGCGGGCCAAGCACCTCTCCCGCAACCTGCGCGAGGACCGCCGCCCGGATCTCGTGCTGCTCGATGTCATGCTGCCCGACGGCAACGGCTTCGACCTTCTCGCGAAGCTCCGCGCCTCGGCCGAGTTCGCGACCCTTCCGATCGT
>DASQGW010000010.1:0-73930 GCA_035632415.1 Burkholderiales bacterium | reverse complement strand
AGCGAGCGCACGAGCGACTGGGTGTGCTCCCGGTCGCGGGTCTCGACGAGGAATTCGACCTCGGGCGAGCGCACCGAAGCCGTGCCGAAGATGCGCTGGTGCATCACCTCGACGATGTTGCCGCCGGCGTCCGCGATCATCTGGGTCACCTTCGCCAGGCTGCCGGAGACGTCGGGCATCGTCACGCGCAGGCGCACGAGCCGCGCATCGCGCACGAGGCCCCGCATCAGCACGGAAGCGAGCACGCGGCTGTCGATGTTGCCGCCGGAGATCGGGATGCCGACGCGCTTGCCGGCGAAGTGCTGCGGATGCTCGAGGAGCGCGGCGAGGGCGGCGGCGCCTGCGCCTTCGGCGACCGTCTTCTCGATCTCGATCAGCGCGACGATGGCGCGCTCGATGGTCTCTTCCTGCACCACCAGCACGTCTTCCACGTCCTTCTTGATGATGCCGAACGCGGTATCGCCGACGTCCTTGACGGCGATGCCTTCGGCGATGGTGTCGCCGCCGACCTTGACCGGCTGGCCGGTGAGCCGCTGGTGCATGGACGGATAGGTCTGCGATTCGACGCCGAAGAGCTTGATCTTCGGGTTCAGCGCGCGCGCTGCAGTGGCGACCCCGCCGAGCAGGCCGCCGCCGCCGACCGGGATGACGAGGACGTCGAGGTCCGGGACCGCCTGCAGCATCTCGAGGCCGACGGTGCCCTGGCCGGCCATGATGTGCTCGTCCTCGTAGGGATGCACGAACACCAGGTTGTCGCGCTTCGCGAGCGAGTGGGCGTGCGCGGCGGCGTCTGCCAGGGTTTCCCCTTCAAGCTCGACCCTGGCGCCGTGGACCTGCGTGTTCTTGATCTTGGTGTTGGGCGAGCCTTTGGGCATCACGATCACCGCCGGGATGCCGAGCCGTGCGGCGTGATACGCCACCGCTTGCGCGTGGTTGCCCGCGCTCATGGCGATCACCCCGCGCTTGCGTTCCGCTTCGGAGAGCTGAAGCAGCTTGTTCAGCGCGCCGCGCTCCTTGAAGGATGCCGTGAACTGCAGGTTCTCGAACTTGAGGTGCAGCTTGCAGCCGGTGACCCGCGAAAGCGTCTGGCTCGGGAGGAACGGGGTGCGCTCGATGGCGCCTTCGATGCGCGCCGCGGCGGCGCGGATGGCCTCGAGCGAAAGCATGGCGTGAAATGTTAAAGGGTTATGATCGGCCGCGCGCATGGAACTCGACGCCCAACTGACGAAGCACCTTGGGGCCGGAGCCGATCCGACCGATGCGCAATTTCGCCTGCTGGTCGAATCGGTCAGCGACTACGCGATCTATCTGCTCGATACCACCGGCCGCGTGATGAGCTGGAACGCGGGCGCCGAGCGCATCAAGGGCTATTCGGCGGCCGACATCCTCGGGCGGCATTTTTCGGTCTTCTACCCATTGGAAGAGCGCGCCGCAGGCCGGCCGGACCACATGCTCGAGCAGGCGGCGAAGAGCGGCCGCATCAACACCCAGGGCTGGCGGATGCGCAAGGATGGCAGCCGCTTCTGGGCCGACGTGGTGATCACGGCGCTGCGCAACCGCTCCGGCGCGCTGACCGGCTATGCCAAGGTGACCCGAGATCTCACGAGCTGGCGCGAAGCAAACGAGCGCATACGCGAGAGCGAGGCTCGCCTGCAGTCGCTGACCCGCCGCCTGGTGCAGGTCGAGGAGGCCGAGCGCCGCCGCATCGCCGGCGAGCTGCACGACCGGGTGGGGCAGACGCTCTCCGCGCTCAACATCAACCTCGACATCGCGCTCGGAAGACTGGACGAATCGGCGCCGCAGGAGCTGCGCATGAGGCTGCGCGATTCGCTCGGCCTGGTCGACGGAACGCTGCAGACGATCGAGGACGTGATGGCGGAGCTGCGGCCGCCGCTCCTTGAGGAATACGGCCTCGGCGCCGCGCTCGGCTGGTATGGCGAGGCGTTCGCCAAGCGCACCAACATCGCGCTGAAGGTCGACGACCTCGCCCCCGATCGCGTCCGGGAGCTCGGCCGCGAAGCCGCCGTCGCGCTCTTTCGGATCGCGCAGGAAGCGCTCAACAACGTGGCCAAGCACGCCGATGCGACCGAGGTGCGGCTCGCGCTTGAAGCCGACGACACGCATGTCACGCTGAGCGTGCGCGATAACGGCAGGGGGTTCGATCCGGGCGCATCGCAGGCGCGCGCCACGCGGCTGGGCATGACCACCATGCAGGAGCGCGTCGTCGCCGCGGGCGGGTCGCTCGAGATCGAAAGCGAGCCGCGCAAGGGAACCACCGTTAGGGCAAGGGTGCCTTTCTGACATGACGATCCGCATACTCATCGCCGATGACCACGCCGTGGTTGCCGAAGGCCTGAAGCACCTGGTCGAAGCGCAGTCCGACCTCGAGGTCGTCGGACTTGTGGGCGACGGCCGCGAAGCGGTGCGCGTCGCGAAGGAAACGACGCCCGACGTCGTGCTGATGGACCTGTCGATGCCGGAGCTGAACGGTGCCGACGCCGCCCGGGCGATCCTCGCCGAGCGGCCCGAATGCAAGGTGATCGTGCTCTCGATGTACGCCGAGCGCGAATACGTGCGGCGGGCGCTCAAGGCGGGCGCGACCGGCTATGTCGTCAAGCGCTCGGCGGCAAAGGAATTGGTGGAAGCGATTCGCGCCGTGCACTCGGGCCAGCGTTACCTGAGTCCGCGTGTCGCCGACGTGGTGATCGACGACTATGCCGGCGACGCCAAGGCGGATCTGCTCGAGAAGCTCTCCGCCCGCGAGCGCGAGGTGCTCCAGCTCCTCGCCGAGGGCCGCACCGGCGCCGAGATTGCGCAGCGGCTCTCGCTCTCGCAGAAGACCGTCGAGACCTATCGCGCGCGCTTGGTGGAAAAGCTCGGCATCCGCGACGTCGCCGGCCTCGTCAAGTTCGCGATCCAGCGCGGCCTGGTTTCCCTGGACTAGTCCGGCGCGCGGGCGACCAGCACCGGGCAGCGCAGCCCCGTGTGCTCGATCGCCCACAGGCTCGCCGCCTCGTCGAACTCGGCGAAGCGCTCGCGATCGGCGTAGATCACGCCATCGACCGCCGCCAGGCTCTCGAAAGGCCCATAGAGCGGCCCGAGCGTTCCATCAACGTTCCCGAAGTACAGGAGCACACGCCCGACGCAGTCCATGCGGCTGTAGGTGCGCCCCTCCGCCTGCCAGGCGTGATCGCGATGCACTGCGACCGGCGTGCCGCCGGCCGAAGGCCGCAGCAGGTTGCCGTCGAACCGCAGCTCGGAGAACACGCCCGGGGAAAAATTGGCGCCCCCTTGCGCGCCGAACGTTGGCTGCAACACTCCCTCGATTCTCTGCGACCTTGCGCACGATATCTGTCGGGCATGACCCGACACGCACTTAGCGCTGCGCGAGCAGCTTCAGCACTTCGTTCGGATCGCAGGGCTTGTGCAGATAGTGATCGAAGCCGACTTGCCGCGCGATCAGCCGGTCGGGGCTCTCGTTCCATTTGCCGGAGATGCCGATCATGAGAGGCCGGCGCAGATCGGTGAAGCTGTGGCGGATCTCCTGCGCGACGGCGAAGCCGCTGACGCCGGAGATGACGATGTCGACGATCACCGCATCGGGCCGCGCAACCCGAACCGTCGGCAACACGTCCTTGCCGCTGTAGACGGTATAGACCGTGTGTCCGGCGTCGCGCAGCAAAGCTGCCAGGGTATCGACGGTGTCCCGCTCGTCGTCGGCTACGACAATGCGTAGCGACGCGTCGGCATGGCGCCGATCCTGCGGTGGAACATTTCCCTTGGGAACGCCCATGACACTTGAAACGCATTGTGCGCGCGGTTGCGCCGTCCGGCGCGATGGCGTTATGGTCCATTCGGCGAGGGCCGGAGCCGACGGCACGTTCTTCGCTTGGTTGCCTAACCCCTTCATGAGCGAACAACGACGCGCCTCGATCCTCGTCGTCGACGACGAAATCGCCGTCCGGGAGCTGCTGAAGCTGCAGCTCGCCGGCGCGGGCTACGAGGTGCAGCTCGCGGACGACGCCATCGTCGCCGCTCGCACGCTGATGGCGAAGCCGCCCGACCTCATGATCGTCGATGTGTCGATGCCTTACCTCGACGGCGTCGACTTCGTCGCGGCGCTGAAGGCCGACACCACGATGCCGCAGGTCAACGTCGTCTTTATCAGCGGCCATGGCGAAGTGCTGGAGCGCGCGCGCGCGGTGGGTGCCCCATGCCTGAAGAAGCCTTTTGCGGTTGAAGAGCTTCTCGAGCTCGTTCGGCGGGAGCTGCAGGTTCGCCCGCCGCGCCGTCGCGCGCGCCTCGACTACCTGTCGGCGAGTACCTGAGCTCGCAGCGATTGCTACAAGAACCTAGGCCGCCGCTGAGCCGTTCGACGGCGGGGCGATCAGATCGAGGAGCGCCGCGGGATCGAAGGGCTTCGGCACGTGGTGGTCGAAGCCGGCGAGCTTCGCCAGGATCCGGTCGGAAGACTGCTTCCAGCCCGTGATGGCGACGAGCTTCGGGCGTGCCTTGCCGAATTCCTGGCGGATCTCGCGCGCCGCGTCGTAGCCGTTCATGCCGGGCATGCCGATGTCGATCAGCGCCACGTCCGGGTCGAAGTCGCGCACCATGCGCATGATCTCGGAGCCGAGGTAGACCTCGCGCACCTCGTGCCCTTCGTCGACCAAGAGCGCGGCGAGCGTCGCGACGTGATCGCG
Organism: Burkholderiales bacterium; assembly: GCA_035632415.1. Classification (GTDB taxonomy): domain Bacteria; phylum Pseudomonadota; class Gammaproteobacteria; order Burkholderiales; family SG8-39; genus SCGC-AG-212-J23. The sequence continues at coordinate 69,230 of DASQGW010000010.1, read as the reverse complement.
ATCGTCGTCGGCGACGAGCACGCGCAGACGCCGCTTCGTGCGAGCAGCGCCCTCAGCAGGTGCTGACTGCGAAGACCCGTTTTTCGACACCCGGGCATAGTAGCGAAGCAGATCGGCACTTGTGCAATCGCGGCGGACGCAAGATTCCGCTTTTTTCTGTCGTTGGTTGACTACAGACGCAGCCCCAAAACTACATCCGGGCCGATGAGCGAGCCTCTCGAGCCGCCAGGAAGACGATGTAGTGCTGACAGCGACATTCAACTCGGTGCCTTTCTACAGGGGGTGGAAGGTATCTTTCGACGGTTTGTTTCATAAGAACGCACGGAGCCCACGTGAACCTACCGCTTAAAGACGCCGCGACGACAGAAGTCGGCCACGCCGAAGAGCTCTCCGCCATCCATGCCGCCCTCGTCGCGCTGCGAAGAGGCGACCCGGCAGCGAAGCTGCCGATCCAGGGCAGCCCGCAATTCAGCAAGGTGGCGGACGTCTTCAACGACCTCGTCGAGCAGAACGTCTCGATGGCCGAAGAGCTCTCCAAGCTCTCGCAGGCGGTCGGCAAGGAAGGCAAGCTCAAGCGCCGTGCGTCGCTGCCGCAGGCGCGCGGCTTCTGGGCGCAATCGGTCGAGAACATCAACGCGCTGATCGACGACCTCGTGCATCCGACGAACGAGGCGGCGCGCGTGATCGGCGCGGTGGCGCAGGGCGACCTGTCGAAATCCATGGCGCTCGAGATCGACGGGCGTCCGCTCGAGGGCGAGTTCCTGCGTAACGCCAAGACCATCAACAAGATGGTGGAGCAGCTCGGCAACTTCGCTGCGGAGGTGACGCGGGTCGCGCGCGAGGTGGGCACGGAAGGAAAACTCGGCGGCCAGGCGAAGGTGAAGGGCGTCGCCGGCGTGTGGAAGGACCTCACGGACAACGTGAACTCGATGGCGGGCAACCTCACGTCGCAGGTGCGGAACATCGCCGACGTCACGACCGCGGTGGCGAAGGGTGACCTTTCCAAGAAGATCGAAGTGGACGTCAAGGGTGAATTCCTGACGCTGAAATCGACCATCAACACGATGGTGGACCAGCTGCGTTCATTCGCCGCCGAGGTGACGCGGGTGGCGAGGGAAGTCGGGACCGAGGGGATCCTCGGCGGTCAGGCTCGGGTGGAGGGTGTTTCCGGAACGTGGAAAGACCTTACCGATTCCGTGAACTCGATGGCCGGCAACCTCACCTCCCAGGTGCGGAACATCGCGGATGTGACGAAGGCGGTGCAGGCGGGCGACCTCTCCAAGAAGATCACGGTGGACGTGAAAGGCGAGGTGCTGGAGCTCAAGAACACCATCAACACGATGGTGGACCAGCTCCGGTCTTTCGCGGCCGAGGTGACGCGGGTGGCGCGCGAAGTCGGAACCGAAGGGCGTCTCGGCGGACAGGCCGATGTGCAGGGCGTGTCCGGTGTCTGGAAAGACCTGACCGACAACGTGAACTCCATGGCCGGCAACCTCACCTCGCAGGTGCGCGGTATCGCGAAGGTGGTGACGGCGGTGGCGAACGGCGACCTCAAGCAGAAGCTGACCGTGGAGGCGAAGGGCGAGATCGCGGCCCTCGCCGAGACCATCAACAACATGACCGACACGCTCGCGACCTTCGCCGACCAGGTGACGGCGGTGGCGCGCGAGGTGGGCGTCGAGGGCAAGCTCGGCGGCCAGGCGAAGGTGCCGGGCGCGGCAGGAACCTGGAAAGACCTGACCGAAAACGTGAACGAGCTGGCGGCAAACCTGACGACTCAGGTGCGAGCCATCGCCGAGGTGGCGACGGCCGTGACGCAGGGCGACCTCACGCGGTCGATCTCGGTGGAATCGCAGGGCGAAGTGGCTGCGCTCCGCGACACGATCAACGAGATGATCCGCAACCTCAAGGACACGACGCAGAAGAACACCGAGCAGGACTGGCTGAAGACCAACCTCGCCAAGTTCTCCCGCTTGCTGCAGGGCCAGCGCGACCTGATGGCGGTCGGCCAGATGATCCTCTCGGAGCTCGCGCCGGTGGTCGGCGCGCAGCAGGCCGAGTTCTATGTCTTGGCCGGGGAGGAAACCCCCAAGCTGAAACTGCTCGCCAGCTTCGCGAGCGGCGGCCAGGGCTCGCACGGCAAGGAAGTGGATCTCGGCGAAGGCCTCGTCGGCCAGTGCGCCATCGAGAAGAGGAAGCTCATGCTCTCGTCCGTGCCCTCGTCGGGCTTCCGGATCGCGACGGGCCTCTCGGAGCAAAGCGCGGCGGACGTGCTGGTGCTGCCGGTCATCTTCGAAGGCCAGGTGCGCGGCGTGATCGAGCTCGCCTCCCTCGACCGGTTCAACCCGGCGCACCAGGCGTTCCTCGACCAGCTGACGGAATCGATCGGCATCGTGATCAACACGATCGAGGCCAACACCCGGACGGAGAACCTGCTCAAGCAGTCGCAGTCCCTCGCCGTCGAGCTGCAGCAGACGAACGAGGAGCTGCAGGAGAAGGCGCGGCTCCTCGCGCACCAGAACGAGGAGGTGGAGCGCAAGAACCGCGAGGTGGAGCTCGCGCGCCAGGCGCTGGAAGAGAAAGCCGCGCAGCTCGCGCTCACGTCCAAGTACAAGTCCGAGTTCCTCGCGAACATGTCGCACGAGCTGCGCACGCCGCTCAACAACCTGCTGATCCTCTCCGACCAGCTCTCGCGCAACACCGACGGCAACCTGAATCCGAAGCAGGTCGAGTTCGCGAAGACCATCCACGGCTCGGGCAACGAGCTGCTGGCGCTGATCGCCGACATCCTGGATCTTTCCAAGATCGAATCCGGCACGGTGGCGGTGGAGGCGAGCGAGCTCAGGTTCGACGACCTGCAGCGCTACGTCGAGCGCACGTTCCGGCACGTGGCGGAGACCAAGAAGGTCGACTTCCGCGTCTCGGTCGATCCCGCGCTGCCGCGCACGATGCTCACCGACATCAAGCGGCTGCAGCAGATCATCAAGAACCTGCTGTCCAACGCGTTCAAGTTCACGCACGTGGGCCATGTGTCGATCTCGATCGCGCCGGCCGTCTCCGGCTGGTCGACCGAAGCCGAGCACCTGGAGGCGTCGGACCACGTGATCGCCTTCAAGGTGAGCGACACCGGCATCGGCATCTCGACCGAGAAGCAGCAGATCATCTTCGAGGCGTTCCAGCAGGCCGACGGCAGTACCAGCCGCAAGTACGGCGGCACCGGCCTCGGCCTCGCGATCTCGCGCGAGCTCTCGAAGCTGCTGGGCGGCGAGATCCGCCTGGTCAGCGCGCCCGGCGCCGGGTCGGTCTTCACGCTGTACCTGCCGCTCACCTATACGCCGCTGCGCGCGCCGCGTCCGCGTCCGGCGGTCGAAGCGGCGCAGCCGCAGCAGGTGATCGAGCCGGTCGACGCGATCTCGCCCCCGGAGGTCGAGGAAGAGGCGTCGGTGTTCGTCAACGAGGCGGGCGACGACCGCGACGACATCCAGCCGGGCGACCGGGTGCTGCTCATCGTCGAGAACGACATCGGCTTCGCCAAGATCCTGCTCGACGCGGCGCGCCTGAAGGGCTTCAAGGGCGTCGTCTCGACGACCGGCGCGGCGGCGCTCGCCATGATCCGCGAGTACCAGCCGGCGGTGATGACGCTCGATATCTACCTGCCCGACATGCAGGGCTGGCGGGTGCTCGAGCGCCTGAAGTCGGACCTCGCCACGCGCCACATTCCCGTATGCGTGGTCTCGACCGACGACGCCCGCGACCGCGCGCTGAATTCGGGCGCGCTCGGCTTCATCTCGAAGCCGCTCACCTCGCGCGACCTCGTCGACCAGGCGATCGACCAGCTGAAGGACTTCGTCGGCCGCAATACCCGCCAGGTCCTGCTCATGATGCCCGAAAGCGCGATGCGCACCGAGGTGGTCGAGCGCCTGGGCGCCGCCGACATCGGCATGCTGGTCGCCTGGTCGAAGGAAGAAGCGACCCGCATCATCAAGGCGCAGCAGATCGACTGCCTGGTGATCGACGAGTCGATCAAGGGCCTGAAGCCGCGCGACGTGCTGGAGGCGCTGGAGCAGAAGCCGGTCATGCGGCTCCTGCCGGTGGTGTTCTTCGGCGCGCAGGGCGAGGAGATGCTTTCCACCTGGCGCGCGGCCGACGGCACGTTCGCCCTGCGCGAGGCGCGCACCACCGAGCGGCTCCTCGACTACATCTACTTCTTCGTGCACCGGAGCACCGCTTCGATGTCCGAGGACGAGAGAAAGGCGCTCGAGGACCTGCACAGCTCGCACCGCGTGCTCGAGAGGAAGCGGGCGCTGCTCGTCGACGACGACATGCGCAACATCTTCGCGCTCGCCACGGTGCTCGACGAGGAAGGCATGAACGTCGTGTCGGCCAACAACGGGCGCGAGGCGATCGAGATCGTGAAGCGCGATCCGAACATCGACATCGTGCTGATGGACATCATGATGCCGGAGATGGACGGCATCACCACCATCAAGGAGATCCGCAAGCTCGACCGCGGCAGCGACCTGCCGATCATCGCGGTCACCGCCAAGGCCATGAAGGGCGACCGCGAGAAGTGCATCGCCGCCGGCGCCTGGGACTATCTCTCCAAGCCGGTCGACCGGGTGCATATGCTGTCTGTGCTGCGCGGATGGCTGCATCGGTGACAGCGCCGGGTTTTGACCCCCTGACAAGGGGGTCGCGACCGAAGGGAGCGGGGGGTTCCCGTTTTGCAAATCCCCCGTTCGCTGCGCTCACTCCCCCCTTTTCAGGGGGGCAGAAGCAATGACCGAAGAAAAAGCCAACATCCTCGTCGTCGACGACCTGCCCGAGAAGCTGCTCGTCTTCACGAGCATCCTCGAGGAGCTGGGGCAGAACCTCGTCACGGTGCGCTCGGGCTCCGAAGCGCTGAAGGAGGTGCTGGCGCGCGAGTTCGCGGTGATCCTGCTCGACGTCAACATGCCGGACATCGACGGCCTGGAGACGGCGAAGCTGATCCGCCAGTACAAGAAATCCGCGCACACGCCGATCATCTTCATCACCGCGTACGCCGACGAGATGCAGACCGCGCAGGGCTACTCGCTCGGCGCGGTGGACTACATCCTCTCGCCGGTGCGGCCGGACGTGCTGCGCAGCAAGGTGAAGGTCTTCGTCGAGCTCTACCAGATGCAGCAGAGGACGCGCGCCATGGCCGAGGCCGAGGTGGCGCGGGCCTCGGCGGAAGAGGCGAGGCGGCGCGCCAACCTGCTCGCGCATGCGAGCCACGAGCTCGGCGCATCGCTCGACCTCGAGCAGGGCATGCGGCGCCTGCTCGACCTGGTGGTGCCGCACGTCTGCGACGCCGCCGCGGTCACGATCGAGAAGGAGCCGGGCAAGCGCGACACGCTGAGCGCGCCGGCCGCCGACTATGTGCCCGCGCCGCTCGCCTCGGCGATGCAGGCGGTGCTGCGCGACCACAAGATGGCCGAGGTCGCCGACGAGGCGGGGTTGGCCGCGACCCTCTGCTATCCCTTGCAGGTCGGCGACCGGGTGATCGGCGCCTTCGCGCTCGGCTACGCCGGGCGGCGGCCGCGCGATCGCGACATGCTGGAGGAGATCGCCGGCCGCGCCGCGATCGCGCTCGACAACGCGCGCCTTTACCGGACGCTGAAGCGCGAGATCACGCGCTCGCGCCAGGCGGAGGAAGAGCTGCAGGATGCGAACCGCCGCAAGGACGAGTTCCTCGCCATGCTGTCGCACGAGCTGCGCAATCCGCTCGCGCCGATCAGGAATGCGGTCGAGCTCATGCGCCGCGTCGGCTCGGCCGAGAGCCGCCTCGTCATGGCGCGCGATGTGATCGACCGGCAGGCGACGCAGCTCACGCGCCTGGTGGACGAGCTGCTCGACGTGTCGCGCATCAGCCAGGGCAAGATCGTGCTGAAGAAGGAGCCGGTCGAGCTCGCGAAGATCGTCGCGCACAGCGTGGAGACCTCGCGGCCGATGATCGACCAGCGCGAGCAGCGCCTGGCGATCGAGGTGAGCGCGCGGCCGGTGTGGCTGCAGGGCGACTTCGCGCGGCTCTCGCAGGCGGTGTCGAACCTGCTCAACAACGCCTCCAAGTACACGCCCGAAGGCGGGCGCATTCGCCTCACGGCCTCGGCGACCGAAGGCGTGGCCACCATCACCGTCGAGGACAACGGCACCGGCATCGAGCCGGAGCTCCTGCCGCGCGTGTTCGAGCTCTTCGTGCAAGGCGAGCGCGGCCTCGACCGTGCGCAAGGCGGCCTCGGCATCGGGCTCACGCTGGTGAAGCGCCTGGTCGAGCTGCACCAGGGCCGGGTCGAGGCGCAGAGCGATGGCCCCGGTACCGGCGCGCGCTTCAGGATCCTGCTGCCCTCGATCAGCGCCGTGCAGCCGGAGCGCCCCGCCGCGCCGCCGCCGGTGGCGAGCCAGGAGGTGTACGGCCGCCGCGTCCTCGTCGTCGACGACAACGTCGACGCCGCCGAGAGCACCGCGGCATTCCTCCGGCTGGAAGGACACGAAGTGAAGACGGTGAGCGACGGCAACGAAGCGCTCGCTTCCGTGCGCGTCTTTGCGCCGCACGTGATCGTGCTCGACATCGGGCTTCCGGGCCTCGACGGCTACGCCGTGGCGCGCCGCCTGAGGGAGCAGGGCGATACGAGCCATGCGCTGCTTATCGCCATGACCGGCTACGGCCAGAAGGACGACCGGCAGAAGGCAACTGAAGCGGGCTTCGACTATTTCTTCGTCAAGCCGACCGATCCGAGCCAGCTGCAGCACGCCATCGAGCGCGGCCGCGCGCACGATGAGACCGTGCCGCAGTCGAGATCGTCATGAGCGGCAGGCTCCGTGTCGTCGGGCCCGGCGAGAAGGCGAAGCGCCACACGCTGCGCGTGCTCATCGCCGACGACGATCGCGACACCGCCTCGATGCTCTCCGCGATCCTGCGCGACGAAGGCCACGAAACGCACGCCGTGCTGCGCGGCGATGAAGTTCTCGAAATCGATCGCCTGGTGCGACCCGATGTCGTGATCCTCGACGTCAACATGCCGGGCATGAGCGGCTTTGCGCTCGCGCGCGAGATCCGCCAGCGCCGCGGCGTGGCGGCGCCGCTCCTCATCGCGATCTCCGGCAAGTGGACGCGCAAGGAAGATCAGCAGCTTGGCGAAGGCGTCGGCTTCGACCATTACCTGCTGAAGCCCTGCGAGCCCGCGGAGGTCGTGCGGCTCCTCGACGCCTTCCACTCCGGCGCGTCGAACAAAAGCGCAGCGCCGTAGAAATCTTTCGACGTCGCGTTCCGACGCCGTCTGACGAAACGGCGCGGAGGGTAGCGATTTTTCTTTGCGCGCCGATTCGGAAAATGCCGCGCCATGTCCATCAAGACACGCTGGCGCTTCACGGCGCCCATGATCCAGGATGCACCCGATTGGAAGGGCGTTTACGTCCTCTGGTCGGGCGATGTCCCCCTCGCAGTGGGCCATGCGCGCGGCGGCGCGGACTCGGTCCGCTCGCGCCTGCTGGCGCACCACTCGCGCGCCGCGTCGGCGGGAATGGCCGAGGTGACCCATTACTCGTGGGAACTGTGCGCCGATCCGCGGGCGCGCGAGGCCGAGCTGGCAAAAGGCGCATGGAACGCACGCGAGTCCTCATAGTGGACGACAACGCCGACCTGCGCGCGTCGCTCAAGCAGCTGCTCGAGCTGCTCGGCTACGAGGTGGAAACGGCGCGCGACGGGGCGGCCGCGCTGAAGGCGCAGCGCGAGCGGCGCGCCGCGGTGGTGATCACCGACCTCTTCATGGCCGGCGTCGAGGGCATGGAAACGATCGCGCGCTTCAAGGCCGATTGGCCGCAGGTCCGCGTCATCGCCATGTCGGGCGGCGGCGAGCATGCCCGGGGGAGCTACCTCCCGGCGGCGCTGCACGTCGGCGCGGATGCCATCCTGCAGAAGCCGTTCACCGTGCGCACGCTTCTCGGCGCGCTCGCCGCAAAGGAGGCGAGCGATCAGTAGCTGCGGACCCCGCGGTCGGTGCCGCGCCGGCCGCGCATGCGCGAGGGCGGGCCGTCGTGCCTTCGGGGCGTGAGGCACCGCCGGTCGACGAGCTCGGGGTAGCCGAAGACCCAGCCTTCCTCGTCGAGCCGGCGCAGCCGGGAGGGATCGATCTCGACGAACACGCCTTTCGCATGCACGATCTCCGGATCGAGCTCCACGGCGACCCGGCCCTCGCGGCTGACGAGCTCCGACGCAGCGCTCACCTGGCGGCGGCCGGCGCTGATGATGTGGTAGACGACAGGACGTCGCGTCACGCTTGCGCGTCCTTTAGCGCGGAAAGAAGCTCATCGATTTCGAAGGGCTTACGCAAGGTACGCGCCACCCCGAGCTCGCGCGCCACGGTGAGGTAATCCACGCCCGGGCGTCCCGACATGGCGATGACGCGGATGCCCGGGAAGCGCTTGCGCAGGGCCGAGATGGTCTCGATGCCGTCCATCTCGGGCATGAAGAGGTCGGTGACGACGGCATCGACCCCTTGCCCATCGAGGAAGCGCAGGGCCTCCTTGCCGTTCTGGGCAGTGAGCACGTTGTAATCCTGGGACTCGAGCGCGAGCCGCAGGTAGTCCCGCAGGTCCGGGTTGTCTTCGATGACCAGGACTCTCATTTCGCAGTGCGCTGCAACCCCTGTTCCGCCCGTGTTGTCCAGTTGTGTCGGCGGATAACGACAGCGAGCCAATATGACACGACTGTTAAATAAGGGGGCGGCGATATGCCGTCGTGCGGCCACGCCCTAAGCTCGAACCGCCTAACAACACACCGGGAGACGCCATGGGCGGTTCCATCCTCGTAGTCGAAGACGAAGTAGCCATCCGCGACCTGCTGGCCGCCAACCTGCAGCGCGCCGGGTATCGCGTGATGACCGCGGGCGACGTGCCCCAGGCCGAGGCGCTGGTGCGCGAGTCGCGCCCGGACCTCGTGCTGCTCGACTGGGTGCTGCCCGGCATCCCGGGCCTCACGTTCGCGCGGCGCCTGCGCGGCGACCAGCGCACGAAGGACATCTCCATCGTGCTGCTCTCCGCGCGCGCCGAGGAGCAGGACAAGGTCACCGCGCTCGAGAGCGGCGCCGACGACTACGTCACCAAGCCTTTCTCCGCCCGCGAGCTCCTCGCGCGCATCAAGGCGGTCATGCGCCGCCGCGCACCGCAGCTCGCAGACGACGTGGTGGAAATTGCCGGCCTCAGGATCGATCCGGCCTCGCACCAGGTCTCGGCGGGCGACAAGGCGATCGACCTCTGGACGACGGAGCTGCGCCTGCTGCACTTTTTCATGACCCATCAGGGGCGCGTCTTCTCGCGCGCACGGCTGCTCGATGAAGTGTGGGGCGAGCATGTCTTCGTCGAGGAACGCACGGTGGACGTGCATATCAGGAGGCTGCGCCAGGCGCTTGCGCCCACCGGGCATGACAAGCTGATCGAGACGGTGCGCGGAACCGGCTACCGCTTCAAGCCGGACCTGCAGACCGCGAACATCGCGGCCTGAGCGTCGTTCCCGCGAAAGCGGGAGCCCATGCTTTTCCGGGCGCGAGCCTCACTCGACGGTGACGGACTTCGCCAGGTTTCTCGGCTTGTCGACGTCATTGCCGCGCAAGAGCGCCGCGTGATAAGCGAGGAGCTGCAGCGGCACCGTGCTCACGATGGGCGAGAGCACGCCGGGATCGTCGTGCAGCGGCACGATGTGCACGCCATCGCCCGGCGGCATCTCCGCGTTCGCGAGGACATAGAGCTCGCCGCCGCGCGCGCGCACTTCCTGCAAATTGGATTTCAGCTTGTCGAGAAGCGCGTCGCGCGGCGCGATCGCGACCACGGGCATGTCGCGGTCGACAAGCGCGAGGGGCCCGTGCTTCAACTCTCCTGCGGCATAGGCTTCCGCGTGGATGTACGAGATCTCCTTCAGCTTGAGCGCTCCCTCCATCGCGATCGGATAGTGCACGCCGCGGCCGAGGAAGAGGGCGTGCTCGCAGCGCGCGAACTTCGCCGCCCATGCCGCCATCTCCGGCTCGACGCGCAGCGCGTTGGCGATCCACGCCGGAAGCTTGCGCAACGCTTCCAGCATCTCGACTTCCTTGTCCTTCGTCAGCCGGCCGCGCTGCTTGGCGAGCACGAGCGCCAGCACGAAGAGCGAGGCGAGCTGTGCGGTGAAGGCCTTGGTCGAGGCGACGCCGATTTCCGGCCCGGCGCGCGTGAGGAAGCGCAGGTTGGCCGCCCTGATGAGCGACGATTCCGGCACGTTGCAGATGGCGAGCGCGTTGGGCTGGCCGAGCGCGCGCGCGTAATGCAGGGCGGCGATCGTGTCGGCGGTCTCGCCGGACTGCGAGATCACCACCACGAGCGAGCGCGGGCTCGGCACGGTCTCGCGGTAGCGGTACTCGCTCGCGATCTCCACGTTGCACGGCACGCCGGCGAGGCTCTCGATCCAGTAGCGGGCGACCAGGCCGGCGTGGTAGCTCGTGCCGCAGGCGAGCATCAGCACCTGGTCGGTATCGGCAAAGATCTGCTCCGCTTCCGCGCCGAAGACAGCCGGCTGGATGCGGGTCGCATGGGCGGCCGTTTCCAGCGTGGCGGCGACGGCGGCCGGCTGCTCGAAGATCTCCTTGCGCATGTAATGCCGGTAGTTGCCGAGCTCGATCGCGTCGGCGGCGAGCTGGCTCACGTGCAGCGGCCGCTCGACGACAAGGCCGCGGGCGTCGACGATCTGCACGTTATCGAGCGTGACCTGCGCGCAGTCGCCTTCCTCGAGATAAATCATGCGCCGCGTCACCTGCAGGAGCGCCGCCGTGTCGGAGGCGGCGAAGTTCTCGCCGTCGCCCAGGCCGAGGAGGAGGGGCGCGCCCATGCGCGCGAGCACCATGCGCGAGGGGTCATCGCTCGCAATGACGGCGATGGCGTAGGCGCCGACCAGCTCGCGGGTGGCCAGCTGGACCGCATCGAAGAGCTTCAGGCCGAAGCCGAGGAACGAATGCACGAGGTGCGCGATGACCTCGGTGTCGGTGTCGGAGCTGAACTCGTAGCCCAGGGCCCTCAGGCGCCGGCGCATCGCTTCGTGGTTCTCGACGATGCCGTTGTGCACGACCGAGACGCCGCCCGACATGTGCGGATGGGCGTTGCGCTCGGAAGGCACGCCGTGCGTCGCCCAGCGCGTGTGGCCGATGCCGATGTTGCCGTGCAGGTGGGTGGCGAGCTTCTCGAGCTGGGCAACCCTGCCGCAAGAGCGCAGGCGCTGCATCGCTCCGTTGATGACGGCGACGCCGGCGGAGTCGTAGCCGCGGTACTCGAGGCGCTTCAGGCCCTCGATCAGGATCGGCACGACGTTGCGGCTCGCTATGGCTCCGACGATTCCACACATAGGGTCTTCTTTCGCATGAAGAGGAGTCCGCACACGGCGGCTGCGGCCGCCGCGTCGGTGAGGAAGTCGAGGAGCTCGGCGCCGGGGAGCGGCAGGAAAACCTGGTGCAGCTCGTCGAAGGCGCCGAAGGCGACCACGCAAAGGAGGACCGCGATCGGCGCGCGGCCGTTGGTGCCGCGCCACAGGAGCGCCGTGATCACCGAGAACACCGTGAAATGGACGAGCTTGTCCCACGCCTGCGGGATCGGGTGCGCCGTGACGAAGAGCAGCACCGCCATGATGCCGCCGCCCGCCGCGAGGCAGATGAAGCGGTCAATAGGCATTCTGCTTCCTCAGCACCACGACGATCGTCTTCAGCACGATCTGCAGGTCGAGGAGCACCGACCAGCTCCGGAGGTACGCGAGGTCGTGCTCGATGCGCCCCTTCATCTTCTCGACCGTGTCGGTCTCGCCGCGGAAGCCGTTCACCTGGGCGAGGCCGGTGATGCCCGGGCGCACCTTGTGCCGGATCATGTAGCCGCGGATCAACTTGCGGTAGAGCTCGTTGTGCGCGACGGCGTGCGGCCGCGGCCCGACGACGCTCATCCGGCCCTGCAGCACGTTGATGAACTGCGGCAGCTCGTCGAGCGAGGTCTTGCGCAGGAACGCCCCGAAGCGGGTCACGCGCGCGTCGTTCCGGGTGGCCTGGCGCACGACGTCGCCGTCCTCGGCCACGGTCATGGTGCGGAACTTGTAGACCACGATCTTGCGCCCGTCGACCCCGTAGCGCCGCTGCTTGAAGAGGATCGGCCCGGGCGAGGAGAGCTTCACGCCGATGGCGATGGCGACGAGGAGCGGCGCAATGAGGACCAGGATCGCGGTGGCGAGCACATAGTCGGAGAGGCGCTTGACGAGGCCGTTGAAGCCGTAGAACGGCGTCTCGCACACCGCGACGACCGGCAGGTCGCCGATCGAGTCGACGCGCGCCTGGATCAGGTCGAAGACGAAGATGTCGGGCACGAAGTAGATCGAAGCGGTGCTGTCGTGCAGCTCCTCCAGGATCTTCAGGATGCGCGGCTGCGAGGCCATCGGCAGCGCGATGTAGATGATCTCGACGTTGTTCGCGCGCACGTAGTCGCCGAGCGCCGAGAGCGGTCCCAGCACCTTCTCGCTGATGCGATTGCCGCCTCGGTCGTCGAAGTAGCCGACGAAGCGCACGCCGTGCACCGGGCTCGCCCGCAGGCGGGCGGCGAGGCCGCGGCCGAGCTCGTTCGCTCCCGCGATCACCGCGTTCTTGCGCAGCCCCTCGGCTGCGAGGAGCCGCGGCAGGACGCGCGCGAGCGAGCGATGCGCCGCGAAGAGCGCGACCGGCGTGCCGAGCGCCCAGGCGAGCAGCACGCGCTCGTCGAACGCGGCCAGCGTGCGCGAGGCCCAGCCGAGCAGCAAGAGCAGCCCGACGATCGCCACCCAGCCCGTCACGATGTCGAGCATCAGCTCACCCGCGGTGCCTGTCTCCCTCGCGAGGCTGCCGGGGAAGGTGAGCGCGAAGACGAGGAGCGAGAGGATCAGGCACGCACCGTCGAAGCGGCCGCCAAAGATCCACGCCGCCGCGGCGAGCGCGGCGATGGAGACGAAGGGATCGACTGCGGCTTGCAGCAGCGCACCGGGACCCGGCTGGCTGTGCAGGAGACGCGTTTCGCGGGTGGCTTGCAAGACCGAAGGAGCCTAGGCCACCACGGTTCAACCATGATGTTGCAAGGGCGGTCCGTTCGTAGCCTCAGCGGACTAGCGTTTTGCCATACCGCCGTTCGAACTATGTATTAACCCGGGGACTATATTGCCCAGCCATATGACCACTACCGCACTCTCGACGTCCGAAACCGCACAGGCACCCATTCTGCCGGGCAGTGCGGAGAAGCCGAGCGACGCCCGCTCTGCAGCGACCGACTTCCTGCAGATCGAGTCGATCGTCCTCAACCTCGACGCGTCGCTGCGTGTGCACGCGCGCGCGCATTTCTTCAGCTGGACGCAAGGCCTGCTGCAGAGCCTGATCCGCCACGAGCTCCTGATCTGCACGCTGTGCCTCGGCAAGCCGCCGGCCTTCCGCGCCGACGGCTTCTCCATGACCACGCCGGAGCCGAGCCTCTTCAGCGACATGTTCCTGCGCGACACGGCGGTCGCGCCCGCGCTCTTGAAGGCGTGGGAAGAGCGGCGCTACCAGCCCGTCATCATCGACGTGGGCCCGGCCAACCCCCTCGGTAGCGGCGGCTTCACGCGCGAATTGGAGCGGCTCGGAGCTCCCCAGCTCCTCGTCCACGGCATCCACGACGCCGAAGGCCGCGCCATCAGCTTGTTCACCTTCGCCTGCCGTCCCGGCAGTGCCGGCCAGCGCCAGGCGTACCTCGTGCAGCTCCTCGCGCCGTCGCTGCACGCCGCCTGGGTGCGCACGCAGCTCACCAAGCGCGCCGAGACGGCGGGCGACAAGGCGAGCGGCGGCAGCGTGCTCACCGTGAGGGAGCTCGACATCCTGAAGTGGATCTACCTCGGCAAATCCAATTTCGAGATCGGCGCGATCCTGAAGATCAGCCCGCTCACCGTGAAGAACCACGTGCAGAAGATCCTGCGGAAGCTCAACGTCGTGAACCGCACGCAGGCGATCGGCAAGTCGCTCGAGCTGAGGATCCTCAACCCCTGAAAAAGGGGTCAGAGCAATTTTCCTGTAACAAATAGGCTGGAAGAAAAATCGGGGTCTCATCCCCGATTTTTTTTGGGTCGCCGCATCCGGAGCGCAAACGCGGTAGTCCGTACGGGGCATCGGGCGGAGTGCGCGGCGGTCCAGTGCCGTAACAGACGCCACCTACGATGCCGGGAGCCCGAATGAAGACTCTCCGCCGCCTCGCGTTGGCATTTGTCTTCGCCGGCTGCTGCGCTGCAGTGGCCGACGACGCGCATCCCGCGCAGCAGTTTGCCCTCTATTCGTTCGCCGACCTCTACCGGCTCACCGTCCACACCTCGCCCGAAGCGCTCCTCCTCACGCCGGCGGCGAGCACGCCGCAGATCCGCGTCTCGATGGCGGACTCGTTCGCGGTGGCGGAGCCGCGCTTCACGGTGACGCAGGTGCCTTCGACGCGCGGCTGGATGCTGCTCGTCGCCGGCCTCGCCGCGGCGAGCTGGGTGGCGCATCGCAGATTGACGAGCGCCTACTGATCATGCGCGCGCTTTCCATCGTTCTCTTCACCGCCGGCCTAGCCGCCTGCGAGCGCGCGCCCGCCGATGCCCAGCTCATCGCGCGCGTGAACGGCGTGGAGATCTCGGCGCACGAACTGCAGCCGAGCGGCTCCACGAGCGTGGCGCAGGCGGTCGAGAAGGTGATCGATCGCGAGCTCCTCGTGCAGAAGGCGCTGGAGGCCGGCCTCGAGCGCGATCCGGCGGTGAAGGATTCGATCGACAACGCACGCCGCCAGGTGCTCGCGCAGGCGTATCTCGACCGCGCGGCGAGCACGGCGTCGAAGCCGAGCCCCGGCGAGGTGCGCGCCTTCTATGCCGGGAACCCGGCGCTCTTCGCCGAGCGGCGCATCTACCGCATGCGCGAGCTCGTCGTGTCCGCGAACGCGGAGATGGTCGACGTGCTGCGCGCGCAGGCTTCGCGGGAGAAGGACCTGGACGCCGTGGCGTCGTGGCTCAAGAGCCGCAATGTGCGCTTCAGCGCCGCGGCCGAGACGCAGCCCGCCGAGCAGCTGCCGCTTGCCTTCCTGCCGCAGATGGCGCGCATGAAGGCGGGAGAGATCGCCCTCTTTCCCACGCCCACCGGAGCGACCGTGATCCAGCTCGTCAGCGCCGAGCCGGCGCCGCTCGCGCTCGAGCAGTCGCAGGCGTTGATCGAAGAGTTTCTCGCCGGCCGCAAGCGTCTGGAGGTCGCGGCGGCGGAACTGAAGCGGCTGCGCGCCGCAGCCCGCATCGAATACGTAGCGCAATTCAACCAGAGGTGACGATGATTCGCATACTGACGGTACTCATTCTCTCCGCGCTGGCGCTCCCGGGCCTGGCGCAAACCGCGGACAAGCTGGGGCCGGGCGACGCGGTGCACGTTACCGTGTTCCAGCAGCCCGATCTCACGACCGACGCCCGCGTGAGCGAGTCGGGCGCGATCGCGATGCCGCTCGTCGGCAACGTGAAGATCGCCGGCCAGACGGCCAGCGAAGCGGCGAAGACCATCGCCGCCGCGCTGAAGGACGGCCAGTTCCTGAAGGCGCCGCAGGTCGCGGTCGCGCTCACCACGGTGAGGAGCCGCCAGGTGTCGATGCTCGGCCTGATCGTGCGCCCGGGCCGCTACCCGCTCGAGGAGTCGCATACGCGGCTGCCGGACCTCGTCGCGGCGGCGGGCGGCATCGCCGCGGGCGGCGACGAGAGCGTCACCGTGATCCGCGACGGAAAAGCTGAGAAGGTGAGCTCGCTCTCCAGGGACTTCGAGCTGAAGAGCGGCGACACCATCTATGTGAACGCCGCGCCGGTGTTCTACATCTACGGCGAGGTGATGCACGCGGGCGCCTTCCCGGTGAAGCCCGGCATGACGGTGATGCAGGCGATCTCGCTCGGCGGCGGCATCACGCCTCGCGGCAGCGAGAACCGCATCAAGCTGCGCCGCACCGGCGCGAACGGCGGCACGGTGGAATTCGACGTCAATCCCGTCACCCAGGTGATGCCGAACGACGTCATCGTTGTCAAAGAAGCGCTTTTCTAGGGAGTCGTCCATGGATCTCAGCCAATACATCCTCGCCCTCAAGGCGCGCCGCAAGGCCTTCACGATCGTGCTGGCCGTCACGGTGCTCACGGCCATCGTCGTCGCGCTGGTGATGCCCAAGCGCTACGACGCGACCGCGACCATCCTGATCGACTCGCGCGACGAGCAGACGCTCGCCCCGGCGCACATGTCGCCGCGCGAGCGCGCCGGCTACATCTTCACGCAGATGGACCTCATCACGAGCGGCAAGGTCGCGCACCGCGTGGTGCGCGAGCTGAAGCTCGCCCAGCAGCCCGGCATGCGGGAGGACTGGGAGCGCGACACCGGCGGCACCGGCTCGATCGACGAGTGGATCGCGAACGCGCTCCTCGAGAAGCTCAAGGTCGACTCCGGCGCGAGCAACATCCTCCTCGTCAAGTACTCGGCGAGCGATCCGAAGGTCGCCGCCGACGTCGCCAACGCGTTCGCCAAGGCCTACCTCGAAGTCGCGCTCGAGCTGCGCACGGAACCCTCGCGCGAGGCGGGGCAGTGGTTCGACGAGCAGGTGAAGGCGCTGCGCGCCGATGTGACCAGCGCGCAGGCGAAGCTCGTCGCCTACCAGAAGCAGAAAGGCATCGCCGGTGCGGATGAGCGCATGGACGTCGAGTACACGCGCCTCGCCGAGCTGAACGGCGAGCTTTCGCGCCAGAAGGCGGCGACGCTGGACGCGCAGACCCGCTATGCGCAGGCGCAGGAGCTGATCAAGGACGGCGTCTCGCTCGAGGCCTTCCCCGAGGTGCTCTCGAACGGCTACATCATCACCGTCAAGTCGGCGCTGCAGGCCGCCGAAGGCCGGCTCGCGGAGCAGGCCGAGGTCTACGGGCCGAACCATCCGACCTACCAGCGCACCGAGGCGGAGGTGCAGGGCCTGAAGGAGCGCCTGGCGAGCGAAGCGAACAAGGTGGTCGCGGGCCTGGGCAACGCGGTGAAGCAAAACCAGAAGCGCGTCGAGGAGCTGCAGGCCGCGCTCAAGGACCAGTCGGACCGCATCATGCAGCTGCGCGAGGCGCGCGTCGACCTCGCCGTGCTGACGCGCGACGTCGAGAGCGCGCAGCACGCCTATGACGGCGCGCTCGGCCGCGCCATGGCCGTGAAGGTGGACAGCAAGGTGCGCCAGACCAACCTCGCCATGCTCACGCCCGCCGTCGAGCCGCTCAAGCCCGCGGTGCCGAAGGTCGGCCTGATCAGCGCGCTTTCCGTCGTGATCGGGCTCCTTCTCGCCGCCGGCGTGGTCTACGTGCTCGAAATGATGGATCGCCGCGTGCGCTCGCGCACCGACCTCGAGTCGCGCCTCGCCGTGCCCTCGCTCGGCCTGCTCTCGCGCTGGACTCCGGCCGGCGCCCGCCTGCTGCCTTCCCCGAATTCTTCCGCGCGGCCAGCCCTGCCGCGCCCCTGGTAGGAGATTCCCATGCTCGCAAAATCCAACGACAACGTCCTGCCCATCGAGGGCACCTCGCGCCTGACGGGTCGCCATATCGGCGCCATCCTCATGGACGAGGGCAAGCTCACGCCCTCCGACGCGGAGCAGGTGCTCAAGCGCCAGCGCGAGCTCGGCTGGCGCTTCGGCGAGGCGGCGATCGAGCTGAACCTCATCACCGACAACGACCTGCGCGAGGCGCTCGCCAAGCAATACGAGTTTCCCTACCTGGTCGGCGGCCCGGACGGCGTAGCGAAGGAGCTCGTCGCCGCCTGGGATCCGTTCCACCCGGTCGTGGAAGAGCTGCGCACCGTGCGCACGCAGCTCCTCATCCGCTGGTTCAACCCGGCGGCCGGCCGCCGCACGCTCGTCATAGCGAGCCCAGGCGCGCGCGAAGGACGCAGCTTCATTGCCGCCAACCTGGCGGTTTCCTTCAGTCAATTGGGGCAAAGGACCCTGCTGATCGACGCCGACTTCCGCGCGCCGCGGCAGCAGGGCATCTTCAACATCGCCGACCGGTTCGGCCTTTCTTCCGTATTGAGCGGAAGGGCCGACCTCTCCGTCGCCGCGCCGGTCGCGGGGCTCACCGGCCTCGCCGTGCTGCCCGCCGGCCCGGTGCCGCCGAACCCGCTCGAGCTCCTCTCGCGCCCGAGCTTCGCGGCGCTGCTCGCCAAGGCGCAATCCGAGTACGACGTGATCCTGATCGATACGCCCCCGGCGGCGGACTACGCCGACGCGCAGAGCGTCGCGTTCCGTGCCGGCGACGTGCTGCTCGTCTCGCGGCGCGACCTGACGCGCGTGGAGGACACCGAGCGCGCGGTGAAGGAACTGTCGGACGCGAGCGCGCGCATCGTCGGCACGCTGATGAATGCGTTCTAGCGGTGAAACGGCCGCCGGATAAGAAGCTCGTCGTGGCCGCCACGATCCTCCTCGTGGCGGCGAGCATGGTGCTGTCGCGGCCGGCGGTCGGCATCGATCGCGGCGCCTCGGCCACGTTGATCGTCAAACTCTTCGGGAGGTCCTGACATGACTGTCGCGTCTGCGCGGCTGCCCTCCGAGCGAGGGCCGGGCCTCGCCCTCGGCGTGGCCGGCCTCGGGCTCTTCGGCGTCCTTTGCGGCGTCGGCCTCGCCGTCGGCGAGCTGCAAGCGCTGGTGGCGAGCCTCACGCTCCTCGCCTGCTTTGCGGTGCTCGCCGATTTCCGCGTCGGCGCGGTGCTGCTCGTCGTCATGCTGCCGGTGGAAGGCAGCTATCTCTTCCCGCACAGCGCATTCGGCGTCACGGGCCTCAACCCGCTGAACCTGGTGCTCTTCGCGACGCTGATCTCCTATCTCATCCGCGGCGAGCGGCTGGGCACGTTCGTCCCGACGCGGCTCTTCTGGCTCTTCATCGTGCCGATCTCGATCGCCGGCGTGATCGGCTCGCGCCATGTCGACCAGATCTATCCGTACTTCTACGACGAAGAGATCATCCACTTCACCGACGCGTTCGGCTACCTGCGCGACCTGCTGTTCAAGCCGATGCTGATGGTGCTCGCCGCGCTCGTCATCGCGCAGGCGGTGATCAGGTCGAAGAAGACCGAGAACTTCCTCGTCCCGTTCATCGCCGCGGTCTGGGTGATGAGCCTCATGGCGATCGGCTACGTCGTCGCCGAAGGCGTGAGCCTCGGGACGCTGGCGCTCACCAACGAGCGCACGTTCTTCTCGGCCCTCGGCATGCACGCCAATGACCTCGGGCGGCTCTACGCGGTGGCGTACGCGCTGCTGCTCTTCACCTGGGGCGAGACGAAGGACCTGCGGCTGAAGAGCGTGATCTTCGTCACGATGGGCGTGCTGACCCTCGCGCTCCTCTTCACCTTCTCGCGCGGCGCGTTCGTGGGATGGGTGATGGTGAACGTGCTCTTCCTCGTCTGGAAGTTCAACGCGCGCACCGCCGGGCTTGCGCTCCTTGCCGTGGGCATCGGCCTCCTTTTCATGCCGGGCGCCGTGGTGAGCCGCATGAGCCTCGGCCTCGTCGGCGGCGCCGACGTGAACGAGATCAGCGCCGGCCGCATCAACGAGATCTGGATCCCGCTCTTTCCGGAGCTCTTCAAGAGCCCGATCTGGGGCTCGGGCCTCGACGCGACGATGTGGGCAAGAGCGCTGTGGGCCGAAATGATGCTGCCGGTGACGCACCCGCATAACGCCTATATCCAGGCGATCCTCGACATGGGCCTCGCCGGCCTGGGCCTGCTTCTCGCCTATTACTGGCACGTCTATCGCGCCTGCCGCGATCTCGGCTCGAACCCCAACCTGAGCCCGACGATGCGCGGCTTCTTCCAGGGCGCGGTGGCGGGGCTTCTCTGCTTCATCGTGACGGGCTTCGCCGGCTCGAGCCTGCGCCCGACGCCGGAGTTCGCGTTCCTCTGGATCGCCATCGGCATCATGTACGGCCAGCTCGGCCGGAGGCCGGCGGGCTAGAAATGGCAACAGCTACCCTGCGGCATTCCGGGGCGCCGGCGCAGGGTCCCCGGGGCATTGCGCGGCGCAAGCCCCACGTCTGCTTCGTCGCGCCGTATGCCTGGCCGGTGCTTTCGCGCGACCCGAACATCCAGGTCGTCGGCGGCGCCGAGGTGCAGCAGTGCGTGCTCGCGCGCCTGCTCGCCGACAACGGCTATCGCGTGTCGATGGTCTCGCTCGACTACGGGCAGCAGAGCCCGGTGCTCGTCGACGGCGTCACCGTGTACAAGTCGTTCCGCGAGGGCGCGGGCGTTCCCGTCGTGCGGTTCCTGCATCCGCGCCTCACCACGATGTGGCGCGTGCTTCGCGAGGTGGACGCCGACGTCTATTACCAGCGCTCGAGCGCGATGTGGACCGGCGTGGTGGCCGAGTTCTGCCGCCGCTACCGCAAGCGCTCGATCTACGCCGGCGCCTCCGACCGCGACTTCGAGATCGGCCAGGAGCAGATCGTCCTCGGGCGCGACAAGTGGCTCTACCGCCGCGGCGTCGCGCAGGTCGATCGCGTCGTCGCGCAGAACGCCTTCCAGCGCGAGAGCTGCCGTCGCAACCACAAGAGGAACGCCGTCGTGATCCCGAGCTGCTACGTGCCGCCGGCGCACGCCGAGCGCGCGACGCTCGGCAACGACCGCGTGCTCTGGGTCGGCACGATCCACGGCTACAAGCGCCCCGAGATCTTCCTCGAGATCGCCGAGCGGCTGCCGCAGCGCAAGTTCGTCATGATCGGCGGGCCGTCGGTCGGCGGCGAGCGCCTGAAGCCGGGCTACTTCGAGGCGATCCGCGACCGCGCGGCGCGGCTGCCGAACGTCGAATTCACCGGCTTCCTGCCGCTCGCCGCGGTCGAGCCGTGGTTCGACCGGGCGCGGCTCCTGGTGCTCACGTCGGTGTACGAAGGCATGCCCAACGTCTTTCTCCAGGCCTGGGCGCGCGGCGTGCCCACGGCCGCCACCGTCGACGTGGGCGCACCCGTGAACACCGTGTTCACCGACGCCGGGCAGGGGGCGGCGAAGGTCGAGGCACTCCTCAGCAACAACACCCTGTGGAGCCAGGCGTCGGCCGACAGCCTCGCCTACTTCGCGCGCAACCACTCCAGCACCGAGGTGCTCGCCCGGTATGCCCGTCTCCTCGAGGAGCTCGCGTGAACGCTGCGACCAAAGCCATCGCGGTCCACGGACTCGCGCGGCGAGCGATCTCGCTCGGCGCGGTCAAGGTGATGGACAACGTCCTGCAGTTCCTGCTGCCGGTGGTGCTGGTGCGCTGCCTCGACCGGGTCACGTTCGGCGAATACCGCCTGGTGTGGCTCGCGGTCGGCACGGTGATGGCGCTCGCCACGCTCGGCATGCCGGGCGCGCTCTACTACTTCCTGCCGCGCTCGGGGGCGCGCGAGCGGCGGCTCTACATCCACCAGACGCTCGCTTTCCTCGCGACGACCGGGTTGCTCGCGGCGTTCATCGTCAGCCCGCTCGATCCCTGGCTGCCGGCGACGCTGCATCCGCTAATGAAGTACGGCGGGCTCATGCCGGCCTTCGTCGCCCTCTGGGTCGTCTCCACCCTGCTCGACTTCCTGCCGACGGTGGAGGAGCGCATCCCGCTCCAGGCGGTGGCGACCATCTCCGTGGCGGTAGTGCGCGCCGTGCTCGTGGCGGGCGGCGCCTGGTTCACCCATGACATGAACGTGATCCTGTGGCTGCTCCTTGCCACGGTGCTCCTCAAGTTCGCGCTCCTCATCGGCTACATCGGCCGCTTCCATGGCTGGGGACGCCCGTGGTTCGACCGGCGGCTCTTCAGCGGGCAGATCCGCTACACCGCGCCGTTCGGCTTCTCGTCCGCGTGCTACGTGCTGCGCTCGCAGGCCGACCAGTGGGTCGCCGCCACGCTCTTCGCGCTGCACAGCTTCGCCGCCTTCTCGATTGCCGCGATCCTCGGCCAGATCGTGAATCTCTTCCGCACCTCGGTGGTCGAGGCTTTCATGCCGAGCATGAGCCGCCTCGAGGCAGGCGGCGACGCGAAAAGCATGATGGAGATGAACGCGCGGGCGAACGCCATGGTCGGCATGCTGCTCTTGCCGATGCTCGGCTTCGTGTTCGCCTTCGCCGAGGACCTCGTCAGCCTCGTCTATACCTCGAGCTACATCGACGCCGCGCCCGTGATGCGCGTCTACCTCATCGGCACGGCGGCGCTGGTGGTCGAGCTCTCGAGCGTGATGCAGCTCCTGCGCCAGGGCATGTTCTCGCTCGTCATGAACGTGATCGTGCTGGCGTGCGCCGTGCCGCTCAGCTATTTCGGCGGGTTCGAGATCGGGCTTTCCGGCGCGGCCGCGGGCAGCGTGACGGCCCTCTACCTCGATCGCACTCTGGTCCTGCACCGCATCCGCGCCGTGACCGGCGTGCCGATCGCGCAGCAGCAGCACTGGCAGGAGCTCGGCCGCCACTTCGCGTGGAGCGCGGCCGCGGCGCTCGTCGCCTGGCTCTTCGTGCATTTCTTCTTCGGCAGCGCGAATCACTTCGTCCGGCTGGCGGTCGGCGCGTCCGTGCTGGGCGTGGTCTATGCGCTTACCGACCTGCGGAGGAAGGCGTGAGGCTCGCGCTCGTCACCGGGTCGCTCGTGCACGGCGGCGCCGAGCGGCAGGCGATCACGCTCGCCAACCGGCTCGCCGAGCGCGGCCACGAGTGCCACGCCATCTACGTGAAGAACGATCCGAGCCAGCTTTCGCGCCTGCGGCTCGCGCCGCCATCGAGCGTGGGCTGCCTGCACGCGGCGCGCTACTTCGACCTGCGGGCGCTCTCGCACCTCGCGGCGCGGCTCGAGCGCCTCGCACCCCAGGCCATCCTCGCCACGAACCCCTATGCGCTCGCCTACGCCTCGCTCGCGAACCCCGGAGTGCCGCTCGTCGTCACGCTGCATTCGACCTACATCCGCACGCTGAAAGAGAGCCTCCAGATGCTGGCCTACCGGCCCTTCTTCTGGAGCGCCGCGTGTGCCGTCTTCGTCTGCGAGCGCCAGCGCCGCCATTGGGCGGGCCGCGGGCTCTTCGGCCGCAGGAACCGCGTCATCTACAACGGCGTGGACCTCGACTATTGGCAGCCCGTGAACGCGAGCGCGCTTCGCCGGGCGCTCGGCTTCGCCGAGGACGACTACGTGATCGGCCTCTCCGCCGTGTTGCGGCCGGAGAAGAACCCGGCGCAGCTCGTCGCCGCCGTGGCCGAGCTCTGCAACCGCGGCCTCCCCGCGCGGGCGCTCTTCATCGGCGACGGGCCCGAGCGCGGGGCAGTGGAATCCGCGGCGAGACAGCTTGGCGTCGAGCATCGCGTCGTCATCTCCGGCTTGCAGGAGGACGTGCGGCCGTTTCTGTCGGCGTGCGACGTCGTGGCGCTCACGAGCTTTACGGAAGCGTTCTCGCTGGCGGCGATCGAGGCGATGGCGCTCGGGCGGCCGGTGGTGCATCCCGACGTGGGCGGCGCCGCCGAAATGATCCAGTCGGGCCAGGACGGATGGCTATTCCCGGTAGGCGACACCGCTACGCTAGTCGAGCGGCTCGCCGTGCTCGCCGACCCGGTGGGGCGCGCGCGCATGGGCGAGAACGCGCGTGCAGCCGTTGCGAGCCGCTTCTCGGAGCGCGCCATGGTCGAGCGCTACGAGGAGCTGCTGTTTGAAACCTGCGCAACCCGGAGCAAACGTGGACCCCTACGAAACCGCGCGACAGCGCATTAAGAGCGGCGGCCGCCGCACCTGGCTTGTCACCGGAGTCGCCGGCTTCATCGGCTCGCATCTCGCCGAGCATCTGCTCGCGCTCGGCCAGACGGTGGTCGGCCTCGACAACTTCGCCACGGGCAAGCGCGAGAACATCCCGCAAGGCACGCGCTTCATCGAGGGCGACATCCGCTCGCCGGAGGCGTGCCGGCGCGCGTGCGCCGGGGTGCAGGTGGTGCTGCACGAGGCGGCGCTCGGCAGCGTGCCGCGCTCGATCGACGACCCGATCGGCTCCAGCGCCGCGAACGTCTCGGGCTTCATCAACATGCTGGTCGCGGCGCGCGACGCGAATGTGCAGCGCTTCGTCTACGCGAGCTCGAGCGCGGTCTATGGCGACCATCCGGCGCTGCCGAAGGTGGAGGCGATCACCGGGCGCGCGATGTCGCCCTACGGCCTCACCAAGCAGGTGAACGAGCTCTATGCCGATGTCTTCGACGCCTGCTACGGGTTCAAGTCGATCGGGCTCAGGTACTTCAACGTCTTCGGCGCGCGCCAGGACCCGAACGGCGCCTATGCGTCGGTGATCCCGGCGTGGATCGGCGCGCTGCTGCGCGACCAGGTGCCCTACATCAACGGCGACGGAGCCGCCGCGCGCGACTTCTGCCACATCGACAACGTGGTGCAGGCGAATCTCCTCGCGGCGAGCGCCGAGGATCCGCTCGCGCTCGGCCAGGCGTACAACATCGCGCTCGGCGACCAGACTTCGCTCACCGAGCTGTTCGACCTCATCCGCGACGGTGTCGCGCGGCGCCATCCGGCGGCGCGGCACGCCAAGGCGATCCACCGCGAGCCGCGGCGCGGCGACCTGCAGTTCTCGCGCGCCGACATCTCGAAAGCCGAGCGGCTCCTCGGCTACCGCCCCGCGGTTCGGATCATGGAAGGCCTAGAGAAGACGATCGAGTGGTACGCCGACAATCTCGTGGTCGAAGCTGAGAAGAAGGTAGCGCATGGCTGAAGTACTCGAAACCCCCCTGGCCCCCCTTGTCAGGGGGGCAGAACCGAAGCTCGCCACGGTGGCCATCGTCGGCCTGGGCTATGTCGGCCTGCCGGTCGCGGTGGCCTTCGGGCGCGAGCGCCCGACCATCGGCTACGACCTCTCCAGGAAGCGCATCGAGAACCTGCGCCACCACGTCGATGCCACGGGCGAGATCAGCACGGCGGAACTGATGGACGCGCGGCAGCTCCGTGCCACCGCGTATCCCACCGAGCTTGGCGAAGCCGACTTCATCATCGTCGCCGTGCCGACGCCGATCAACGCGGCGCGGCAGCCGGATCTTTCGCCGCTCGAGTCCGCAAGCGAGACGGTCGGTCGGTACATGAAGCCCGGTGCCATCGTCGTCTATGAGTCCACGGTGTACCCCGGCGCGACCGAAGAGGTGTGCGTGCCGATATTGGAGCGCGCCTCCGGCATGCGCTGGCGCCAGGACTTCCACGTCGGCTATTCGCCCGAGCGCATCAATCCGGGCGACAAGACGCATACCTTCACGCAGATCCAGAAAGTGGTCTCCGGCGATGACGCCGCGACGCTGGACAAGGTCGCGGACCTCTACGCATCGGTAGTGAAGGCCGGCGTCTACAGGGCCTCGTCGATCCGTGTCGCGGAAGCGGCCAAGGTGATCGAGAACACGCAGCGCGACTTGAACATTGCCTTCATCAACGAGCTCGCCATCATCTTCGAGCGCATGGGCCTCGACACGAACGAGGTGCTGAAGGCGGCGGGCACCAAGTGGAATTTCCTGCCTTTCAAGCCGGGCCTCGTCGGCGGGCACTGCATCGGCGTCGATCCCTATTACCTCACGCACAAGGCGGAGCTGATGGGCTACCACCCGGAGGTGATCCTCGCCGGGCGGCGCATCAACGATGCCATGGGCAGCCACATCGCGCGCAAGACCGTGCAGCAGATGATCCACGCGGGGCGCAACATCAAGGGCGCCCGCGTCAACGTGCTCGGCCTCACGTTCAAGGAGGACGTGCCGGACATCCGCAACTCGAAGGTCATCGACATCATCCGCGAGCTGCACGAGTTCGGCGTCGAGACCTTCGTGCACGATCCGCAGGCGAGCCCGGACGACGCGCTGCACGAATACGGCGTGCGGCTCGCCGAGTGGGACTCGCTGCCTGCCGCCGACGCGCTGATCGTGGCGGTGGCGCACCGCCGCTACCTCGAGATGCCGACCGAAGGGCTGCTGAGGAAAGTCGTGCGCGCGGGCTGCATCATCGACGTGAAATCGGTTCTCGACGCGGCCGCGTTGCGCAAAGAGGGATTGCGCGTGTGGCGGCTCTAGCCCTAGCGGCAGATCCGCTCCAGAAGAAGCTGCGGGTGGGCGTCTTTGCCGACGGCCCGCTGCAGCCGCGCTGGATGGTGGAGGCGCTCGCCAAGCTCGCGGCGACCGACTTCGCCGACGTGCGCCTGGAGTATGTCGGCTCGCTCATGCCGCCCGCGCCGAGCGCCCCGTGGCGGCTCTATGACCGCTTCGACCGGCGCCTCTTCGGCGCCGATCCGACGGACCTCGTCTCGCTGCCCGAGCAGTTCAGCTTCGGCGCGCCGCGGCCGCTCGACGTCGCCTTCGCGCTCGGCGCCGTGGACGACAGCGCGCTCGACGGCCGCGCACGCTACGGCGTGTGGCGCTTCTGCTTCGGCGCCGACGGTGCGCAGGGCGAGACGTTTGCCGGGCTCGCCGAGGTGGCCGCCGCGGAGCCGCTGACCGCCTCGGGCGTCAAGGTGCGCCTTGCCGCCGACCGGCCGGCGCGCCTTGCGTACCAATCGTGGTCGCGCACCTATCCCTTTTCCGTCGCCCGCAACCGCGAGCAGCTCCTTTCCAAGACCGCGGAATTCGCCGTGCGTGCGCTCGCCGAGCTGCATCGCTCGGGCGAGGGCTGGCTCGCGCGCTGCCGGGAGGTGCCGCGCCAGGCGCCGCCGGCGCCGCCGGGCCTGGGCGCCCTCTCGCGCATCATGGGAAGGCTCGCCGCGCGCAGCGTCGATCGCGCGGTGCATATCGAGCAGTGGTTCCTCGCCTACAAGATGGGCGATGGACGCGTGGTGGCCGATCTGGATGGCTTCACGCGGCTGCTTCCGCCGAAGGACCGCGACTGGGCGGATCCGTTCGTGGTGGAGAAGGGCGGGCGCTATTACGTGTTCTTCGAGGAGCTCGTCTACGCCGCCCGCAAGGCGCACATTTCAATGATCGAGATCGACAGCGCGGGCCGCGCCTCGCCGCCGCAGAAGGTGCTCGAGGCCGAGCATCACCTGTCGTACCCGTTCGTCTTCGAGCACGACGGCAGCCTCTACATGCTGCCGGAGAGCGCGCGCAGCCGCTCGCTCGAGCTCTACCGCTGCGTGGATTTCCCGCTCGCCTGGAAGCGCGAGCGCGTGCTGATGGAGGGCGTGCGCCTGGTGGACGCGACGCTGCACAAGGCCGCCGATCGCTGGTGGCTCTTCGCCAACTCGGCGGCGGGCGAGACGCGCATGTTCGACGACGAGCTGCATCTCTTCCACGCGGAGAAGCTCACGGGCGATTGGCAGCCGCATCGCAGGAACCCGGTGAAATCGGACGCGCGCTCTTCGCGTCCGGCGGGCGCCCTCTACGCACGCGATGGCGCGCTCTACCGTCCGGCGCAGGTCTGCGTGCCGCGCTACGGCGCCGGGCTCGCGATCCAGCGCGTGCTGAAGCTCACGCCGCAGCACTACGCCGAGCGGCAGGTGGAACGGCTGCTTGCCGATCCCGCGGGCGGCCTCTTCGGATTGCACACCATGAACCGCGCGGGCGATCTCACCGTGGTGGACGCGTTCGCGCGCAGAAGGAGATTCTAGGACCATGCAGACACGCCTCTACTCGACTGTAGCCATGCTCGGCGTGGCGCCGGAGACGCGCAGCGGCATCGCCGCGCTCGTCGAAAGCTACCGCGCGAACGGCCTCTTCAAGCGCTGGCCGATCCAGTACATCGCGACGAGCGGCGATGGCACGCTCGCGCAGAAGACGTTGCTTGCCGCCAGGGCGGTGCGCGATTTCGGCGCCCTGCTGGTGGAGAAGCGCCGCCTCGTCGTGCACGTCCACGCAGCCGCGGGAGCCGGACTGTGGCGCGAAGAGCTCTTCATGGGCGCCGCGCTCGCCGCGGGCTCGCCGCTCGTGGTGCACCTGCATGGCAACGGCTTCGATCGCTCGATCCGCGGGTTCCTCGAGCGCGCGGCCGCGGTTTGCGTGCCCTGCGACGCGATGCGGACCTGGGTGCGCAGCATCGCCCGGCGCGCCGACGTGCTGGTCGTGCCGCCGCCGGTCGCGGTCAGCGTTCCCGAGGTGGCGCGGCCCAATCTCGTCCTGTTCCTCGGCCATCTGCGGGCCGAGAAGGGCATCTATGACCTGCTCGACGCGGTGGCGAGGGTGCGTGCCGCGGTGCCGGACCTGCGGCTCGTCTGCGCCGGCGACGGCGACCGCGTCGGCGTCGCGCATTACGCCGAGCGCCTCGGCATCGCCGATGCGGTGAAGTTCACCGGCTGGGTAGGTCCGTCGGGCAAGCGTGCGCTTCTCGAGCACGCCGCCGTGTTCGCGCTGCCCTCGTACCAGGAAGCGCTGCCCGTCAGCCTGATCGAAGCGATGAGCGCCGGCGTCCCGGTCGTCGCATCGCCGGTCGGCGGAGTTCCGGAAGTGCTCGCCGACGGCGCAAGCGGCTTCCTCGTCGCGCCGGGCGACAAGCGCGCCCTCGAGCGCTCGCTGCGCCGGCTGCTTCTCGACCGGACGCTCGCCGCGCGCATGGGCGCCGCCGCGCGCGAGACGGCGAGAGCGCGTTTCTCGCCCGAGCGGGCGCTGCCGGTGCTGGAAAGCCTCTACGAGTCGCTCGGCGTCGGCGCCATGCAGGAGCGCGCGCCGCGCGCGCAGCCCATGCCGTTGCGCAAAGCGGCGTGACGCGCCACGTCGTCCTGCTGCTCGGGCCGAGCCGCGAGGTGATCAGCGGCGTGACGACGCATCTCAACAGCCTCTTCGGCTCGCGCCTCGCGACGCGCTTCGATCTCTTGCACTTCCAGGTCGGCCGCGAAGGCCGCCGCGAGGGGCTGGCGGGCCGCCTCGCGCGCTTCGCGCTGAGCCCGCTGCAGCTTGCCGGCGCGATCGCGCGCCACGGCGTGGGCCTGGTGCACGTCAACACGTCGCTCAACGCGAAGTCGTTCTGGCGCGATGCCGCCTATGTCGCCGCGGCGAAGCTCTGCGGGGCGCGCGTGCTCTACCAGGTGCATGGCGGCGCCTGGGACGAGTTCGAGGCGAAGGCCGGCCTCTTCGCCGCGCTGATGCGCCGGATGCTGCGCTGGCCGGATATCGTCGTCGTGCTCTCGCAGGAGCAGCTCGAGGCTTTCCGGCGCGCGGCGCCCGGCCAGGCCATCGAGAAAGTGCCGAACGGCATCGATTGCGCGCCATACCAGCGCTATAACCGCGCCGCGCCCGAGGCTCGCGCGCCGCTGCGCCTCATCTACGTCGGGCGCCTCGTTCCCGGCAAGGGCCTGCTGGAAACCATCGAAGGCCTGCGCCTCGCGCGCGCCCAGGGCGTGAACGCGCGGCTGGTGATCGCCGGCAACGGCCCCGAGGAGCCGCGCCTGCGGCAGTACGCGCGCGAGGCCGGGCTGACGCGCGAGGTCTCGTTCGTCGGCGCCGCGTACGGCGAGCACAAGGCGCAGCTCCTCGCCCAGGCGGATGCGCTGGCGCTCGCGAGCTACACCGAAGGGCTGCCTTATTCGCTGCTCGAAGCGATGGCGGCGGGCGTGGTGCCGATCGTCACGCCGGTCGGCGCCATCCCCGACGTGGTGGAGGACGGCGAGCACGGCGTCATCGTCGCTCCGCGCGACGCCGGGGCGATCGCGCAAGCGATCGCGACGCTGGCGGGCGACCGGGCGCAGCTCCTGCGCATGAGCGCCGCCTGCCGCAAGCGCGTCGCCACGGCCTATTCCATCGAACGCGTGGCGCGCGATTTCTCGCAACTTTACTGGGCACTCTGCGCCTCGCGCGCGCCCCGGATCGCGACCTAGCCATGTGCGGCATCGCAGGATGGGTGGCTCCCTCCAAAGCCGCGCCCGACGAGCGCTCGCTGCAGGCGATGCTGCAGGCGCTCTATCACCGCGGCCCCGACGGCGCCGGGAGCTGCGCGTTCACCGCCGAAAGCGGCGCCTGGCGCGTCGTGCTGGGCCACCGCCGCCTCGCCATCATCGACCCGAACGGCTCGCGCCAGCCGATGCGCGACGACGCCGCGGGTCTCGCGCTCACCTTCAACGGCGAGATCTACAACTTCCGCGAGCTGCGCACGGAGCTCGAGGCGCACGGCCACAGCTTCGAGCGCGATTCGGACACCGAGGTGCTGCTGCGTGCCTACCAGCAGTGGGGCACGCAATGCGTGCATCGGCTGCGCGGACAGTTCGCCTTCGCCGTGTGGGATGCGAACGCGGAGCGTCTCTTCCTTGCGCGCGACCGGTTCGGCGAGAAGCCGCTCTATCTGCACGAGGCGAATGGCGCTCTGTATTTCGCCTCCGAGATCAAGGCGCTCCTCACCTTGCCGCAGGTCTCGCGCGACGTGGACCTTTCGGCCGTCTGGGACTATCTCGCCTACCGCTACGTGCCGGGGCCGCGGACGCTGCTCTCGGCCATCCGGAAGCTGCCGCCGGCTACCGCCGCCGTGTGGCACCACGGCCACCTGCAGGAGATGCGCTACTGGACCGCGCCAGACAAGTTCCCGCGAGCCCGGGGCGATCGCATGCCTAACCGGGATGTGCCGCGCGCATTCCTTGGCAAGCTCTGCGAAGCCGTCGAGCTGCAGATGGTGAGCGACGTGCCGTTTGGGGCGTATCTCTCCGGCGGACTCGACTCGAGCGTGATCGTCGCGCTGATGACGCGCTACTCGCCCAAGGTGAAGACCTTCTCGGTGGGCTTCGCCGGCGACCGGCACAACGAGCTCTCGCACGCGTCGCTGGTGGCGCGCGAGTTCGGCACCGAGCACCACGAGATGACGGTCACGCCGCGCGACTTCATCGAGCACCTGCCGGCGCTCGTCGCCGCCCGCGATGCTCCCGTCTCCGAGCCCTCCGACATCGCCATCTTTCTCCTCTCGCGCGAGGCGCGGCGTACCGTGAAGATGGTGCTGACGGGGGAGGGCTCCGACGAGATCCTCGGCGGCTATCGCAAGCACGTTGCGGAGTGCCTGGCGTGGATGTACTGGAGCATACCGCGGCAGCTGCGCGCCATGGCGGCGCCGCTCGCGCAGGCGCTGCCCTTCCGCTTCCGCGACCTGAAGATCGCGCTGGCGAGCCTGAACTGCGAAGACTGGCGCGAACGCTACGTACGCTGGTTCGGCGCCCTGGACTACGGCCAGCGCCGCAACCTCTCGCGCCTGCGCGTGCATGAGCGCGAGCCGCGAGATGACCTGCCCCCTTTCGATGTGCATCCCGACGCGGGCCCGCTGCGCCGGATCCTTTACTTCGACCAGACGAGCTGGCTGCCGGACAACCTGCTCGAGCGCGGCGACCGCATGACCATGGCCGCCTCGATCGAGGCGCGCGTGCCGTTCCTCGACCACAAGCTCGTCGAGTTCGTCGCCACGCTGCCCGACCACTGGCGCGTGGACGAGCTGCGCAGGAAGCGCGTGCTGCGCGAGATCGGGCGCTCGCTCCTGCCGCGCGAGATCACCGAGCGCAGCAAGGTCGGCTTCCGCGTGCCGGTCACCGAGTGGTTCACCGGCGGCATGCGCGAGTACCTCTACGACCACTTGCGCAGCTCGGATTCGCTGACGCGCGGCTATTACGACAGCGCGGTGCTCGACCGCGTGCTCGACGAGCACACGCACGGCGTGCAGACGCACGACAAGCTGCTCTGGACGCTGCTCACGCTCGAGATCTGGCACCGGCAGTACCGCCAGCCGGCGCAGAAGGAAGAGAGGCTGGCATGTGCGGCGTAGCCGGCTGGGCGACCACGACTACCGCCCCCGAACCTCACGCGCTTGCGCACATGGCGGAAGCGCTCGCCCATCGCAACGACGGCGAAACGCTGTCGGCGCTCATCGACCGCCAGCCGCGCCGTGCGGTGGTGATGGCCGCTTCCTTCACGGACGCCGCAAGCGGCATCTCGCTCGCGCTCGATGGATCGCTCCTCAACGGCGGCGAGCTGCGCAAGGAGCTCGCCAAGCGCGGCTACCCGTTCAGGGGCGAGACCGATGCCGAGGTCCTGCTGCGCGCCTATCAGCACTGGGACAAAGAGGTGGTGAAGCACCTGCGCGGCGCGTTTGCCTTTGCGATCTGGGACGCGCCGAAGGAGCGCCTGATGCTCGCGCGCGACCGGTTCGGGCAGAAGCCGCTGCATCTGCACCAGGCAAACGGTGCGCTTTCATTCGCCTCGGAGGTCAAAGCCCTGGTGCGTGCGCCCGGCGTGAAGGTCGAGATCGATACCGGCGCCGTCGGCGAATACCTCGCCCAGGGCTACGTGCGCGGTCCTCGCACGCTGATCGGCGGCGTGCGCAAGCTCGCGCCGGGAACCTACGGGCTCTGGCAATTCGGCACGCTGCGCGAGAGGCGCTACTGGAGCCCGCCGGACGGGGAAACGCCGCTCGCGCGGGGGCCCGCGAATCCCGTGGAGGGATTCATCCAGCGCCTCGACGATGCGGTACAGCTCAATATGGATGCGGGGCGGCCGGTGGGCATCCTCCTTTCCGGCGGTTACGACTCCGCGGCGATCGTGGCGCTGGCACGCACGCATCACGATCGGGTCAGCACTTTCTCCGCCGGCTTTGCCGACGACAAGCGCAGCGAATTGGCGGCCGCCGGGCAGGTGGCAAAGCACTTCGGCACGCAGCACCACGAGATCGTGCTCGACCGGCGCGACGTGCTCGCGCAGTTGCCGCATCTCGTCGCGCGCCGCGATGCGCCGGTGTCGCGCCCGGCGGATGTCGCCCTCTATCTGCTGGCGCGTGAGGCGGCGCGCAAAGTGAAGGTCGCGCTCTCCGGCGACGGCGGCGACGAGATCCTCGGCGGCTATCGCCGCCACACCTTCCTGCGCGGGCTCGCGCGCTCGCCCAGGCGCGTGAACGGGCTGTTCGTAATCCCGGTGGCCGACCCGCGGCTGCCGGTCGAGGAGGGCAAGGCGAGCGCGCTGCGCGCGATCCTCTACTACGAGCAGACGGGCTGGCTCGCCGACAACCTGCTCGAGCGCTCCGACCGCATGACGATGGCGGCGTCGCTCGAGCTGCGCATGCCGTTCCTCGACCACCGCGTCGCGGAATATGTTTCCGCGCTGCCCGACGCGGCCCGGGTGCGAGGCCTCTCGACCAAGTGGATCCTGCGCCAGGCCGACCGGCGGCTGATCGGCGAAGCGGGCCCGCGGCCGCGCAAGGCGGGATTCCGCATCGCCCTCGGCGACCTGATGCGCGACAAGGAAGTGCTCGATCCGCTGCGCGAGACGAATTCGCTTACACGCGCCTATTACGACGGCAAAGTTCTCGATCGCCTGCTGGACGAGCAGCTCTCCGGCAAGCGCAACCACGCAGAGACCTTGTGGACGCTACTGAACCTCGAAATCTGGTCCCGGACCCTTTCGGACCCCTCGCGCCCAAGCTGAAGCGCACGCTGCGCTGGCGGCTGAACCGCCTGCGCTGCATGACGCCGGTGGAAGTCGCGCATCGCGCGCTGCGCGCGGTGCAGGCGCGCGCCGAGCGCTCGGGTCTCGTGCGTGCGCCGGTCGTGCCGCCGCCCGAGCGGGATGACACGCCAAAGCGCTGGGTGCACAACGACGCCGGCATCGAGGCCGGCCCGTATCTTTCCGCGGCGGAGCGCATCGCGGAAGGCAAGCTTGACGTCTTCTCCCTGCGCGAGCTCGACCTGGGGATGCCGCCGCGCTGGAACCGCGACCCGAAGACGGGCATCGAGGCGCCGCTCGCGTTCGGCAAGCTCCTCGACTATCGCGATCCCGACCTCGTCGGCGACATCAAGTACCTGTGGGAGCCGAACCGCCACCTGCAGCTCGTGACGCTCGCGCAGGCGTATGCGCTCACGGGCGAGCGGCAGTACGTCGAAGCGCTCGAGCTCCAGCTCGACAGCTGGTTCCTCGCCTGTCCGTACGGGCGCGGGCCGAACTGGTCGAGCGCGCTCGAGGCGGGGCTGCGCCTCGTGAACTGGTCGATCGCCTGGCAGCTCGCGCAGCCGGCGCTCGACCCCGAGTTCGCGGCGCGGTGGCTGCGCTCGGTGTACGAGCATGCGCACTTCATCCGCAACTGGTTCTCGGCGCACTCGTCGGCGAACAATCACCTGATCGGCGAAGCCGCCGGCCTCTTCATCGCCGGCATGACCTGGCCCCTCTGGCGCG
Source organism: Burkholderiales bacterium (assembly GCA_035632415.1). Classification (GTDB taxonomy): domain Bacteria; phylum Pseudomonadota; class Gammaproteobacteria; order Burkholderiales; family SG8-39; genus SCGC-AG-212-J23. Next base: position 35,103 of record DASQGW010000010.1, on the reverse strand, counting down.
AGATGCGCGAATGGGCCGCTTGCGCCAAGGGCATCGTCGAGCGCGAGGCGCTGGCGCAGAACTCCCCCGACGGCGTGAACCGCGAGCAGGCGGTCTGGTACCAGCAGTTCGTGCTCGACATGCTGGTGCTTTGCCTCCTCGCCGGGAAGGCGAACGGCGAATGGTTCAGCGCCGACTACGAGTCGCGCATCGAGGCGATGATGGACTTCATCGCCTCCATCATGGACAAGGGCGGCAACGTGCCGATGTTCGGCGACGCCGACGACGGCTACGTGGTGCGCCTCGACCATGATTCCAGGGTTTCGCCGTTCCGCTCGGCGCTCGCGCTTGGCGCGCTCCTCTTCCGCCGCGGCGACTTCAAGCTGAAGGCCGGCCGCCTCGACGACAAGGCGCGCTGGCTCCTCGGTGCGCAGGCGTCCGCGCAGTACGAGGCGCTCGATAGCGAAACCACCCGCTTGCCGCAGCGCCAGACGTTTCCGGAGGGCGGCTACTACATCCTCGGCGCCGAGTTCGATACGCCGAACGAGATCCGCGCCGTGGTGGATGCAGGCCCGCTCGGCTATACCGCCATCGCCGCGCACGGCCATGCCGACGCGCTCTCGTTCACGCTCTCGGTGGGCGGCCGCGAGTTCCTCATCGACCCGGGCACCTACGCGTACCACACGCAGGAACGCTGGCGGCAATATTTCCGCGGCACCTCGGCCCACAACACCGTGCGCATCGACGCACGCGACCAGTCCGAGCAGGGCGGCAATTTCCTCTGGCTCGAGAAGGCGCGCGCCGGCTGCAGCCTGTGGCTCTCGTCGGCCGAGAAGGACAGCTTCGAAGGCTGGCACGACGGCTACATGAGGCTCGCCGACCCGGTCAAGCACCGGCGCCTGCTCGAGCTCGACAAGGCCGCGCGGCGGCTCCTGGTCGAAGACAGCCTCGAGATCGGCGAAGAGCACGAGGTCGAGCTCTTCTTCCACTGCGCCGAGCAGTGCCGCGTCGATGCGGTCGCGGGCGGCTACCTCGTCGAGCGCGACGGCATTGCGCTGCGCCTCACGCTGCCGCCCGAAGGGACGAGCGAGCTGCATAAGGGAAGCCTGGCGCCGGTCCTCGGCTGGGTGTCGCGCGGCTTCGACCGGCGCCAGCCGGCAGCCACGATCGCCTGGCGCGCGAAGCTCTCGGCGCCCGCGCTCCTTCGCACCACGATCGAAATCACCCGCGCCTAGCCGCGTTACTCGCCGCGTCCTTGGCGAGCTGGCCGATGAGGTTGCCGTGGATCACGCGCTCGCCGCAGTTGCGGCACTGGATCTCGCTGGTGAGCCTCAGCCGGCCGGAGTCGCCGGTGGCGACGAATTCGGTGCCGTCGCAGCGCGCGCAGCGCGCGAGGAGATCTCCCATGCGGAAGGTGAGCGGCTCGCCGGCGGTGCTGTCCTGGAGGGTGGTGTCGGCGCCGGTCTTCTCGTGCTGCGTCAGCACCTCGATCAGCTTGAGGAAGGCTTGCAGCGGCATCTGCGCGCGCCCTGACATCCAGCGCAGCAGCGTGTTCTCCGGCACGCGCAGGAGCGAAGCGAGGGCCTGCGTGCTGCCTTGAGCGTCGGCGGCGCGCGCCAGGGTCCGCGTGTAGATCGTATCGGCCATTCCAAAAAAATATCTCCCAGTCGGGCGGGGCGTCAATCTTTCCGCGACCTTAAGGCGACGACAGCCAGAAAGGTGCCGATGTTGCATCGCGCCGTTCGGGCCATGCCTCGCTGCGCGAGCCGCGCGCGCAGGTGCGCCGTGCAGGCTATTGACACCGTTCAACGCGACCGAGGGCAGTGCAAAAGCTTGAACTAGTACTGAAGGATCGTCGGGATCGTGCGTCATCCCCAGCGGACTACGCAGGGGCGCGCTGCATCGCTGCGGCGCTCAACGTGCGTCGCGCACCATTCTCCGCTATGAAAATCTGCGTGCTGGGCCTCGGATACGTCGGCGCCGTGTCCGCGGGCCTCCTGGCGAAGGAAGGACACGAAGTGATCGGCGTCGACCCCGAGCGCACCAAGGTCGATCTCATCAACGAAGGCCGCTCGCCGATCATCGAGAAGGACCTCGGCGAGATCATCGCCGAGCAGGTGAAATCGGGGCGGCTGCACGCGGCGACGAATCTCGAGGACGCGGTGCGCCACACCGACCTTTCCTTCGTCTGCGTCGGCACGCCGTCGCAGGCGAACGGCGGCATCGACCTGCGCTACGTGAAGCGCGTGTGCGAGCAGATCGGGCGAACGCTCGCAAGCCATCCCGGCGCGCCGGTGATCGTCTTCCGCAGCACGATGCTGCCGGGAACGATGCGCGGCGTCGTCATCCCGCTGCTCGAGAAATACTCGGGCAAGCGCGCGGGCGACGAGTTCGGCGTCTGCATCAATCCCGAGTTCCTGCGCGAAGGCACCGCGGTGCACGACTACTACCACCCGCCGAAGACCGTGATCGGCGAGGTGAACAAGGCGAGCGGCGATCTTCTCGCCGCGCTCTATGCCAAGACCCCGGGCCCGATGATCCGCACCGACATCGAGACCGCGGAGATGGTGAAGTACGCCGACAACTCGTGGCACGCGCTGAAAGTCGGCTTCGCGAACGAGATGGGCAGCCTCTGCAAGGCGCTGGCGGTCGACGCGCACAAGGTCATGGAGATCTTCTGCCAGGACCACAAGCTCAACCTCTCGCCCTACTACCTCAAGCCCGGTTTTGCCTTCGGCGGCTCGTGCTTGCCGAAAGACCTGCGCGCGCTGCTGTACAAGGCAAAGACGCTGGACGTTTCCCTGCCGATTCTCGCGAGCGTGCTGCCCTCGAACCACCTGCAGATCGAGCGCGGCGTGCAGGCGGTGGTGGAGAAGGGCGCGAAGCGCGTCGGCATCCTCGGCTTCTCGTTCAAGGCGGGCACCGACGACCTGCGCGAAAGCCCCATGGTCGAGCTCACCGAGCGCCTGATCGGCAAGGGCTACGAGCTCAAGGTCTACGACCGCAACGTCAGCCTCGCCTGCCTGCACGGCGCGAACCGCGACTACATCCTGAACAAGATCCCGCACATCTCGCGCCTGATGGTGTCGACGATCGACGAGGTGCTCGGCCACGCGCAGACCATCGTCATCGGCAACGGCGCGCCCGAATTCGCCGAAGTGCCGAAGAAGATCGGCGAAGGGCAGACGATCATCGACTTCGTGCGCGTGTGCGACTCGCGCACCATCGCCGGGATCTACGAAGGCATATGCTGGTGAGCACGTCCCCGGTTGCGCTTCGCTTCAGCGCCGACCAGTACGTGCGGCGCAGCCGCGACGCCGAGCGCGAGCTGCGGTCGCTGCGTCCCGTGCTGGACCTCCACAGCGTGCTGCTCGAGATCGGCGCCGGAGATTGCGCTCTCGCGCGGCGCGCGGCCGGCTATGCCGAGCGCGTCTATGCGATCGACGTGAGCGAGGACGCGATGGGCCGGCTCGGCGGCCCGCCGAACCTCGTGCGCATGGCGCACGACGGCGTGCGCATCCCGCTGCCGCATGCGTGCGTCGACGTCGCGTTCAGCCGGGAGCTCGTCATCTCGCAGCTCGGCGGCATCTGCCATGCCCTGAAGGACGGCGGCCGGTTCATCACCGCCTCGAAGGGCCCGGCGCCGGAACTGCGCCGCGTGTTCTTCGACGCCGGCTTTTCCGCCTTGCGCTTCTACGTGAACGGAATGCGAGTCCCGTATCTCCTCGCGCGGCTGCTGGACGATCCGTTCCGGCTGGTCGGGATCAAGTAAGGCCGTGCGCAAGTTCTACGTGAGGCCCGCTCGCGAGCGCGGCTACGGCCGCGGCGACGGCACGAGCTACGAGAACGCCTGGAACGGCTTCGAGTCGGTGAACTGGGACGCGCTCGCCGGCGAGCCCGCCACGCTCTGGGTGTGCGGCACTCCGGAAGGTCCAGCCGGCTTCGTCACGCTGCACGTCGAATGGAGCTACCTGAAAGCGAATGAGCGCGAAGCGCGTCCTGATCCTCGTCGAGAATCTTCCATCGCCGTTTGACCGGCGGGTGTGGCAGGAGGCGGGAGCGCTGCGCGACGCGGGCTACGCCGTCTCGATCCTCTGCCCCACCGGCCGCGGCTGCGAAGCGAAGTTCGAGGCGATCGACGGCATCGACATCTGGCGCTACGACCTGCCGACGGAGGGCGAGGGGGCGCTCGGCTACCTGGTCGAGTACGGCGCCGCGCTCTTCTGGACGTTCGTGCTTTCGCTGCGCGTGCTCCGGACGCGAGGCTTCGACGTCCTCCACGCCTGCAATCCGCCGGATCTCTTCTTCCTGCTGGGCGCGTTCTACAAGCTCTTCGGCAAGAAATTCGTCTTCGACCACCACGACGCGAATCCCGAGCTCTACGTCGCCAAGTTCGGCCGCAAGGACTTCTTCTACCGCCTGATGCTCGTGCTGGAGCGCCTCACCTTCCGCACGGCCGATATCTCGATCGCCACCAACCAGTCCTATCGCCGCATCGCCATCGACCGCGGCGGCATGGCGCCCGAGCGGGTATTCGTCGTGCGCAGCGGGCCCAGCCTCGGGCGCCTGAAGATCCTGCCGCCGGTGCCGGCGCTGAAGCGCGGTCGCCGGTTCCTGGTGGGTTATGTGGGCGTCATGGGCCGCCAGGAAGGCATCGACTACCTGCTGCACGCCGCCTCGTACATCGTGCATGGCCTCGGCCGTCGCGATGTGCATTTCGGGCTGGTGGGCGGGGGAACGTCGCTCGCCGAGATGCGGGCGCTCGCGCAGGAGCTCCGCATCGCCGACTACGTCACGTTCACCGGCCGCGTGCCGGACGCGGAGCTCCTCGCGATGTTGAACACCGCCGACGTCTGCGTGAACCCCGACATCGCCACCGAGATGAACGACATCTCGACGATGAACAAGGTCATGGAATACATGGCGCTCGGCAAGCCGATCGTCCAGTTCGACCTCGCGGAAGGCCGCTATTCCGCCCAGGGCGCTTCCCTCTACGCCGCGCGTAACGATCCGCTCGACATGGCCGAGAAGATCGTCGAGCTGCTGGCCGACCCTGCGCGGCGCAAGGCCATGGGCGAGCTCGGCCGGCGGCGCGTGATGGAGGAGCTCGAGTGGCGCCACGAGGTGCCGAAGCTCCTCGCGGCTTACGACGCTCTCTGGGCGCGTGCGCCGGCGCCCAGGCACGCGACCTAGTCCGACCGGACCGCCCGCGCTCCACGACGGCGGCCCTAGGCCGCAGGCTATTTTTCCGCTGCCATGACCACCGCCCTGATGCCGTCCGACCGCAAATTCGGCTGGACGTTTGCCGCCCTGTTCTTCCTCGCCGGCGTCGTCTCCCACCCCTGGATGATGGCCGTCGGCGCCGCGCTCGCGATCGTCACCCTCACGCGGGCGCACTGGCTCGCGCCGATCAAGGCCGCGTGGATGAGATTCGGCGAGCTGCTCAACAAGATCGTGAGCCCGGTGGTGATGGCGGTGATCTTCTTCGTCGTCTTCACGCCGGTCGCTTTCGTCATGCGCCTTGCCGGCCGCGACGCATTGGCACGGCGCTACGAGCCGGCGCTGCCTTCGTACTGGAAGCGGCGCGAGCCGCCCGGGCCGGCCGAAGACAGCTTCAGGAACCTGTTCTAAGGAGAGCCGCAATGGACCTCGTCCTCCAGATGTGGAGATTCCTCGGCGCACGCCGCAAGTTCTGGCTGCTGCCGATCATCATCGTCACCGTGCTGATCGGCGGCCTCTTGATCCTCGCCCAGGGTTCCGTGGTCGCCCCGTTCATCTACACGCTCTTCTGAGATGCGCATCCTCGGCATCTCGGCCTATTACCACGACGCGGCGGCGGCGCTCGTCATCGACGGGCAGGTGGCGGCGGCGGCGCAGGAAGAGCGCTTCACGCGCAAGAAGCACGACTCGAGCTTCCCGCACCACGCGATCCAGTCGTGCCTGCAGGCGACGGGGACGCGGCCTTCGGAGATCGACCTCGTCGCCTTCTACGACAAGCCGTTCCTCAAGTTCGAGCGGCTGCTCGAGACCTATCTCGCCTTTGCGCCGAAGGGCTTCTCTTCCTTCCGCACCGCGCTTCCCGTCTGGGTGAAGGACAAGCTCTTCCAGCGCGGCACGCTGCTCAGGGAGCTGAAGAACCTCCAGCTCGGGATCGAGTGGGACAAGCGCCTTCTATTCTCCGAGCACCATCTCAGCCACGCCGCGAGCGCCTATTACCCGTCGCCATTCGACAGCGCCGCGGTGCTGACCATGGACGGCGTCGGCGAGTGGACCACCACGTCGGTGGCGATCGGCCGCGGCCGCGAGCTGCAGGTGGTGAAGGAGATCCACTTCCCGCATTCGCTCGGCCTCCTTTACTCCGCATTCACGTACTACACCGGCTTCAAGGTCAATTCCGGCGAGTACAAGGTCATGGGGCTCGCACCCTATGGAGAGCCCCGCTTCGCGGACAAGATCAAAACCCATCTGATCGACATCAAGGACGACGGCAGCTTCCGCCTCAACCTCGACTGCTTCGATTACTGCACCGGGCTGAAGATGACGAACGCGAAGTTCGATCAGCTCTTCGGCGGCCCGGCGCGCAGGCCCGAGGAGCGGCTCACGCAGCGCGAGATGGATCTCGCGGCGTCGATCCAGGCGGTGACCGAGGAGGTCGTGCTCAAGCTCGCCCGGGGAATCGCGAAGGAGACCGGCGAGAAGAACCTTTGCCTCGCCGGCGGCGTCGCGCTCAACTGCGTGGCGAACGGGAAGCTATTGCGCGACGGCTGCTTCGAGAAGCTCTGGCTTCAGCCGGCGGCCGGCGATGCCGGTGGCGCGCTCGGCGCAGCGCTGGTCGCGTTCCACTTGCACGCAGCGAAACCCCGCCAGGCTAACGGCGCGATGGACGGCATGCGCGGCGGCTACCTCGGGCCGCAGTTCACGACCGACGAGATCCAGCGGCACCTGAAGGCCGCGGGCGCGGTCTTTGAAGTCCTCGATGACCGGAAGATTGTGGAGGAAAGCGCAAAGGCGCTGGCCGAAGGCAAGGCGCTCGGCTGGTTCCAGGGCCGCATGGAGTTCGGCCCGCGCGCGCTCGGCGCGCGCTCGATCCTGGGCGACGCACGCTCGCCGACGATGCAGAAGCAGCTGAACCTGAAGGTCAAGTACCGCGAGTCCTTCCGCCCATTCGCGCCGGCAGTCCTCGCCGAAGACGCGCCGAGATACTTCCAGATCGAGGGCGAGAGCCCGTACATGCTGCTCGTCGCCGATGTGCGCGATGAGCACCGCATCGCCATGACCGAGGAGGAGAAAAAGCTTTTCGGGATCGACAAGCTGAACGTGCCGCGCTCGTCGATCCCCGCCGTGACGCACGTCGACTATTCGGCGCGCATCCAGACCGTGCATCGCGAGACGAATGGCCGCTTCCACGAGCTCATCGCGGCCTTCAAGGAGCGCACGGGCTGCCCGGTGATCGTCAACACGAGCTTCAACGTGCGCGGCGAGCCGATCGTCGGCAGCCCGGAGGATGCGTTCCGCTGCTTCATGGGCACCGAGATCGAGACGCTCGCCGTCGGCAACTGCTTCCTGCGGAAAGAAGCGCAGGACCCTGCGCTCAGGCGGAACTATGAACACAAATTCGAGCTGGATTAAGAACGGGGCGCTGGTCGCGGCGAGCATCGCGATCGCGCTGGTCCTCGGCGAGGTCGCGCTGCGCGTGGCGGGCTTTGCCTACCCGAACTTCTGGGAGCCCGATCCGCTCACCGGCACGAGGCTGCGGCCCGGGATGCACGGTTGGCAGCAGGACGAAGGCAAGGCCTACGTGAAGATCAGCGCGCAAGGGCTGCGCGACGTCGAGCACCCGGTCGCGAAGCCGCCCAACACCTACCGCATCGCCATCCTCGGCGATTCCTATGCCGAGGCGATGCAGGTGCCGGAGGAGAAGGCGTTCTGGTGGCTGCTGCGCGAGCGGCTGCGGGCGTGCCACTTCGCCGGCGGCAAGCAGATCGAGACCCTCAACTTCGGCGTCTCGGGCTACGGCACGAGCCACGAGCTCCTCACCCTGCGCAGCCGCGTCTGGCAGTACTCGCCGGACATGGTGCTGCTCGCCTTCTTCCCGGGCAACGACGTGCGCAATAACTCGAAGGCCCTCGAGGGAGAAAGAGGCAGGGCCTATTTCTCGCTGAAGGACGGCAAGCTCTTCCTGGATACGGCGTTCCGCGACGATCCCGAGTTCATCGAGAAGCAGCACATCGCCGTGCACCGGGCGCTCCTCCAGGAGTCGCGCATCTACCAGCTCCTGCGGCGCGTGAAGGCCGGCAACATCGCCCAGCATTTCCACAATGCGCCTGTGGCAGCGGCGCTCGCGGCAGGAGAAAGGCTCACCGAGCCTGGCCTCGACGAGCAGGTATTCCTCGAGCCCAAGGAGCCGAAGTGGCAGGAGGCGTGGGACATCACCGACCACCTCGTCGAGGCGACGAACGAAGAGACCAGGAGCCATGGCGCGCGGTTCCTGCTCGCGATCCTCTCGACGCCGGGCACCGTGTATCCGGATGCGCAGCTGCGCGCGCGCTACGCGGCGAGCCTCGGCGTGAAGTCGCTGTTCTATCCGGAGCGACGCCTGGAAGCGCTTGGGGCACGCGATGGCTTCGAGGTCGTGGCGCTTGCGCCGGCCATGCAACGGGTGGCCGATGAGAAGCACGTCTACCTGCACGGCTTCCCGAACACCAAGCCGGGCTTCGGCCACTGGAACGAGGCGGGACACGCCCTGGCGGCGGACCTCATCGCACGCGATCTCTGCGGCAAGCCATGAGGCGCGCGGCCGCCGTGGCCGCCGTTGTTCTGCTGGTGGTCGAGGTCGCGTTGCGAGTGGTGGGCTACTCGGCCCCCGAGTGGTACGAGCTCGATCCGGTGCTCGGCTGGCGGCTGCACCCGCACCGGCACGGCTGGTTCGTCGCCGACGGCGTGCGCAGCCCCGTGCACACGACGCCGACCGGTTTTCGCGACCGCGAGCACACGCTCGACAAGCCCGACGGCGTCTATCGCATCGCCGTGCTGGGCGACGAATACTCGGAGGCCATGGCGGTGCCGGTCGAGCGCACCTGGTGGTGGCAGCTGCCGGCGCGCCTGCAGGAGTGCGGCTTCGAGCCCGACAAGCTCACCGAGGTGCTGAACTTCGGCGTGGGCGGCTACGGCACGGCGCAGGAGTATGTGATGCTCGAGACGACGGCGATGCGCTACCAGCCGGATCTCGTGTTGCTCCAGTTCTCGCCGAACGACGTGGCGGACAACTCCCGCGCGCTGACGGCAGACAAGGACCGGCCGTTCTTCGTCCTGGATGCGCACGGCGTGCCGCGCATCGACGATTCCTTCTCGCTCTCGCCTTCCTTCGACGAGCGCATGCAGACGCGCTACCGGCTCGCGGACGAGATCGCCGACCACTCGCGCACCTGGCAGCTCGGCCGCCAGCTCGCCGAGGCTGCGTTCATCGGTGAAGCGCGCGCCGACGCGGCGCCGTTCACCGAGGACGCCTGGAAGGTCACCGCCGCGGTGATGGCGAAGATGGACACCTTTGCCCGCCGCAACGGTGCGCGCCTCGCCGTGCTCGCCGTTCCGCGCCCGCGCCAGGCGGGGCAGCGCATGGACCCTCCGGAGCAGCGGCTCGCGGCGTTCGGGAAAGAGCACGCCGTGCCGGTGATTGCGCTCGACGAGGCGCTTACTCCGCAGATGTACTTGCCGTCAGGGCGCTGGACCGCGGAGGCGCACGCCATTGCGGCGCGCAGCGTGGCGCAGCGTCTCTGCCGGGCGACGCGCCAGCCGGGCTAAGGCGCAACGGTCGAACTTGCGCCGTTCGGCGCCTACGCTCTCGTCTTCGGGGGAGACGTGCTCGTCGCAATTCACCAGCCGCATTACCTGCCTTGGCTTGGCTACCTGCACCGCATGGCGCAGGCGGATCTTTTCATCGTGCTCGACCATGTCCAGTTCGAGCGCGGCAACTACCAGAACCGCACCCGCATCCGCATGAATGGCGCGCCGCACTGGCTGACCGTGCCGGTGGTGCAGCGCTCGCAGAAGGAGCGCATCGACGAAAAGCGGATCGACACGCGCCAGGACTGGGCCGCGAACCATTTCGAGACGCTGCGCCGCGCTTATGGGCAAGCGGCTGTCGCGCCGCTGCGCGCGATCTACGAGACGCCGTGGGAGCACCTCGTCGACCTGAACGACGCGATGCTGCATTTCCTGCGCGGCGCGTTCAGGATCCATACGCCGCTCGCCTATAGCTCGGAGCTCGATGCGCGCGGCGCGAAGAGCGAGCTGGTGCTGAACCTCTGCCTCGCAGTCGGCGCGGACGCGCTGCTCGTCGGCCTCGGCGGCTCGCGCCAATACCTCGATCGCGCCGCCTTCGAGCGCGCCGGTATCGAGCTCGTCTTCCAGCAGTTCGAGCATCCGGTCTATGCGCAGCGCGGGCCGGGGCCTTTCATTCCGGGCCTCTCGGCGCTCGACTGCCTCTTCAACCCGGAAGGGAGCAGCGTTGCCGCCGCCTGAGCTCGATACCGCGCGGTTCTACGAGAACCACATCCGACGCTACGGCTACGACTACCGTGCCCTCGGCTTCCGCCAGCGCTCGTCGCAGGAGAAGCGCTTTGCCACCGCGCTCTCGCTCGGCGACTTCCACGGCAAGCGCCTGCTCGACGTCGGCTGCGGCTTCGGCGACCTGCTTTCCTGGCTCAACGCGCGCGGCGTCGAGCCGCGCTACACGGGGATCGACATCTGCCGCCCGATGATCGAGCGCTGCCGCAAGCGGTTCAAGGGTTCGGGAGCACGGTTCCAGGTTGGCGACGCGCTCACCTTCGTCACCGACCATCCCTACGACTACATCGTGGCGAGCGGCATCTTCGGCTACGACGCAAAAGGCTCGCGCAAGCGCCTGCAGCCGACGCTCGAGCGCCTGTTCGACCTCACGCGCATCGGCATGGCGGTGAACTTCCTCTCGCGCTGCGCGGTGACGCGCAGCCCGGCGCGCCTCTACCTGCATCCGGCGGATGTGCTGCAGTTCGCCCTCAAGCTCACGCCGGCAGTGCGGCTCGACCACGCGTACATGCCGAACGATTTCACGCTGTGCCTGTACCGGCAGCCGCCCTGGGAGACGGAGTGATCGCCCAGCGCTACAGCGGGAAGACCGTGCTCGCGGTCGGCGCGCACGCCGACGATGTCGAGCTCGCAGTGGGCGGCACCATCGCGAGCCTGCGGCGCGGCGGCGCTCGGGTCGTGATGGTGGTGGTCTCGCTGCCCGGCGATTACCGCGAGCGGTTGCAGGAGGCGAAGGAAGCGGCCTCGATCCTCGGCTGCGAGCTGCGCGTCCTGATGGGCGACGCGAGCCGGAGGATAGAAGACCTGAAGAGCTACGAGCTCGTCGCGATGATCGACCGCGAGGTGAAGGAGCACCGGCCGGCGGCGATGCTGACCCATGGTCCTTCCGAGTTCCATCGCGACCACGTGCTCGTGCACGAGGCGTGCGTGTCGAGCGAGCGCCTTTGCTACTTCGACTTCTTTACCTATCACCCCAACTTCTGCCGCCCGGTGCCGGTGCCGTTCCATCCGCGGGCCTATGTGGACATCAGCGACACGATCGAGACGAAGATGCGCGCCATCGCCGCGCACCAGAGCCAGTTCAAGTGCCGCGGCTTCGGCACCGAGATCTACCGCGACATCGCGCGCCTGAATGGCCGCATGGTCGGCGTGCAGTACGCGGAGGGGCTCGACGTCGCGCGGATGCTGCTCGCGTGAAGGTTTATCGCTGGGCCATGCTTGCGGCGCTTGCGGCCTGCGCGACGCCTCAGAAGGCCGGTGACCACGTCACGGTAGTGTGGAACCGCGTCGATGACGTACAGACCGTCTGCCAGAACCTCGCCGGCCGCAAGGAGGTGTTCGCCATCCGCGGCTGCTCGAAATGGGCCGACAGCGCCCGCTCGGGCGAGCGCGTATGCAACATCTATGCGCCCGCGCCGAGGAACGAGATGGACCTGCAGGACTTCGCGACCCTCGGCCATGAGCTCCTGCATTGCTTCGACGGCAACTGGCACGACCGCTGGGGCCGCATGAACCCGGACGAAAGCCAGGCGGCCGCCGGACGATCGCGCAAACGCGCGGGCGTCGCCGCCGCCGATTAGAAGGTCTTCCCGGTCTGCACGAGGAGCTGGCGCGACTTGATGGACTGGTCGCCCCTGTTCAGCGGCAAGGCGAGGTCGATGTGCAGGACGTTGCCGAACGAGGCGCGCGCGCTGAGGAAGCGCAACCCGATGCCGATGTCGGAAAGCCAGCCGTTGACCGGATTGGGCGACTCCGAGCCCCACGCACGGCCAACGTCCATGAAAACGGCAGCTCCGACGCGAAACAGGCGCAGCGGATACCAGTCGGTGTAGTAGCGCTCCTCGGCGGTGAAGAGCGCGCGATGCTGGCCGCGCTGGTAGCGAAGCGGATAGCCGCGCAGGCCGTTGTCCCCGCCGAGCAGCAGGTCGTCGGCCTGGTTCGGGCTGTGGACGTGATCGGTGCTCGCCGCGAGATAGAGGAGCATCGGGCTCGTCTGCGGAACGAAATAGCGCACGGTGCCGCCGATCGACCTCGAGTCGCCCAGGCTCGAGCCGTAGAGCGTCGAGTACGACCCCGAGACGAGAAGCTGGTGCCCGGGCTGCGAAAGGCGAAAGCCCTTGGAGGCGCTCGCGTTCATCTGCCAGGGCTGGTCGGTCGAGCCGAAGACGCCGAGGCTGCGGCCGAACTGGACCGTGGAGGCGAAACCCATCGTCAGATACTCGGGCCGCTGGATGAGGTCGCGGTTCATCGTCTCGAGGTAATCGTCCTGGATCACTTCGTAGCGCACGAAGGGGCCGGCGAGCGTGCGGTCCTGCGGCAGCTGCGGCGGCGGCGGGCGGCCGTGCTCGAAGCGATATTCGTCGGCGGTTTGGCTGACGCCGAGCGTGTAGCGGCGGGTCCAGCCCTCGACCAGGCCGGGCGAGTAGCCGGCGTACGCGCTCGCGGCCCGCTGGTCGTGCCGATACTGCGCGACGTTGTTGCCGGCCTGGTAGAACGAATCGAGCTGGCTGAAGCGCGAGACGGACGCGCCCGCCGCCCAGCGCGTGTCGAGCGCGTAGAACGGCCGGTTGATGTTGAGCGAATGGTTGTAGCCGTCGTCGAACGTCCCGCGCTGCAGCGAGAGGCTCGTCCAGCCGTCGAGCAGGTGATCGTGCTGCATCGTGAAGAGCGTGCCGGTGCGGTCGACGTTGTTCGCGCGCTCGAGGCCGACGCTCGTGCCGGTGCCGAGGAGGTTGCTCTCCTTGATGTTGAAGGCGCCGCTGTTCTTGCCGCCGGCGCGGCGCACCCGGATTCCCGGCTGCAGCGTCCAGGTGTCGCGCGTGCGCACTTCGATGTCGACCGTGCCGTTCGCATAGCGTGTCGGCTTGATCTGCACGTCGTAGACCGTGCTGTTCGCGCGGATCAGGCGCTCGGTTTCCTCGATCAGCCGGGCCTGGAGGCGATCGCCGCTCTTGAAGAGAAGGTACCTGCGGATGAACCACGGTCGCGTCTTGATATGCAGCGCGTTCGCCGCGCGATAGAAGAAGCCGCTCTCGTTCGGATCGTTGAGGTCGAAGATCTCCTCGGTGTCGATCCGGATCTCGCCAATGACGGCGCCCCGCGCCTCCAGCTCGGCAAAGGAGGGCAGCGGCTCTTGCGCGAGCGCAGGGCGCGCGCAGCCAAGGAAGGCGAGCAGTAGCCAGGAGAGAAGACGAGGCATCGGCGCGGCGATTATCAAGGCACCGGGCCGAGTAGAGAGAAAGAGGGCGCGGCCGCTAGCCGCGCCCCCGGTGCTGCCCTACTGGCGATCGGACGGCGACGACACGTTGTTTGGCCCTCGTGGGTCCGGCTCGCGGCGAGGACTGATAACAGCGGGATGGCCAGCGTCCGCCGTGCGTAGAAGCTGCGCTACGCACGTAGCAAGTTTGTTACCGCCTCGCTCCGGGGACAATGGAGGCGCCTAGTCCGGCCGGACTATAGGTGAACATCCATTTGGTGTAATTCTCCGCGTCCTCGAACGAAGTCTCTTTGGTGCTGAAGTCGCCTGATTTGATGGGCGTTTCTTCCGAAAGGCTGTGCACGCCCATGATGCCGCCGCCGGGGGCGTCGACAAGGCCCCATTCGGCCTTGCCGGTCATCGGGTCTCTGTACACGCGCCGCAGATGGTGCTGCGGCATCGGGAAGCGCTTGTCTTCCACCAGGTCGTCGAGCTTCTGCGGATAGACCTTCGCGCCCGGGCTCTTGTGGTAATAGCTCGCGATCGCATCCCGGAACTGGCTGCCGATGAAGAGCAGCTCGCGCTCCTTCTCGCGCTGGGCGGCGTGCGAATAGAGCTCGGCGAACGCGGCGAGGCCGAAGCCCATGAGCGCCACGAGGATCAGCATCCCGAGGTAGGTGAAGCCGCGCTGCGCGCGGCCGAAGAAGCGCGGATTGGAGATGCGCCGGCGATCAGTACCGCTCATAGCCTTTCGCGGCGCTCCGCACGTCCCACACGTTGCCTTTGCGCGTGTCCTGCGGCGGCACCGGCACCCAGGTGGACGCGCTCTGCGTGAACGGATCTTTCGGGATCGCGCGCAGGTAGTGCTTGGTGACGAGCTCGTCGAGCGAGTTCGGATAGCGGCCGGTGTCGGCATAGTGCTTGTCGAGCGAGTCGCGCATCAGCGCGAGGTTCTGCTGCAGCGTCGCCTCCTCGGCGCGCCGCATCTTGCCCATGTAGTCGGGCACCACCACGGAGAGCAGCAGCGCAATCACCGTGAGCACGACCATCAGCTCGACCAGCGTAAATCCCTTGATTTTCCTCATCACCATTCCCTGTATGGAATCCCGTTGAGCCCGGTGTCCTCGCTGCGCGAGTACACGTCGTAGACATCCTTGCCCGGCTGCGGCTCGGTCGCGGGGCTTGCGTAGCTGCGCAGGCCCCATTCCTCGCCGCTCAGCGGGTCGGCCGGCACGCGGCGCAGGAAGTAGATCTTCGAGCCGTCGGTCTTTCTCTTGTCGTCCACGCCGTCGACCAGCGCGGCGAGCGTCTTCGGATAGCCGCTTTCGTCCGCCTTGCGCTCGATCGCGCCTTCGTCGGCCGCCTTCTTGTAGGCGTCGATGGCCGTGCGGATCTCGCGCAACGCGTGCCGCAGGTCCTGCTCGCGATTGCGCTGGTACGCGAGCTCCGCGAGCGGAGCCGCGATCGAGGCGAGCAGTGCCACGATGGCCACCGTGATCATCAGCTCGATGAATGTAAAGCCGTGCTGGCGCATGGTTACCTCGGCTGCGGACCCGCGGCCGGCGCCGGCGAGCCGAGCGTGGACGGAATCGACGGCTGCGGAGCGGCCGGCGGCGTCAGCATCGGCGCTGCCGGCGCGGGTGCGGGCGAGCTCGGGATCACCGAGGGAAGGGCAAGCGCCGCGCCGCCCACCTCGGCCTCCGTGCCGGAGTTGAACTCCTCGAGGTTGACCGACGGGCGCTCGATGTTGCGCACCACGCGGGGCGTGATCAGCATCACGATCTCGGTCTTGTTCGCCGTGTCTTCCTTCGACTGGAACAGGCGTCCGGCGACCGGCAGGTTGGCAAGGCCCGGCACCTGGCTCGAGTTGCGGCGGTCCTCGTTCGAGATGAGGCCGGCGAGGATCTGCGTCTCGCCGTCGTGCAGGCGGAGCGTGGTCGTCGTGGTGCGCGTGCCGACCTGGTAGGCGATGGTGCCCGACGAGGTCTTGATCTGCGAGCCGACGTTGCTCACTTCGAGGCCGAGCTTGATGCCGACATCGTCATCGAGGAACACCTGGGGCTCGACGTCGAGCTTCAGGCCCACGTCGAGGTAGTTCACCGACTCCGAGACGAAGCCCGTCGCACCCGCCGTGGTCGTGATCACCGGCACCTTGTCGCCGATGTGGATGTGCGCCTTCTCGCGGTTCTTCACGCGGATGCGGGGATTCGCGAGGACGTTGGCGCGGCCGACCTGCTGATTGAGCCTGAGGACCAGCATCGGATCGGGCACCGTCAGGCGCACGAGCCCGCTATTGAAGTGCGTCGCCTCCGTCCCCGAGATCCTGCCCGGGATGCCCTCGGCGCCCTGCAGGCCCAGGCCGATCTGGCTCGGCCACTGGATGCCGGCCGAGGTGAGGTCGTTGTCGCTCACCTCCATGATCTCCACCTCGAGCATGACTTCCGGCTCGCCCTTGTCCTGGTTGGCGACGAGCTTCTCGGCCACCGCGACCGCTTCCGGCGTATCGCGCATGACGAGGAGGTTCAGCTTCTCGTCGACGAAGAGATCGCGCGTCTTCACGAGCTGGCGCACCATTTGCGCCGTCTGCTTCGCGTCGGCGTTGGCGAGATAGAAGCTGCGCACGACGAGGTCCTTGTAGTCGCGCGTCTTCGCCGGCGTGTTCGGATAGATGAGGATCGTGTTCTCGTTCAGTACCTTCTTGTCGAGCTGGTTGGTCACCAGCACGTAATGGATCACTTCCTCGATCGGCGTGTCGCGCACGAACACCGTGGTGCGCGTGTCGGGCTGCACTTCCTTGTCGAAGACGAAGTTGAGGCCGGTCTGGCGCGAGATGAGCTCGAGCACCGTGCGCAGCGGCGCGTCGCGGAACTCCATCGTGATCGGCCGCTTGAGCGCCGCCATGAGCTTGGGCGTGTTCGCCTCCTTCGCCTGCTTCTCCTCGATGCCGCGCAGGAGCGCTTTCGCGTCCCTGTTCTGCGGGTTCTCGGCCACGATTTGCTTCAGCTTCGCCTGCGCGTCGGCCGTGTTGCCGGCCTTCAGCGCCTGCTCGGCGTCGACGAGCATCGTGCGGTGCTCGCGGTCCTTGCGCACGAGCTGGATGCCGAGCCGGGCATGCGGGTTCTGCGGATCGAAGCGCAGCGCGCGCTCGTAGGAGGCCTGCGCGCGGTCGCTCGCGCCGGCCGCTCGCGCGTTGTCGCCGAGCAGGAGATAGCGCTGCACCGCGATCGCCTTGTGGCGGTCGTAGTAATTGCGCAGCTCGACGTCGTCCGGGTGCGCCTTGATCTCCTGCTCGAGGCGCGCGAGGCCCGCTTCCTCGTTGCCCGCCTGGACCTCGATGCGGGCCTTCTTGAATTCCTCGCTCGTCGCACAGGCTGCGACCACAAGGACCATCAGGATGAATGTCAGTAGTTTTTTCATAGGGGTAGCGTCTGCTTCGTTTTCATGGGCAGATAGGTAAAGCGGATCTCGTTGTCGGTGATCTTGTCGATGCGGTAGTCGCCGACACGCTCGCCTTCCATGGCCGTGAAGCTCTCGTCGCCTTTCTGCAGGAAGACGGCGAGTTGGCCGTTGTCGATCATCTTTCCGATGTAGCGGAAGGGCAGCGCGGGCGCCTCGGCGCGCGCCGCGGGTCCCTTCGTCTGCGGGGCCGCGGGCGAGCCGAAGCTCTTCGGCGCGAACGGATCGACCTTCGCGCCGTCACCGGCGCGCTCATCGAGCTTCGCGAGATCGATGTCGAGGCGGGTATCGACTTTGGGCGCCGGCGGCGCGACGGCCACCGACGGCGCCTCATGCCCCGCCACCACCGATGCGAGCGCGCTCACCACCGTAATGCCCGTCAGTACTTTCACCATGGGACTCATGACTTCACCATGTGCAAAGTGAGATGCAATTCGGCCTGCACCGCGCCCTCGCGGCGGTTCTCGCGCTTGAGCGTGATCTGGTCGAGCGAGAGCACCGGGATCTCGGCGAGCGAGCGCTTGAGGAAGTCGCGCATCTGCGTGTAGCTGCCGGTGAGCGGCAGCGTGATCTCGTAGCGCTGCAGGCGGCCGGGGGCGTTCTGCGTCTTGTAGGTCGCCGATTGCAGCTCGACGCCGGTCGCTCTTCCGATCGCATAGAGCTTCGCGAGCCAGTCGGTCGTGCCCTCGGGCTTCTCCAGGTACTCGTAGACCGAGGCCACCTTCTCGGCCGCGTTCACGCCCGACACTGTGGCGAGGTCGCGGCTGATGCCGGCGCGCGCCTCGAGCACGCGGCTCTTCTCCTTCATCGGCTGCAGCGCGAGCGCCATGAAGGCGCCCGCGGCGATGAGGAGGGCAAGCGCGGCGACGCCGGCCATGCCGAGCTCGTCGCGCACGCGGTAGAGCTGGGCGTAGATGCGCTGTTTCATCGCTTCACCTCGTTCCACGCCGCCGAGATCGAGAACGCGACCGGGTGCTGCGGGTCGTTCTGCTTCACCTCGTGGCGCACGAGCTGCACGTCGGAGAGCGCATCCGACTGGGAGAGATTCAGCACGTAGGTGAGCGCGGCGAGGTAGTCCTTGCTGTCGCCGGAGATCTTCACCGTGCCGCTCTTCGTGTCGGGCTCGATGGCGAGGAGCGCGACGCGATCGGTCGCGGCCCCCTCGAGCGCCGAAAAGAGCTTAGGCCACGGCAGGCCGAGGCGATCCACGGTGTCGCGGGCCGCCGCCAGCTCGTCCGCGGAAACGGCGTGCACGGCTTTGCGCGGATGCGCCCGCGCGACCACCGCCTCGTTCGCTTTCACGGCCGTCGCGAGCTGCGCGTAGGTGAACGCCATGTCGCCGGCGATGCCGAGCGAGACGGCGAGCAATATGCGGCCCGCCCAGCGCGAGCGGGGCGCGCGACGGATGAAATCGAGTTCGATGCGTTGCATTGAGCTCCTTTACTCGCGGGCGAGCGCGAGTTCTCTGTAGCCGAGCGCTTCGGTTCTCCATGCCTCATGCAAATTGGAGAAATGAGCGGTGTCGAACTCCCCTTGTGCACAGATGATGACGCGCGTCACCGGCTGCGAGAGGCCGAGGAACGCGCTCTCGCGCTCCAGGATCTCGGGCAGCACGTTGCGCCAGCCTTTGTCGGCGCGCCGGGCGCGGATCGCGATCCACAGGCCGCGCTGGATCAGCGCGAGCGTCAGGCGGCCCGGCTCTTCAACCACGATCCAGCACGAGCCGTTGCCGACCGTCTTGCGGATGCGGTTGAACGCGGCGACGAGGAAGGGCTGGACGGAGGCGAGATGGATGCCGGCGGCGGTGAAGATCGTCGCCAGGCGCTCGATCAGCGCACGGTCCACCGCGCACGCGAGCCGCGGGCCGAGCGGCGAGGTGGCGGTGACGTTCACCTGCCACTCCGCGGCGCGCGGGCCGTGCAGCGTGTTGAAGCGGTGCGTGGCGAGCGCGGTCCACTGCTCGGCGCTCTTCAGCGTCGGGTTGTGCGCGAGCAGCGAATAGCGGACGAACTGGTCGGCGAGCACCACGGCCGCCGGGCCTTTGCGCTCGGCGAGCGCCGGGGCGAGCGCCTCGACCGGCGCGGTCCAGCTGCCGTCGGCGCCGGCGATCTCCACGGTCTTGGCCCCGCTGATATGGATGCAGTCCGGCGCGAGGCCGACGCGCAGGGGCTTGTTACGCCACAAAAGTGACACGGTTGATCTCCTCGATGCTTGTTTCGCCGTTATTGACGAGCCGCATGGCGGCCTCCCTGAGCGGCAGCGTGCCGGCGGCACGCGCCACGTCCTTCAATTTCCTTGCCGGCGCGCGCGCGATGATCAGCTCGCGCAGCTCGTCGGTGAGCACGAGCAGCTCGCCGATCGCCTTGCGGCCGCGGAACCCCGTGCCTCTGCAGGATTGGCAACCTTTGGAACGGCACGTC
The DNA here is from genome assembly GCA_035632415.1 of Burkholderiales bacterium. Lineage (GTDB taxonomy): Bacteria > Pseudomonadota > Gammaproteobacteria > Burkholderiales > SG8-39 > SCGC-AG-212-J23. Next base: position 15,486 of record DASQGW010000010.1, on the reverse strand, counting down.
GGGCAAAAAACGCGCACCAGGCGCTGCGCGAGCACCGCGTTCAGCGCCGAGCACAGGTTGTACGGATCGACGCCCATGTGCATGAAGCGGCCGAGCACGTCGAACGCGTTGTTCGCGTGCACCGTCGTATAGACCAGGTGACCCGTCAGGGCAGACTGGACCGCGATCTCCGCGGTCTCGGGATCGCGGATCTCGCCGACCATGATGCGGTCCGGGTCGTGGCGCAGGATGGAGCGCAGGCCGCGGGCGAAGGTGAGGCCCTTCTGTTCGTTCACCGGGATCTGCAGCACGCCCGGCAGCTGGTACTCGACCGGGTCCTCGATCGTGATGATCTTGTCGAGGCCCTTGTTCACCTCGGTGATCGTCGCGTAGAGCGAGGTCGTCTTGCCGCTGCCGGTCGGGCCGGTGACGAGCAGCATGCCGTAGGGCTCGGCGGAGAGCTTGCGCATGCGCTCGATGACTTCCTCATCAAAGCCCAATGAGTCGAGCGTCAGCCCCTTGAGCTGGTCGCTCAGGGCCCGGCGGTCCAGGATTCGCAGCACCGCGTCCTCGCCGAAGACGCTGGGCATCACCGAGACGCGAAAATCGATGTCGCGTCCCTCGCGCCTTGCCTTGAAGCGGCCATCCTGCGGCACGCGGCGCTCGGCGATGTCGAGCTCCGACATCACCTTGATGCGCGAGATGACCTGCTCCGCGACTTCGGTGCCAGGGACCGACTCGGCAGGCGTCAGCACCCCGTCGACCCGGTACTTGATCGTCAGGCCGTTGGCGGTCGACTCGAGGTGTACGTCGCTCGCGCCGGCCTTGATGGCGTCGTAGAGCGTGGAGGCGACGAGGCGCACGACCGGGCTGTCGGTCTCGCTGATCGTCTCGAACGAGAGGTCCTGCGCGCCGTCGTCGGCCGCGGCTTCGTGCTTCAGCGCCGAAGCGACGCCGTCCATGGCGCGCATCGCCGCTTCTTGCCGCGCGAGGTAATCGGCGATGTCCTGGCGGCGCGCGAGGCGGTAGCGGAAGGGCACGGCGAGGCGCTCTTCCAGCCAGTCCTGCGTGTCGAGGTCGAACGGGTTGCCGAGCACGATGGCGAGGGCGCCCTCGGCCGCGCGCAGCGCGACGCAGCCGCGGCGCGTCGCCTCGCCATAAGGCACGAGGTCGAACGCGGCTTCCGCGGCGCACATGTCGTCGAGCGTGATGCCCGGCATGTGCAGCGCCTGCGAGAGGTGCGAGACGATTTCCTCGCCGTGCTCGCGTTCCAGCGTTTCTATGTTCATTGGATGCTCCCTGCAAGCTCGAAGATCGGCATGTACATCAGCACCACCACGAGGCCGATCGCCACGCCGAGCACGGCCATCAGCACCGGCTCGAAGGCCCGGGTGAACCAGTCGATGAAGCGCGCCACCTCGTCGTCGTGGAAGCGCGCGATCTCGCCGAGCATGCGGCCCATGTCGCCGCTCCTCTCGCCGACCGCCATCATTCGCGCCGCGACCGGCGTGGCGAGCCCGGCGGCGCCGAGCGCCGCGGACATGGCGTGGCCTTCTTCGATGAGCGAGCGCGCACGCGCGAGCTGCGGGCGCAGGTGCGCGGCGAGGAGGTCCTGCACCATCTCGAGCGCGCGCACCGCCGGAATGCCGGCGCGCAGCAGCATGCCGGCCGTGCGATAGAGGCGGGCGAGCTGGTAGGTCTTCATGCGGCTGCCCACCGCCGGCAGGCGCCAGAGGCGCTGGATGAGCGCCGAGCGCACGGCGGCGCGGCTGAGCGCCCAGGCGATCGAGCCCACGCCGAGGATAAAAGCGGAAAACAAAGTGAAGCCATGTCTTCCGATAAAGCTGCCGAAGCTGAGAAGCAGGCGCGAGAAGAGGGGCAGCGTGTGCGACATGTCCTCGTACACCTGCGCGAAGCGCGGCACCACGTAGAACATGAGGAAGCCGAGCACCAGCGTGCCGACGATCACGAGGACCGCCGGATAGATGCTCGCCGACACCACCTTCTTCTTCACCTTGTCGAGCTCGTCGTGATAGGCGATGTAGCGCGAGAGCGCCTCGCTGACGTTGCCGGTGCGCTCGCTCGCCTTGATCGTCGCGACATAGAGCGGCGAGAAGTGCTCGGGGAACGCCGCCACCGCCTTGGAGAACGGCTCGCCGCGGTTGATCGAGGCGACCAGGCCGCTCAGCACCTGCTGCCCGCCGTTATCGCTGCGACCGGCCACGCCCTTCTCGGCGAGCGTCTGCAGCGCTTCCACCAGATTGAGGCCGGCCTGGAGCAGCGATAGCAGCTCGATCGAGAAAAGCGCTGGCCTGAACGCTGCCGTGCGCTGGAGGCGCGGCAGCGAGCGCTTTCCCTCGATCGAGAAAACGGCGAGGCCGCGGCTTTCCGCGATGCCGCGCGCGTCGGCCTCGCTCGCGGCCTCGAGGCTGAGAGCGACGACCTGCTGCTGCGCGTCGAGCGCGTGGACGTTGAATTGCATTACTTGCTGTTGGCGACCTGGGTCTCGATGCCGATGTCGGCGTCTTCGCCGGTGCCGCCGGGCTTGCCGTCGCGGCCGAGCGAGTACAGGTCGTAGTCCCCCTTGGTTCCCGGCACGCGATACAGGTAGGGACGGCCCCAGGGATCGTTCGGCACGGACTTCTTGAGATACGGCCCGCCCCAGCTCGCCTCGTTCTCCGGCTTGCTGGTGAGCGCTTCGAGCCCTTGCGGGTAATGGCGCGTGTCGAGGCGGTACTGGTCGAGCGCCTTCTCGAGCGAATCGATCTGCGCGCGCGCCACCTGGACTTCGGACTTGCCGACCTGCGCGAAGTAGCGCGGGGCGACGTAGCCGGCGAGCAGGCCGATGATCACGATCACCACCAGCAGCTCGAGCAGCGTGAAGCCTTTGGACTTCGACATCGGTACCTCCCTTCCCTCTTGTAGTTGGGCCGCTTAAACACTTGTAGCGCGGCCTACGACAGTTAGCAGTTGCCGTGCCAGCGCAGAAAACTCTGTGCTTTCAATGCACTGGGTCTACGCGGCGACCCGAGCTTCGGCGCCGTTGTGTGCCTCGCCCGACACGCCGTTTGCACTACGCCTCAACGTGTTGTTTCGGCGGGCTTTCTCGTGTCGCCGTGAACCGACGATTCATCCGCACGAAAAAAAAGGCCGGTGCACGAGGCACCGGCCCGAAAGCACAACAACCTGAATCAGCGATGACCGTTGACGCCGAACGTCATCGCCGGCGTGCCCGACTGGGCGGCGCCCATATCCGGCGCGGCGGACTGGTCATTGAAATTCGGGATGCGTGCACCTGTTCCATAGCCCGGCATTCCCGGCGCGAGCTGGTACATGCCGCTCATGCCGACGCCGTTGCCGTTGGCGAAGGTCGGCGCGGAGTGCGCGCCGTTCGGCTCGACGCCGCTCATGCCGGTGACGGCGCCGTTGTAGAGGTCGTAGTCGACGTCGTTGCCGCTACCACCGCTCGTCGCGATCGACTCCCAGCCGGATTTCCAGATGTAGAAGATGTTGTTCCTGGAGATGGTGTTCGTCAGAGGGTTGCTGCCCGTGTAGGTGAGGCCCGCGCCGGCGCCGAGCGGATACGACCCGCTCGGGTTCGGCGCCTGCAGCGACGTGTTATGGAACACGTAGCGGCGGCCGTTGCCCACGGAGCTGTCCGTGCCGGCCTTGAAGAAAGGCCCGCGATCGTCGGAATCGGTCGACTTGAGATACAGCTTGCGGCTCTGGTCGTAGACGTTGCGGAAGATGTAGAGCGGCCCGACCGAGTCGAGCGTGCTCGAGATGCCCGTGCCCGTCTGGTTGAGGTAATTGCCCCAGATGCGCACGTTCTTGTCGCCGCCCTCGATCTCGAGGCCGTCGTCCATCACGCCCTGCACGATGTTCCCGTAGACGTCCGAGTCGTAGTTCGGGAAGCCCGCGGTGGTGTAGTTGTCGGAGCCGCCGATGCCGTCGTTGTAGAAGTGCCGGTAATCGGAGCTCGTGATCTCGTTGTAGCGGATGACGTTGTTGCCGCCGCAGTAGTTGAAGCTGATGCCCTGCGGGCCGGCCGGATGCGCCGAATCCCAGCTGTTCGCGCCGTAGCGCGGGTCGTGCATCTTGTTGCGCTGGATGGTCACACGCTCCATCGTCGACACGCTTTCACACTTCACGCCGGCATCCATGTCCATGCCGTAGTCCCAGCTTCCCGTGGTGCGGAAGCGGCCCCAGCCGCTGATGTCGTTGCTCTCGATGACCACGTCGTGCGCGCCGTTGAGGAGGTTGATGGCGTCCATCTGCGCCCCCTTCAGCGTGAAGCCGCGCAGGATCACGTACGGCGCCGAGATCGTCACGTCGTTCAGCGACTGGTTCTGCACGTCGATCGTCGTGCCGCTCGCCGGGTCGGCCTGGTACACGACGTAGCCGCTCGCGGTTCCACCCTGCGTGATGTTGAGCGTGGTGTTGCGCGTGCCGGCAGGCAGCGTGATCACCTGCGCGACCGGCAGCTGGCCCGTTTCCGGCCATGTGCTCACGCTGATTCCGGCGCTCGGCGACTGGCCGGGCATGCCGATCTGCACCTCGTACGTCGTGCCGGGATCGAGCTGCACCAGGCTGCCGCGGCACTCGTTGTTGCTCGGGTCGAACCACATGTTGAGACCCTGGCGGAACGACGAGTCGCCGCTCTTCCTGAAGATGACTGAGCAGCCCTCCGAGCTCGGCGTCGAAGACGGCGTCCAGTAGAGACCGATCGACTCGTAGGTCGGCACCGCACGCGCGCCGTTGATGGGCAGGCCGTTCACGCCGGTGACGACCGGAGTCGGGGTCGGCGAAGGGGTCGGCGAAGGCGCCGGGCTTGGCGTGACGGTCGAGGCGTTCTGCACGTTGACGCTGATGAGGTCGTTGCGCGAATTGCCCGAGGCGTCGAACGCCGTGGCCTTCAGCTGGTGCGTGCCGTTCGAGAACTTCGTCGTATCGATCACGCACTGCATGCCGTCCGACATCGTCGTGTCGGTGTTGAGCGCCGCGTTGTCCATGTAGAAGGCGACGCGCGTGACACCCGTGCCGTTCACCCAGCACGAGGTGCCGCCGTTCAGCTGGCCGGAGATCGTCGCGCCAGCCAGAGGCGCCTTGAACCAGACGTCGAGCGGACCGGAAAGCGGCGCCGGCGTGGCCGAGATGCCCGAGGTCGGGGTCGGCGTTGGGCTCGGCGTCGGCGTCACGGTGGGCGTCGGAGTAGGTGTACCGCGGCGGGAAATCCCGCCGAGTCCGATCTTGATCGCCGTGTCTATGGCGGATGTGACGGTCGAAGTCGGGGTTGGCGTGGGCGTCACCGTCGGCGTCGGCGTCACAGTAGGCGTGGGCGTCACCGTTGGAGTGGGCGTCACCGTCGGCGTCGGCGTCACAGTAGGCGTCGGCGTCACCGTTGGAGTGGGCGTCACGGTCGGCGTCACCGCCGAAAGGTTTTGTACGTTGACGCTGATGACGTCGTTGCGCGTCGTGCCGTCGCTGGCGACCACAGTCGCACTGAGCTGGTGCGTGCCGTTCGCCACTTTCGTGGTGTCGACTACGCACTGCATGCCGTCCGCCGGTGTGCTGTCGGTGTTGAGCGCGGCGCTGTCCATCGCGAAGCGCACGCTCGAGACGCTGCCCGAGGCGTTGACGTAGCAGTTCGTGCCGCCGTCCAGCAGGCCGGAGACCGTGCTGCCGGCGAGCGGCGCCTTGAACCAGACGTCGAGCGAGCCGGAAAGCGGCGCCGGCGTAGCGTTGACGCTCGTAACAGGCGTCGGCGTCGGCGTCGGCGTGGGCGTGACCGTCGCCACGCTCGTGCCGGCATCGGCCAGCACGAACGAGCGCAGCGCAGTCTCGGTGTACTTGCTGCCGGTGGGATCGTTGACGAGCACCGGGGAGCCGAGCAGCACCTTGCGGCTCGTGCCGAAGTTGCTCCAGTTGTAGTAGCCGAACTTGGCGTAGTCCTTGTAGCCCGGCGTGTTCCAGCCGATGGGGCCGCTGTAGTCGACGATCGGGTTGCCGTCCATCCACACCTGGAGCAGGCCGCTCGAGTCGAGCGCGTGGCGGAACTTGAAGACGTAGGTCGCCCATCTTCCGAACGGGATCGGAATCTCCGGGTACTTGTAGCTCACCTGGCTGCCGCTCGAGTCGGTGTAGGTGCGGAACACCTGGAACGTGCGTCCGCCGGAGGCGCCGCCGTACGTGGCGAGCGTGAAGGACGGGCTATACCCGAGGTTGCTGTCGCCCGAGTGCAGTTGCGCGCCGAAGAGCGCCGCGTCGCCGGAAGGCAGCGTGCCCCAGTCCGGAATGAAGAGGCGCACGGCCATCCAGTAGGTCTGGCCGTTGACGACCGAAGGCGGCATCTCGATCTCGGAGCGCTTTGAGCCCGAGGTGGCCGGGTCGCTTGGCGCGAGCTGCGTCACGATCGCCTGCTTCGTCGCGTCCGCAGGATCCGCTTGCTTGCCGAAGCGCACGGTGTCGCCGTTCGAAAGCAGCGTGCCATTGATGCCGGTTTCGGGAATCTGGCTGGCGCTCGGGTACTGGCCGAGCACCTGCGCGCCCCAGCCCGACTGCTGCGCGAACGGCACGTTGCCGCTCGCCTTGCCGAGAATGTCCGCCGCGTCGATCGCGGCGGCCGCGGTGGTCGTGCTGGTGGGTGTCGGCGTGGCGGTCGGCGTGGCGGTCGGCGTGACCGTGACGGTGGAAACCGGCGTCGTCGTCGCGTTCTGCACGTTGATGCTGATCACGTCGCTGCGCGTCGAGCCGTCGGGGGCGACCGCGGTCGCGCTCAGCTGGTGGCCGCCGTTCGCGAACTTGGTCGTGTCGAGCACGCACTGCAGGCCGTCCGCCGGCGTGCTGTCGGCGCCGAGGGGCGTGTTGTCCACGAGGAAGTTCACGCTCGAGACGGAGCCCGAGGCGTTCACATAGCAGCTCGTGCCGCCATTCAGCACGCCCGAGACGGTGCTGCCTGCGAGCGGCGCCTTGAACCAGACGTCGAGCGTGCCGGAAAGCGGGGCGGATGTCGTCGTGCCGCTATTGTTGATGGTGATGTCGAGGTCCGCCTCGGACGAATTGCCGGACGCGTCATAGGCAACCGCGCGCAGCTTGTACGGCCCGTCTTTCAGCTGGGTCGTCGGGAAGCTGCAGTTGAACGGCGCGCTGTAGTCGTTGTTGATCTGCCAGTTGCCGGCCCAGAACGTGACGCGCGTCGCGTCGCTGCTGGTGCTGACGGCGCAGGCGCCGCCGCTCACGCTCCCGCTCAGCACGGCGTTGTTGGCCGGCGCATTCCAGGAAACGCTCGGCGCCGCGTGGGCGGCCGAAATTCCAACCACGGGCATCGCGCCGCACGCAGCGACGACGGCGAGGGCAATGGGGTTCTTGTGGAACTTCATCGGTTTCTCCCTGCAACCTTCGGTTATTGGTTGGCTTGCACGAAGGCGCGGAGGTCCGTCGCCTGGTACGTGCTGCCGGTCGGGTCGTTGACGAGCACGGGCGAGCGCATCAGCACCTTGCGGCTCGAATCGAAGGTCGACCAGTTGTAGTAGCCGAACTTGGCGTAATCCTTGTAGCCCGGCGTGGAGTAGCCGAGCGGCCCCGTGTAATCCATGATCGGGTTGCCGTTCATCCACACCTGCAGCAGGCCCGTGTTGTCGATCGACTCGCGGAACTTGAAGACGAAGTCGATCCACTGGCCGAACGGCAGCGGGTACTGCGGCGAGCGATAGATCGTGGAGCTGCCCTGCGTCGGGCTCGTGCTCGTGTTGTACTGGCGGTAGATCTGGAACGTGCGGCCGCCCGAGGCGCCCGACGTGTAGATCGTGAACGAGGGCGAGAGGCCGAGGTTGCTGTTGCCGTTATGCACCTGCGTGCCGAAAAGGGCGTCGTCGCCGTTCATCAGCGTGCCCCAGTCGGAGACATAGATGCTGTAGGCGATCCAGTACGTTTTCCCGAGCTCGATGTTCATCGGCATCTCGAACTCCGAGCGGTGCGAGCCCGAGGTGAGCGGGTCGTTCGGCGCCACCTGGAAGAGGAATGCCTTCCTCGACGTGTTGAACGGATCGGCCGCCTTGCCGAGGCGCAGCGTCTCGCCGTTCGGCAGCGCCGAGCCGTTGATGCCGGTCTCCGGGATGTTCTGCACCGCCGGGAACTGGCCGAGCACCTGGCCGTTGTAGCCCGACTGCTGCGCGAACGGCACGTTCGCCTGCGCCTGGCCGAGGATGTCGGCAGCGTTGATGGCCGTGCTGGTCGTCGGTGTCGGCGTCGGCGTCGGCGAAGGCGTCGGCGTCACGGTGGGCGTCGGCGTCACGGTGGGCGTCGGTGTCACGGTGGGCTTCGGCGTGACCGTTGGAGTCGGTGTGACCGTGGGCGTCGGCGTTACCGTCGCTGCGTTCTGCACGTTCACGCTGATGACATCATTTCGCGAATTGCCGTTCGCATCGAAGGCGGTCGCTTTCAGCTGATGCGTGCCGTTCGAGAACTTGGTCGTATCGACCACGCACTGCATGCCGTCCGACGCCGTCGAATCGGTGTTGAGCGGCGCGTTATCCATGTAGAACGCCACGCGGCTCACGCCGGTGCCGCTCACCCAGCACGAGGTGCCGGCGTTCAGCAGGCCCTTGATGGTCGAGCCGGCGGTCGGCGCCTTGAACCAGACGTCGAGCCCACCCGAGCCTGGCGCGGGGGTCGAGCCTGGGGTCGGCGTCGGCGTGGGTGTGACCGAAGGGGTCGGCGTCACGGTCGGCGTGGGCGTCACGCTGCTGTTCTTGACGGTGACGTTGATCACATCGGTGCGCGAATTGCCCGAGGCGTCATACGCGATCGCCTTGAGCGAGTGCGCGCCGTTCGCCACCTTGGTGGTGTCGATCACGCACTGCATGCCGTCGGAAACGCTGCTGTCGACATTCACTGCCGTGCTGTCGATGAAGAACTGGACGCGGCTCGGCGTACCGGACGCGTTGACGTAGCACTGCGTGCCGGCGTTTAGCAGGCCGGAGACCGTGCTGCCGCTTGCCGGCGCCTTGAACCACACGTCGAGCGAGCCGCTGAACGGCGGCGGCGTCGGCGTGGTGGAAGTCGGGGTCGGCGTGGGCGTGGGCGTGACCGTCGGTGTCGGCGTGACCGTCGGCGTCGGCGTGACCGTCGGCGTCGGCGTGGGCGTCACGGTCGTTGCGGTGCCGCGGTTGTTGATCGTGATGTCGAGATCCGCTTCGGACGAATGGCCCGCCGCGTCATAGGCGACCGCGCGCAGCTTGTACGCGCCATCGCGCAGCTGCGTCGTCGCGAAATTGCAATTGAATGGAGCGCTGTAGTCGTTGTTGATCTGCCAGTTCGTGGCCCAGAAGGTCACGCGCGTCGTATCGCTGCTCGCGTTCACGGCGCACGCGCCGCCGCCCACGGTGCCTTTCAGCACCGCGCCGTTGGCGGGCGTGGCCCAGGAAATGGAAGGCGCCGCGTGGGCAACCGAAGCTGCAACAACGGGCATCGCGCCGCATGCAGCGAGCACGGCGATCCCGATCGGGGACTTGCGGAATCTCAAATTGAATCTCCCTTCTTTCGTAGAAGAAACGCGGGCCGCTCAGGCGGTGCTCGCGTGCGGCACACAGGTGTTCTTGCCGCGGTTGTAGTTCGCGGAGGGACAAGAGCACGGGCTGTGCCAGCGGGAGAAAGTGCGCTACATCAGGGGCTTATTACTCGCTTGTCGTTTCCAGCACTACGAATCTGTGGTGAGACGACGACGGCATGTAGTCCGAAATGCTTAAGTCACTGTTTGCGCGCCGTTCTCAATGTCGCCGCAGCCCGACTCTTGCCGGCATCGAGACCGAAGCGCAGAGCGAGCGCGCCCGCTTCCTGCGCGCCGATGTCGGGAGCAGCGCCGAAGTAATTGTCGTTGAAGTTCGGGATGCGCACCCCGCGATCGCGGCCGGCACTCGGCTGCGCGCTTTGGATGCCGTGCGTCTCGGCGCCGCCATAGGTGCTGAGCTTGCCGTTATAGAGGTCGTAGTCGAAGTCGTTGCCCGAGCCGCCGGCTTCGTTGATCGCTTCCCAGCCCGGCTTCCAGATGAGCCAGACGTTGTTGCGCGAGACCGTGTTCGTCAGCGGCTGGCCGGTGTTGCCGGAGATTCCCTGGCCCGCGCCCTGCGGGCCGCCGAGCGACGTGTTGTGGAAGAAGTAGCGTCGGCCGCCACCCCATTCCTGGGTCTCGCCCGCTTTGGCGAACGGCCCGCGATCGTCCGCATCCGGCGCACGCTCGCTCATCTTGCGGCTGCGCGCATACACATTACGGAACACATACAGGGGCCCATAGTGCGTCACCGTGCTCGCCACGCCGGTCGCGGTGAGGTCGAGATAGTTGCCCCAGATGCGCACGTTCCGGTTGCCGCCTTCGGACTCGATGCCGTCGTCCCAGGCGTGCGAGATCCTGTTGCCATAGATGTCGCTGTCGGCGTTCGGGAAGCCGATGCCGGAGAAGTTGTCCTCGCCGCCGATGCCGTCGTTGAAGTAGTGGCCGTCCTCGCTGTAGATCTCGTTGTAGCGGATCACGTGGTTGCCGCCGCAATGGCTGTAGGTGATGGCCTGCGGACCCGCCGGGTGGCCCCATGACCAGCTGTTCGCGCCGTAGCGCGGATGATGGATGCGGTTTCTCTGCACGATGGTGCGCTCCATGCGCCAGGAGCTCGAGCATACGGCGCGCACGCCGGCGTCCATGTCCATGCCGATCTGCCAGCCCTTGCTGTTCGCGTAGCGGAAGCGTCCCCAGCCGCTGATGTCGTTGTCCTCGATGACGACATCATGCGCGCCGGGCACCAGGCGAATCGCATCCTGCTTCGCGCCTTTCAGCGTGAAGCCGCGCACGATCACGAAAGGCGCCGCGATGGTGATGTTGCTCTCGCCGCCCTCGATCGTCGTGCCGTCGCCGTCGTAGAGGACATAACCGGATGCGCTGCCGCCATCGTTGATGGTCAGCGGCTCTCCCGATTGGACCTTGATCGTGCGCGCGATGGGAAACCGCTCGCTCCATGTGCTCGCGCTGAGCTCGGCTCCCGCAAGCTTGATCTCGTACCGGGTGCCGGGCTCGAGCTGCACCAGGCTGCCGCGGCATTCGCGATTGCGCGCATCGAACCAAAGCGGAAGGCCCTCGCGCCATGCGGCATCGCCGCTCTTCCGGAACTGGACTGGACAGCCGCCGGGCCCGGGATCGGCGGGCGGCGTCCAATAGATGCCGATCGATTCGAAGGTGGCAATCGTGCGCGGCTCGGCCGCAAAAGCGCTGGACGCAATGGCGAGCGCGACCCAAATCAGGCGGTTCACGCGCGCAGAATTGCGCGGTCCGAGGGCGCGGTCTATCGCGTCCGGCAGGCGTGTCGGGGAAACGCTGACACGCCTGTCGAATATGCACTACATCCTTGAAGAAAAAAGAGAAAAGTGGATGGCCAAGTGTCATTGAGGTGCCTATACTCGACGCCCACAGGGAACCGACGGACACCAAAAGAGGGATGCAATGCGAATTCTCATAGCCGACGACCACCCCATCGTTCGCCATGGCCTGAAGCAGATGCTGGCGTCCGATCCCGCCGCGACTGTCGTAGGTGAGGCGACCAATGGCGACGAGGCGCTCGACCTTGCGCGCAAGGTGGAGTGGGACATGGCGATCTTCGATTTCTCCATGCCCGGGCGCAGCGGCCTCGATCTCCTCGGCGACATCAAGAAGGAATTTCCAGGCAAGCCCGTCTTGATCTTGAGCATGCATTCGGAAGACGTGCATGGCTCGCGCGTGCTGCGCGCGGGCGGCGCCGGCTACATCACGAAGGACAGCGCGCCGCAGGAGCTGACCACCGCCGTGCGCAAGGTCGCCAACGGTGGGAAGTACGTGTCCGCCTCGCTCGCCGAGATCCTGGCGTCCGAATGCTCGAGCGATCCGCAGAAGGCGCTGCACGAGAAGCTTTCGGATCGTGAATACCGCGTCATGTGGCTGCTCGCGACCGGCAAGCAGATCAGCGAGATCGCCCGCGAGATGGGGCTCTCGCCGAGCACCGTCAGCACCTATCGCACGAGGATCCTGCGCAAGCTCGGCCTCGCGAGCAACGCAGCGCTCGTCCACTACGCCGTCCGCCACCAGCTCGTCGGGTGAACATGTCGGAAGCCGCCACTGCGGCGCGCAGCGCCGCAGTGCCTGAAAATTTCTCGCCGGAGACCGTCACCGAGCCTGCGCCGCAGGCGAAGATCCTGCTCGTCGACGACGAGCCGAAGAGCCTCTTCGCGCTGCAGGAGCTGCTCTCCGGCCTCGGCCAGAACCTGATGATCGCGCAGTCGGGCGAAGAGGCGCTGCGCCTCGCGCTGAAGAACGACTTCGCGGTGATCCTGCTCGACGTGCGCATGCCGGGCATCGACGGCTTCGAGACGGCGCGGCTCATCCGCTCGAGGGAGCGGTCCAAACTGACGCCGATCATCTTCCTCACCGCCGCGGCCGACGAGATGAGCTCGATGTTCCGCGGCTACGAGGTGGGCGCGGTCGACTATCTCCAGAAGCCGGTCGTCCCGGAGATCCTGAAAAGCAAGGTCGCGGTATTCGTCGAGCTGCACCGCAAGAGCGAGCGGCTGCGCGAGTCGGAGGAGAAGCTGCGCCGGCTCGCCGCGCACCTGATCTCCGTTCGCGAGGAAGAGCGCGCCCACATCGCGCGCGAGATCCACGATGAGCTCGGTCAGGTGCTCACCGGCCTCAAGATGGAAGTGACCTGGCTCGCCAAGCGCCTGCGCGAGAAGCCGCTCATCGAGAAGACCGACTCGATGTGCAAGCTGATCGACACCACGGTGCAGACCGTGCGCAAGATCGCCACGGGCCTGCGTCCGGAGATGCTGGACGACATGGGGCTCATCGCCTCGGTCGCCTGGCAGGCGAAGGAATTCCAGAAGCGCACCGGCATCCGCTGCCGCGCGAAGCTGCCGCCCGAGGGCGCGAAGCTCGATTCCGACATCTCCACGACGATGTTCCGCATCTTCCAGGAGATCCTGACCAACGTGGCGCGGCATTCGCGTGCGACGCGCGTCGACATCGAGCTCATCGTTGCCGAGGATCGCGTGGCGCTCGAGGTGATCGACAACGGCGTCGGCATTGCCGACGCGGATTTGAACGGCAAGAAGTCGCTGGGCCTGCTCGGCATGCACGAGCGGGCGCTGCTCTTCGGCGGTGAAGTGAGAATCACCGGCACGCCCGGCCACGGCACCCGCGTGTCGGTTTCCATTCCGATGAAGCAGAGGACGTGACCGAAGTGAAAGTCATCATCGCCGACGACCATCCGGTGGTCCGCCAGGGCTTGCGGCAGATGCTCGCCGTCGAGCAGGACCTCACCGTGGTGGGCGAGGCGCGCAACGGCCAGGAAGTGGTCGAGCTCTCGCGGCGCGTGCCGTGGGAAGTCGCCGTCCTCGACTACAACATGCCCGGCAAGAACGGCCTCGAGCTCATCAAGGAGCTGCGCCAGCGCTATCCGGGACGCGCCGTGCTCATCCTTTCGATGTACCCGGAAGACCGGTATGCGGTGCGCGCGCTCAAGGCGGGAGCCGCCGGATACTTGACGAAAGAAAGCGCGCCGGAAGAGCTGGTGAGCGCCATCCGCAAGGTGGCGACCGGCGGGCGCTATGTCACGCCGACGCTCGGCGAGAAGCTCGCGCTCGAGCTGGAAGACAACCGAGGCAAGCCGCTGCACGAGACGCTCTCCGATCGCGAATACCAGGTGATGTGGATGATCGCCTCGGGCAAGACCGTGCGTCAGATCGCCGACGAGCTTTTCTTGAGCCCCAACACCGTCAGCACCCATCGCACCCGCATCCTCCGCAAGATGAACATGAAGTCGAACGCGGAGCTGATGCACTACGCCATCGCCCACCACCTGGTGGACTGATTCAGGCTGTAGTCAAACGACTACAGGTCTATCGTCGCTTTCTCGATACCTCCAGTCGAGATCGCCCAGTAGCATCGGCCAGTTAGCTTCACACAGAACTCGCAGGGGAATTCCATGGAATCCATGCACGCCGGCCTCCAGATGATGCTCGACCGCGGGGAGCTCTTGAAGGCGCTCCGGCAGCTCAAGCGCGGCGACTTCTCGATCCGCATGCCGCTCAACCTGACCGGCATCGACGGCGAGATCGCGCAGGCGTTCAACGACGTCGTCGAGCTCGAGGAGGCGAAAGCCGCCGAGATCTCGCGTGTGGCGGAGCTCGTCGGCAAGGAAGGCCAGTTCAACCACCGCATGACGCTGTCCGGCGCGAGCGGCGGCTGGGCCGACGTCATCGAGAGCATCAACGCACTGGTGGGCGACGTGATGCAGCCGATGCACGAGGTGGCGCGGGTGATCGGCTCGGTGGCGAAGGGCGACCTCTCGCAGACGATGGTGCTCGAGGCGGAGGGCCGGCCGCTGCGCGGCGAGGCGCTGCGGCTCGGCACGGTGGTGAACACCATGGTCGGGCAGCTGAACGGCTTTGCGTCGGAAGTGTCGCGCGTGGCGCGCGAGGTCGGCAGCGAGGGCAAGCTCGGCGGGCAGGCGCAGGTGCCGGGCGTCGCCGGCGTGTGGAAGGACCTCACCGAGAACGTGAACTCCATGGCCGCGAATCTCACCGGCCAGGTGCGGAACATCGCCGAGGGGACGACTGCGGTCGCGAAGGGCGACCTCTCGAAGAAGATCACGGCCGAGGCGAAGGGCGAGATCCTGGAGCTGAAGAGCACCATCAATACGATGGTCGACCAGCTGAACGCGTTCTCCGCCGAGGTCACCCGTGTGGCTCGGGAAGTCGGCACCGACGGCAAGCTCGGCGGCCAGGCGCAGGTGCGCGGCGTCGCCGGCGTGTGGAAGGACCTCACCGACAACGTGAACCAGCTCGCCGCCAACCTCACCGGGCAGGTGAGGAACATCGCCGAGGTCACCACGGCGGTGGCGCGCGGCGACCTCTCCAGGAAGATCACGGTCGACGTGAAGGGCGAAGTGCTGGAGCTCAAGAGCACGATCAACACGATGGTCGACCAGCTGAACGCCTTCGCCGGCGAAGTCACCCGCGTGGCGCGCGAAGTGGGCACCGACGGCAAGCTCGGCGGCCAGGCGCACGTCAAAGGAGTCGGCGGCGTGTGGAAGGACCTCACCGACAACGTGAACTCGATGGCGGCGAACCTCACCGGCCAGGTGAGGAACATCGCCGAGGTGACGACCGCGGTCGCGAAGGGCGACCTCTCGAAGAAGATCACCGCCGAGGCGAAGGGCGAGATCCTGGAGCTGAAGAGCACCATCAACACGATGGTCGACCAGCTGAACGCGTTCGCCTCCGAGGTCTCGCGCGTGGCCCGTGAAGTCGGCACCGAGGGCAAGCTCGGCGGCCAGGCGCAGGTGCCGGGCGTCGCGGGCGTGTGGAAGGACCTCACCGACAACGTGAACCAGCTCGCCGCCAACCTCACCGGGCAGGTGAGGAACATCGCCGAGGTCACCACGGCGGTGGCGCGCGGCGACCTCTCCAGGAAGATCACGGTCGACGTGAAGG
>DASQGW010000009.1:0-12934 GCA_035632415.1 Burkholderiales bacterium | reverse complement strand
GCTGCCGCTGCCATATCCGCCGCCACCACCGCCGCATGCCGCAAGCAGCAGGGTGACGGCGAGAAGAATGGATTTAGTCATTCTGTCCTCCGCATCGCCTGCAGGGACCAAACGCGACGAGACGGGCCGATATTCCGCCTGTAACAAGTGTTGGACGATTTGATAGATCATGAGCGCGATGCTTGATACCCGTGAAAGCCTGGTGACACTCGCGAACGAGTGGCTGGCGCAGCTCGAGCGGGCTCTTTCCGCGGGCGAGCGCGTCGCCCCACTCTTTCACGACGACAGCCATTGGCGCGACATCCTTGCACTGACCTGGCGCATCGGTACGGTCAGCGCCGGCAGCGCTATTGCCAGCGGCCTCATGACACATGCCGCCCGGGCAAGACCGCGTGGCTTCGAGGTCGACGCGCGGCGCACTCTGCCTCGCGAGGTGATGCGGGCGGGTACGAAGTGCATGGAAGCGATGTTCCGTTTCGAGACCGCGATCGGGCGCTGCAGCGGCGTGCTGCGACTCCGCGATGGAAAAGCCTGGACGCTCCTTACGGCGCTCGAAGAGCTGAAGGGGTACGAGGAACGCACGGGGGCCCGGCGTCCCAGCGGCCATGGATATTCGCGTACCTTCGGCGGGCCGACGTGGCGCGACCTGCGCCAGTCCGCGGGCGACTACAGCAATCGCGATCCGGATGTCTTGGTCGTTGGCGGCGGCCAGGCGGGGCTTTCGATCGCCGCGCGTCTCGGGCAACTCGGCGTCGACACGTTGATCGTCGATCGCTGGCCGCGCATCGGAGACAACTGGCGCCGGCGGTACGACGCACTCACCCTGCACAACCAGGTGCACGTGAACCACCTGCCGTACATGCCGTTCCCGCCGAACTGGCCCGTCTACATCCCCAAGGACAAGCTCGCCAACTGGTTCGAGTCCTACGTCGAGGCGATGGAGCTTAACTATTGGCCGAGCACCGAGTTCGAAGGTGGTTCCTACGACCCAGCGGCGAAGCGCTGGTCAGTCCTGGTGCGCGGCGCCGATGGAAAAAAGCGCGAGATGCATCCTCGTCACGTCGTGATGGCCACCGGCGTGAGCGGCATTCCGAACCTGCCGGAGATTCCGGCGCTGCGCGGATTCGACGGCACCGTGCTGCACTCGAGCCAGTACGAGGACGGCAAGGCGTGGGCAGGCAAGCGAGCGCTGGTCGTCGGCACCGGCAACAGCGGCCACGACATCGCGCAGGATCTCCATTCGAGCGGCGCCAACGTCACGCTCGTGCAGAGAAGCCCGACGCTCATCATCAACTGCGATCCGAGCGCGCAGCTCGTCTATTCGCTCTATAGCGAGGGCCCGCCGCTCGAGGATTGCGACCTCATCACCGCTTCGGTGCCGCTCGCGCTGTCAAAGAAAACGCACCAGCTCGCAACACGCCACGCAAAGGAGCTGGACAAGGACCTCCTGGAACAACTGCGACGGAAGGGTTTCCAGCTGAGCGACGGCGACGACGGCACCGGTTGGCAGTTCCTCTACCTCACGCGCGGCGGCGGCTACTACTTCAACGTCGGCTGCTCGGACCTCATCGTCGAAGGAAAGATCGGCCTCGCGCAGTTCTCGGAATTCGAGCGGCTGCTGCCGGAGGCGGACCTCGTCGTGCTCGCCACCGGGTACAAGGGATTGGAAGCGCTCGTCGGCAGATTTTTTGGCGACGAGGTTGCCGCACGCGTTGGTCCCATCTGGGGATTCGGGGAGTCGCAGGAGCTGCGTAACATGTTCGTGCGCACGCCGCAGCCGGGACTCTGGTTCATCGCCGGCAGCTTCGCGCAGTGCCGGATCTACTCGCGCTATCTCGCGCTGCAGATCAAGGGAACGGAGCTGGGCCTCTTCTAGCGCTCCTCAGTAACGTTCATCGGGCGGAGCGATCTCGGTGACGAGGTCCTTGATGAGCGTCTTGTTCGGCAGCGGCTCGAGCGTCATCTCGCCTTCGACCAGTCGCGTCGTGCACGCATACACGGTCTTGCCCTCGACCTGGATCATGCATTCCTTGCACGCGTTGGCGTTGATGCACGAGAAGCGGATGGCGAGGGTCGGATCGCGATGCACGCGGATCCAGCGCAGGCCGTCGAGCACCGTCTGTCCGGCTTCGAACGGCACTTCGAAGCGCTCGTATCCGTCGCCGCGGCGGATTTTCAGCTTAGCGAGCAATCTCGACCTTATCCTCGCCCAATCGGAGGACCTGGTGGCGCTGCCACGCCTCGCTCGTCTCGGGAAAATCTTCCCGCTGGTGTGCGCCGCGGCTCTCGGTACGCTCGAGCGCCGCGCGGATGACGCATTCGCCGACGTGCGCCATGTTCCGAAGGTCGTGCAGGTCGAGCCACACGGGGTCCAGGCCCTTCGCCGGCACCGGAAGATCGAACGAGCGCAGCCGAGTGATTTCGCCGAGCGCACGTTCGAGGCCCGTGCGATTGCGCAATGGACCCGCGTGCTCGTTCATCAGCGCCTGCAGCTGCACGATTTCGGCGGCGGGGTTCATTGACGGACGCCTGCCCGCTCGAGCAGTCACGGGGGCGATGGAAGGCATCGGCGCCTTCGCGGCGAGCGCAGCGGCGCGACGCCCGGCGCGCCGGCCGAACACCAGCGCCTCGGTGATCGCATTGCCCGAGAGGCGATTGGCGCCGTTCGCGCCGCCGACGGCCTCGCCTGCGGCGAAGAGGTGCGGCACGCGAGTGCGCATGTCCGCATCGACCGTGATGCCGCCCATGTGGTAATGCGCAATGGGCGCAACTTCGACCGCCTGCGTCGTGAGATCGATGCCGTTCTTCGCGAGGCGGTCGATCACCGGACCGAACGCGGCGCGAAGCTGCGCTTCGCTGCAATGCTGGAAGCTCAACCACGCGCCGCCGTGCGGCGACCCGCGTCCGGCGGCGACCTCGTTGAGGATGGCGTACGTAGCGTGATCGCGGGCCGCAGTGTAGCGACCCTCCTCGCCGAGGAACTCCTTCTTCTCGGCGTTCAGGAGCCGACCGCCGAGCTTGTAGCGAAATGGATCCCACATGATCGGATCCATGCCGACGAGACGGGGCGCAAGATGGCCGATCGGGAAGAACTGCACGAACTCCATGTCGACCAGCTCGGCGCCCGCGCGGAGCGCAAGCGCATAGCCATCGCCGCCCATGTTGGCCGAGGCGCTGTTCCGCGCATAAAGGCGTGTGAGGCCCCCGGTGGTCACAATGGTCGCCTTTGCCGCGATGGCAACGGCTTCGCCGGTGGCGGTATGCACTGCGTGCGCGCCGATGCAGATGCCGTCGTGCACGGCAAGCTCGGTGACGAGCAGGTCGCCGGTGCGGCGGATCTCCGGGACGCGCTGGAGCTCCGCGCGCAAGGTCTTGGAGACAGCGGGGCCGGTGTTAAGAAAGTCCACGTAGACGCAGCGCCGGCGGTCGTGACCCGGCGCATGCACTTGGCTGATGTGCCCATTCTTGCGCGCCCAGCCGACAC
Organism: Burkholderiales bacterium; assembly: GCA_035632415.1. Taxonomy (GTDB): domain Bacteria; phylum Pseudomonadota; class Gammaproteobacteria; order Burkholderiales; family SG8-39; genus SCGC-AG-212-J23. Next base: position 9,450 of record DASQGW010000009.1, on the reverse strand, counting down.
CCCGCGTGTCCATCTCGCGAATGCACTCCGGCCCTTCCTCGCAGAGGAGCTGCGACAACGCGGCATCGCAAAGGCCGCGTCCCGCCTTCAGCGTATCGGCAAGGTGGTTCTGCCAGTGGTCGGGTTCTTCCTCGCCGAGGGCCGCGGCAACCGTCATCTGCGCCATCACCGTGGCGCCGCCGCGGCCGATCAGGCTCCGATCGACGAGCAGCACGCGGCCACCGGCACTCGCCGCGGCGAGCGCGGCGTTCATGCCGGCGGCGCCGGCGCCAATGATCAGGACATCCGTTTCAGTCAGGCGATCGCTCCACGATCGATCACCACGACACGGTCGACCATGCGCTCGGAGTGCTGGAGGTCGGACTCGGAAACCAGCACCGACAGCCCTTCCTGCTTGAGCCCCCCGATAACCTCCGCCAAGCGCCCGGCGAGGAGCGGCGCGACGCCTTCGAACGGCTCGTCGAGCACGAGCAGCCGCGTGCCGCACATGAGCGCACGGCCGAGCGCGGCGAGCTTCTGCTGACCGCCCGAGAGCTGAAGCCCTTTGCGCTCCGCGAACGGGCGCAGCTCCGGGATGATCTCGTAGACCTTCTCCAGGCGCGCGCGTGCATCGACCCGGTGCCCCGCCCATGCCGGCAGCAGAACGTTCTCCTCCACCGAGAGATCCGGAATCAGGCGCCGATCCTCCGGCATGTAGCCGATGCCCAGGCGGGCGCGCTCATGCGTCGGCAGCGGAACGAGATCGCGCTCGTCGAACTGCACCACGCCGCGCGCGGGCTTCAGCAAACCCATCACCGTCTTCATCAGCGTGGTCTTGCCGGCGCCGTTGCGGCCGATGAGCCCAACCATGGTGCCTGAGGGCACTTCGAGGGAGACACCGCGCAGGACCTGCGCCGAGGCAAGCGAGACGCTGAGCTCGCGGATGCTAAGCATGGCCGCCCACCACGTAACGCCTGACCTCCGGATCGACCAGCGCGACCTGCGGCGCCGCGTCGGCGATGATGCGGCCGTCGTAGAAGGCGAGCACGCGCTCGGCGAAGCGGCTGACAATCTCCATGTCGTGCTCGACGAAAAGCACCGTCGCTCCCTCGGCGCGCACGCCGTCGAGCACCATCTGCATGATGCCGAACTTCTCCGCCGCGGAGACTCCGCTCGTCGGCTCGTCGAGCAGGAGGATGCGCGGCCGCGCCACCATCGCGAGCGCGATGTCGAGGAGCTTGCGCACGCCGCCCGGCAGCACCTGCGCGTTGCGGTCGCGGTATTCGACGAGGCCGAAGCGCTCGAGCAGCCGCTCCGCGGCCTCTTCCGCCGGCAGGTCGAATCCCGGCACGAGCGGATGGCCGCGCGAGAAAAAGCCGCCGCGCCCGGCGTTGGCGAGCGCCACGCCGAGCGCCACCATCATGTTGTCGAAGACGCTAAGCGAGCCGTAGAGCTGCGGGATCTGGAACGAGCGGCAGATGCCGAGCCGCGTGATCTCGCGGGGCGGCAGCGGCGTGATGTCGCGCCCCTCGAACTCGATCGAGCCGCGGTCGGGCTTGAGGTAACCGGTGATCATGTTGATGAAGGTGGTCTTGCCGGCGCCGTTCGTGCCGATGAGGCCCACCACCGAGTCGCGCTCGATCGCCGCACTTACTTCCGCGGCGGCGCTTATCGCGCCGAAGTTCTTGCACAGGCCGCGCGCCTGAAGGATCACCGCCATCCGAAGCGCCCGCGCAGTCCCCCAAAGAGGCCTTGAGGAAGAAAGACGATGAGGAGCAGAAGTGCGGTGCCGAGGCTCATCTGCCAGGTGTTCGGCGAAAGGTCGTACGCCGTGGTGTGGATGGCGCCATAGAGGAGCGCCGCGGCGAAGGGCGCGATCACGTTGCCGGTGCCGCCGAGGATGGCAATGAAGATGAACTCGCCGGAGGTCGTCCAGTAGGCCATGTCGGGATCGATGTGTCCCACCGTCGTCGCGGCAAGCGCTCCACCCACCCCGGCGAGCGCTGCGGCGATCACGTACTTCACGTGCACGGCGTAGCGCGCCGAGGCGCCCATGTACTCGACGCGGATCTCGTTGTCCTTGATCGCCGGCGCGAGCCGCCCGAGCGGCGTGTGCAGGTAGCGATGCACGACGAGCGCCGCGGCGGTGGCGACCACGGCCGCGCACGCCATGACCGTGTAGCGAACCCAATCCGGCGCCGGCCGCATGCCGAAGAGCGTGCTCGGCAGGATGTTGAAGCCGTCGGTGGAGCCGAGCGCCTCGTTCTTCACGAGCAGCCCGTAGAGGATCATCGAGAGCGCGAGCGACAGCAGGCCGAAGAAGATGCCGCGGTAGCGCGCAAGCAGGAAGCCGAGCACCAACGCCGCCAAGGCGGCGACCGCGCCGCCGGCGAGCATCTCCACCACGATATCGCTTGCGCCGAAGAAGCGGCCGAGCGCGCCGGCGGCATAAGCGCCGAGGCAGTAATAGAGCGCCTGGCCGAACGAGACGAGCCCGGCGCGCAGGAGCAGCATGAGGCCGAGCGCGACCAGGCCGCGCGCGAAAGCCACGGTAACGATGAACATGGCCCACTGCGGAAGCCATGGGCCCGCAGCGAGTACCGCCAGCAAAATTCCCAAAATCGCGAGAGGAGTGCGCTTCATATCTTGCGCGGCTCCTCGAGGCTGAAGAGCCCGCGCGGCCGCAGCGCAAGGACCATCGCCATCACGAAGTAGATGACGAAGAGCTCGACCTGGGGCAGGTAATGGACCGAGAGCGAGCGGACGATGCCGACGATCACGGCGCCAAGCGCGGCGCCGGGCAGGCTGCCGAGACCGCCGATCACCACCACGGCGAACGACAGCACGATGACCTCTACGCCGAGTCCCGGCACCACCGACACGGTGGGCGCGGTGTACGAGCCCGCGAGCGCGGCGAGAAGCGAGCCGAAGGTGAAGGTGGCGAGGTAGTAGCGGCCGACGTTCACCCCCATCGCGCGGCTTACGTCAGGGTCATGAATTACGGCGCGGAGGATCTTCCCGGTGTGAGTGCTGGAGAGGAGCCAGGCAAGGCCGCCGCCGAAGACGATCGCCAGCGCGACGAGCAGCAGGTTGTAGGTCGGATAAGCCATCCCGGCGACCTCGAAGCTGCCGAGGAGCGCATAGGGCTCGGCGACGAAGTACGGATCCACGCCCCAGATCAGCTTGATCACATCCTCGAGGATCAGGAAGAGCGCGTAAGTAATGAGCAGGATCACTACCTCGTCCTTCGCGTACATGAAGCGCAGGATCCCCCGCTCGATGAGCGGCGCGAAGGCGAGCGTGATCAGCACCGCGGCAATCAGGAGCACCGCATAGGAAAGCACCGGGGGATAGCCGCGCGCGAGCCAGGCGCCGGTGAGCGATGCCCCGGCGTAGGCGCCGAGCGCGTAGAAGCTGCCGTGCGTGACGTTGACGATCTTCATCACGCCGTAGATGAGCGTGAGCCCCAGCGCGGCGATGAAGAGCCACGCCGAATAGATGACGCTATCGACCGCGACGGACAGGAGCTCGGTCAAAACAACTCAGGGACGTACCACGTTTCAGCAGCGGAAAACGTGGTCCGTCCCTGTCTGGCTTGGTCTTAGTTGGCCTTGAACCCGCTCTTGATCCAGTCGGCGGCCTTCATGCCCTCGGGAGGGTTGACCTTCCCCGCCGGGTAGCGCTTGACGTTGACGAGCGTGAGCTTGCCCTTCACGAGCTTCGTCGTGCCGTACGCCGTCTCCATGATCGCCTGATGTCCCTTGCCGATCGCCATGCGCACCGTGCCGCCCGGCCCTTCGAACGTTGCGTGCTCGAGCGCGGCGCCGACCTCTTCGTTGCTCGGCCGCTTGCCGCCGTTTTTCGCCATCGCCTTTTCCCAGGCCATCTTCACCCCGAGGATCGCCTGCGCCATCTGGTAAGAGGCGTAATTGGGCGGGGCGTTGAACTTCGCCTGGAAGCCCTTCGCGAACCAGTCGTTGAACTTGTTCTTCGGTGCATACGGGCCGAAGGGCCCGCGCGCGCCGAGCACCGTGCCGTCCGGGATCTGGGCGCCGAGCTTGTGCATGGCCGTCTCGCCCGTGGTGAGGATCGTCATGCTGGACTTCATGAGGCCGCGCGGCCCGCCCTGCAGGATGAGCGCCTCGAGGTCGCCATCCCAGAAGCTCGAGTGCACCACGTCGGCCTTCGCGCCGAGAATGGCCGAAATCTCGGCGTTGTACTGGCCGGCGAAGAGCTTGGGCATCTGCGAGGTCTTCACCTCGACCGCCGGCACCAGCACCTTCATCGCCGCCTCGAAGTCGCCCCAGGAGTCCTGGCCCCAGGCGTAGTTCTGGTTGATGCCGGCGATCGACTTGATGCTCTTCCTCGCGTCCTTCACGTAGAGCGCGGCGCCGACCGAGTCCATCGTCGCGGTGGGTGAGGTGCGGAACACGTACTTATAGGACGCGTCCTCGAAGATGCGCGGCGTGCCGCAGTCGAAGAAGTTGGTGAACTTCTTCAGCTCCTCGGCCACCGGCGCGATGGCGAGGCAGCTGCCGCTCGAGATGTAGCCGATGACGAGGTCGACGTTGTGGCGCTGCACGAGGTTCCTGAATTCAGTCACCTGCACGGTGGTGGTGCCGGCCTCGTCGACGACCACGGTCTCGATCGGCGCGCCGCCGAAGCCCTTGGTGTGGTACGGCGCCGGGGCTTTTCCGGCGTTCAGCTCTTCGATCACGAAGTCGGCGGCGTTCTTCGCCGGCACGCCGAACGGCGCGGCCGCCGGCCCGGAGATGAACGCGACGATTCCGACCTTGATCGGGGTCTGCGCAAAAGCGACCGATGCGAAAAATGCCGCTGCTAGTGCTCCCACCAATCTCCAGCTCATGCAACCCTCCTCTGAGTTGTATTCTGTTCGAGCAGCCCCGCCGCCTCGAGGGCGGCCCGAATGCGGTCGATCTCCTCGCGCGGCAGCTTGACGAGCGGCGGGCGCACCACCGCGCGCGGCAGCTTGCCGAGCAGGACGAGCGCTTCCTTCATCCGGTTGTGCATGTCGACCCACGGTTCGCCGTAGAACACCTCCGCGGTCGGGGTGATCCGGTCCTGAACTTCTTTCGCCTTCCTGAGCTCGCCCGCGCGTACGGCGCGGAAGAGCTTCGCCTGCAGATCCGCAATGACCGAGCCGCTGCCCGACAGCAAACCATTACAGCCCGAGACCAGGCTGCCGAGAAGCCAGGAGCTGTGCGTGGTCAGCACGTTCACCGGCCGCGCGCGCGATTGCAACAGGCGAACCTGCCGCTCGTGGAGCTGCGGATTTGCGCACCAGTCCTTGATCGCCCGCACGCTCGGCACTTCGTCGAGGATCCTCGTCAGCGTGGCGAGCGGATAGCCCTGGCCGCCGGCCAGCGGATACTGGAACAGGATAAGCGGCAGCGATGTGGCATCGGCGATGCGCTTGAAGTGGGCAAGCGCCATGTCGGGACGCTGGCCGAAGGCGTAGATCGCCGGCGGAAACACGAGCAGCGCCGATGCGCCGCCCTGCTCGGCCATCCTTGCAATGCGCGCCGCTTCCAGGCTGCCGTCGGCATAGATGCCGTTGATGATCGGCAGCTCGAGCTCCTCGCGGCTGATCTCCAGCACGCGACGCTGCTCGTCGAACGTGCACGACGCAACTTCGGAAGCATGCGCGTTCACCGTGATGGCGGAGAGCCCCTCCACCGAGGCGACATCGCGCAGATGCGCGCGGTAGGAACCTTCGTCGATCGAAAGGTCCTCGTGGAACGGCAGCAGCACGGCGGGGATTACGCCGCTCGGGACGTACTCGCGCATGGGCTGACTATCTTAACCGCTATCATCAGACGGATGGACAGTCCCAGCGACATACGCCGCGCCATCAGAAGCGGAATGCGCCGCGGCCATACGGCGGGCCTCGCGCGGGGGTATGTGCAGGGCAATGTCTGCATCCTGCCGCGCGAATACGCCGACGACTTTCGCCTCTTCTGCGAGCGCAACCCAAAGCCCTGCCCGCTCCTCGCCGAGTCCCCGCCGGGCGAAGCGCACCTGCCGGCGCTCGGCGAAGACCTCGACATCCGCACGGACGTGCCGCGCTATCGCGTGTTCCGTAACGGCGTGCTCGAGGACGAGGTCACCACGCTCCAGAACCTGTGGCGCGAGGATCTGGTCAGCTTCGTCCTCGGCTGCTCGTTCTCCTTCGAGGAGGCGCTGATTGCGGCCGGGCTACGCCTGCGATATGTCGAGGAGGGCCGCAACGTGCCGATGTACCGGACGAGCGTCGAGACGGTGCCCGCGGGCCGCTTTCGCGGCAAGCTCGTCGTGTCGATGCGGCCTTTCAAGCCGGCCGATGCGATCCGCGCCATCGAGATCACCTCGCGCTATCCGCGCGTGCACGGCGCGCCGGTGCACATCGGCCGGCCGGAGCTGATCGGCATCAAGAATCTGCGCCAGCCGTGGGCCGGCGATGCGACCGAGGTGCTGGAGGACGAGCTGCCGCTCTACTGGGCGTGCGGCATCACGCCGCAATCGGTCGTGCTCGACGCCCGTCCGTCACTCTGCATCACGCACGCGCCGGGGCATATGCTCGTCACGGATCTTACGAACGCGAGCCTGGCGCAGCCCTGATCTCGAGCCAGGCGAGGACGAGCGTTACCCTGCTTGCGCTGCTCGGCGCCACGCTTGCGCATGCCCAAGATGTTTCGCGCTGCGCCGACATCGAGGATCGCGATGCGCGGCTGGAATGCTACGACTCGATTGCCAAACCCGAGGCCGGCACGGTTACCGGCGCCAGCGCCTACCTGACGCGCAGCTGGCGCCTCGGGCCCAACGATGCCGGTGTGCGGCGCCTGGCGGACATCACTACTTACCGCAACAACTACATCATCGGCCGCTGGACCAGCCGTCCGAACCTCGAGCCGCGCAGCCCTTCCACCGGCCGCGCGCCGCTGACCGATCTCAACCGTGCGGAAATGAAGCTACAGGCTAGCTTCAAGACCGAGCTGATCTCGCGCGCGGCCTTCGATGACGTCGGCCTCGCGAAGGCGGCGGGCCTGCTCGGCTTCGACAGCGCGCGGCTCTGGTTCGGCTATACGCAGGCCGTGGCCTGGCAGGTTTTCAACCACGGCCAGTCGCGGCCGATCCGCGAGACCGACTACGAGCCCGAGCTGATCCTCACGCTGGGCCGCGGCCTGGACGGTAACGGCTTCAAGCTGCTCAACGTCGGCTTCTCGCACCAGTCGAACGGGCTCGATCAGCTCGAGCATCGCGGCTGGTCGCGGCTCTACGCGCAGGGCGGCTGGCAGTGGCAGCGCTTTTCGTTCCTCGGGCGCGTGTGGCACGTGGTCGACGAGAGCGACGACGACAACCCGAACATTCGGCGCTTCATGGGAAGCGGCGACCTCGTGGTGCGCCATGAGAGCGCCACGGGCTATGTGAGCTCTGCCCTGCTGCGGCATAACTTCTCCACCGACCGCGGCTTCGTGCAGCTCGACTGGGCGACGCCGGTCACGAAATGGCTCGGCGGCCTCAAGTTCCACGCGCAGATTACCGACGGCTACGGCGAAACGCTGATCGACTACAACCACCGGCAGTGGACCGCCGGCATCGGCGTGTCCTTCGGGGATTGATTACTTCTCGCGAAGTTGCGCGAGCTTCTTCTGCGCCTCGCCGGCAAACGTGCCGTCGGGGAACTGCTCGAGATAGAGCTCGAGCTCGTCCGGATCCGTGCTGTCCTTCACTTCGTCCCAGAATTCCTTCTCGGCCTCGCCGCCTGCCTTGCTTTGCGGTGCTTTGGCGGGCGCAGACGCTTCCTTGGGCGGCTTGCCTTCGAGGATCAGCTTCAGGTCTTCGGCGAAGGCGCGCGCAGTCTGGTAGCGCCTGTCGGGCTCCTTGGCAAGCGCGCGCGAGACGACGCTGTCGATCACCGGCGGGATCTGCACGAGCTTGGTCGGCGGCACCGGATCGTTCTGCACGATCTTCATCGCGAGGCCCATGCCCGTGCCCTCGAACGGCTTGTGCCCGGTGAGCAGCTGGTAGAAGAGGATGCCCGCGGAAAAGATGTCGGTCCGCCGGTCGATCGTCTGTCCCTGGATTTGCTCCGGCGACATGTAGGAAGGCGTGCCCACCATGGCGCCGGCGCGGGTCGCCTCGCCCTGGTCGCCTTCCGTTTCGGTGACGCGCGCCACGCCGAAGTCGGCGAGCTTGGCATGGCCCTTGGCATCGATCATCACGTTGGCGGGCTTCACGTCCCGGTGGATGACGCCGGCCTCGTGCGCGAAGTGCAGCGCATCGAGGAGCTCGGCCATCAGATGGAAGATCTTGCCGAGCTCGAGGCCTTCCTTTGCATCGAGCATATCCTTCAGCTCGCGTCCCTGGATGTATTCCATGACGATGTAGGCGAGCTCACCCTCGGTGCCGAAATCGTAGACCTGCACGATGTTCGGATGGTTGAGCCGGGCCACCGCACGCACCTCGCGCCGGAAACGCATCTCGTAGTGCTTCGCGGTCGCCTCGTCGAGGTTGCGCGTGAGAATGGTCTTGATGGCAACGCGCCGGTCGAGCTGCGAATCGTGGCCGTCATAGACGAGCCCCATGGCGCCCTTGCCGAGCACGCCGCGCACCTGGTATCGGCCGAGGGATTTGATCTCGCTCACGAGCCGATTTTACGGGTTAGTCCGGAATTTCGGCCTCGACCAGCTTCGCCAACAGAAAGAGCGATTCCTGCCATCTCGCCCGGCAGATTGGCATCGTCGAACGCGTCGCTGTAGCGGATCCGCTCGTTCGGCACGAGCTCGAGATACCGCCCGCCGTGAAGCCGTTGGGCGGCAGCCATTTGACCCTCGCGTCGGGGTCGAGAAATGCCCGATAGACACGATCGGGCGGAGCCCGCAAGACTCGATGCAGCCGGATGGTGTTGGGCATAATGCTTCTCCTCGGCGACTCGATCGACGACCCCTAATGCACCCCCAGCTTAGCAACCTGCTCACGTTCCTGACCGAGACGGCGTGGACGCTTCCGGAGGAGAGGGATTTTTGGCATCAAAAAGGCCTGATCGGTACTCCGGAGTTCTTCACGTTGAAAGATCTGAAGGCCTACGTGAACAGTCCGATGCTGATGCCCGAGTACTTCTCGCTGATTTACCAGGGCAAGCGCATCGACTGCTCGCAGGCGATCGCACACAAAGTCGTGCAGCGCGTTCACATCGAGTTTCTCAACCGCGGGATCCTCGAGGATTACCTGTCCAGGGGCGCTGCGCTGGTGCTCGAAGGGCTGGATATCGTCTTTCCCGAGATCAACGAATTCTGTGCCGCCATCGACGCATCCAAGGCAAACGTGCTTTCGAATGCGGTGGTGTTCTTTTCGCAGCGCGGCGCTGAGGCCTATCGGGGACATTGCGACTCCGATGACGTGCTCGCGGTGCAATTGGCGGGCCAGAAGAAGTGGCGGCTGCACGCTCGACAGGCCCATCGCAGGGTCGAT
>DASQGW010000008.1:0-6323 GCA_035632415.1 Burkholderiales bacterium | reverse complement strand
CAGCAAGATGTTCGCGATGCCGTACAGGTGTCCGGCACCGTGGTCGAGGATGTCCAGGACTGGTTAAGGATCAATGTGGTCCGCTGAGCCACAACCCCCTCGCCAAAACTCTTGCCATTTCAGGTATGCGGCGAATGTCCGCTTCTGGCCGACAGCGGACCTTCCAAACCCTTGGGCTTAGCTCCCGCTGATCTTCCGCTTCACTCGCTGATCGAATTTCTCGACGTTCACCACCACGCGCTCGTGCGTGCCGTCGCCGATCAACTCGTGCTCGTCGCGCGCCTCGACGGTGAAGTAGATCGTGCGTCCCTCGATTCGCTGGACGGTCGCGGTGGCGGTGACGCGCATGCCGACCGGTGTGGCGGCGATGTGCCGGACGTTGAGAACGGTGCCCAGGCTTTGATGGCCCGGCGGCAGCAGGCGCTCCGCGGCGGCGAGCGCCGCGGCTTCGATCACATTGATCATCACCGGCGTGGCGAGCACGTGGATCGCGCCGCTGCCCACGCGCGGCGCGGTGTGCTCCTCCGCCACGACGAGCGACGCTTCGCCGCGGAGTCCGGGGCGAAGCGCGCTCAGATCGACCGCCATGCGGCCGATGCTAGCTCACTTCTTGTCGTGCTTCTCGCGGTAGATGTGGTGGCTCTGCTTGTTCTCTTTCTTCTGGACGCGGTGCTGCTCGTGCGCGCTGACATTGCCGTTGCGGCCGGCGTGCGCTTCGGCGCGCGTGCTCGCCGAGCCGGACTTCACGCCCTGCTCGATGCGCGCCTGCTGGTTGATATTGCGCCGTACGTCGGCCTGCATGCGCTGCGAGGAGGCGGAGGCCGGATTGCCGGTCTGGGCGTCGTGCTTCTCGCGGTAGATGTCGCGGCTCACGTTGTTCTGCTCGCGCGCGAGGCGCGCCTTCTCGGCAGGGCTGAGTTTGCCGTCGCGCATGGCGCGCGCCTGGTCCTTCTCCACTTTCGTCTCTTCGCCCTCGAGCCGCGCCGCTTCGCGGGTGTTGAGGCGGCCTGATTTCAGGCCCTGCTCGATGCGCTGCTGCTGATTCGCGTCGCGCTGGACGGTCCCGGCTTGCGCGAAAGCAGCCCCGCTAAAGGCAAGAGCAAGGGCCGCGGCGATGGTGGGGTGTGCAAGTTTCACGGTCACTCCTGGTTGAAAGGTGATGTCCATTCAACGCGCCGCGCCTTGCGCCGGCCTACCGGCGCCCAGGGCGTTTGGTAACAACTTGTATCTCCTGGCGTGAACTAGTTCCACAGCCAGGCGGCGCCGCGCACACCGCTCGAGTCGCCATGCATATTCCGCACAAGGCGCGTCGCGACCTCGTCCGAGAAGACATGGCGCGACCAGCGGCGCGGCACCTCGGTGTAGAGGCGCTCGACGTTCGACAGGCCGCCGCCGAGCACGATGACGTCGGGGTCGAGGATGTTGATCACGCCGGCGAGCGAGCGCGCGAGGCGCTCGATGTAGCGCTCGAGCGCCGGGCCGTCCAGCGCGGCGATGTCGCGCGCGGCGAGCTTCTGGCGGGTGAGGCGCTCGTGGTCGCGCTCGAGCCCCGGGCCGGAAAGGTAGGTCTCGATGCAGCCCGAGCGGCCGCAGTAGCACGCAGGCAGCGGCAGGTCGCTTGCCGTCGGCAGGGGCAAGGGATTATGTCCCCACTCGCCCGCGATGGCGTTGCGGCCGATGAGCACTCGCCGGTCGATCACGATACCCGCGCCCACGCCGGTGCCGAGGATCACGCCGAAGACCGCGTGCGCACCGGCGCCCGCGCCGTCGACCGCTTCCGAGAGCGCGAAGCAGTTCGCGTCGTTCTCGAGGCGCACCTCGCGGCCAAGGGTGCGCTCGAGGTCCTGCTTGAGCGGCCTGCCGATGAGCCAAGTGGAGTTGGCGTTCTTGACTAGTCCCGTAGTCCGCGAGAGCGCACCGGGAATACCCACGCCGACCGTGCCCTCGCCGATCTCCTTCACGAGCGCCGCGACGGCCCCGAGCGTCGCGGCGTAGTCGCCGCGCGGCGTCACCACCCGCTTGCGGAAGACCTCGCGGCCGGTGGCGTCGAGCGCGAGCGCCTCGATTTTCGTGCCGCCCAGATCAATGCCGATTCGCATGGCAGAGGCATTATTTCACCCTGGTCATAGTCTGCCCGGCCCTGCCTTTCGGTCTCTATAGCCGATGGCCGCGCGCTCGCTTTTGCGCCACTCTGCCTGCATGCCGCATAAGGCGCAGGTCTCGGAGCTCTCTCCACGCGGCGCCCCAACGCCTGTTCGCGACGCTCCCGGCGGCGAGATCGCCGTCCAGTTCCTCACTTCCACCGAGGAGTTCGCGCGTCTCGCGCCCGAGTGGAACCGCGTGCACGCGAAAGCGGCTGCGGCGAGCGTGTTCAATTCCTGGCTGTTCCAGTACCAGTGGTGGCAGGTCTATGGCGCCGGCCAGCCGCTGCGCATCCTGGTGGCCCTCGAGCGCGGCGAGACAGTCGGGATACTCGCGCTCTACATCCAGAAGGTCGTCATGCTCGGCGTTCCCGTGCGGGTCCTGCGCTTCGTCGGCAGCGGCGGCGATACGCATCCCGACGACCTCGGCCCGGTGCTCGCAGCAGGCCTCGAGCAAGCCGTCGCGCCGAAGCTCGCGCGGGCGGCGTTGCGCCTCTCGGACTTCGACGTGGCGGTGCTTTCCGACATCGATCCGCAGTCGGGCTTCGCCTCCCACCTGGAAGCGGCGGCGGGCGATGCAGACCGCCCCTACATGAGCGAGGAGTCGGAGCGCATCGCCTATATCGAGCTGCCGGGCTCGTGGACGCAGTTCATGCAATCGCTCAGCTCCGACCGCCGCACGCGCATGAAGAAGGCGCGCCGGAAAGCGCAAGCGGCGCACGACCTGCGCTTCTATGTCTGGAACGATGCCGCGGGCCTCGACCGCGCGATCGACCGCCTGGTCGAGCTGCATCGCAGCCGCTGGGCCGAAGCCGGCGGCAGCGACTCCTTCGCCACGGCGCAATACATCGAATTCCACCGCCAGACCATGAAGTCCGCCTTCGCGCGCGGGTGGCTGCGCCTTTATTGCCTGGAGCTCGACGGCGAGATCGCCGCCATCACCTATTGCTACCGCTTTCGCAACCGGGTGTTTCTCATGCAGGCGGGTTTCGATCCGACGCTCGCGGGGTCCAACCCCGGCAAGGTGCTGCTCGGCTACGCGCTCGAGCATGCGATCGGCGAAGGCAACGAGATCTTCGATTTCCTAAAGGGCGAGCACCGATACAAAGATCAGCTCGCCACCGGCCACCGCGCGACGCGCGGCGTCCGCGTATTCCGCAATACGCCCGGCGGCATCGCCTACCGCCTGCGGGGTATCTGGCTGCCGCAATGGAAGGCGCGGCTCTACCGCCGTCCGCCGCCGAAGCTGAAGAGATGAGGGACTTCCTCAAAGTGGATCTCGGGCGCCTCTCGGCGGGCCGCCCGCCGGCGATGCTGCTCGGCGGCATCAATCTCGCGAGAGCGCTCGGCATTGCGCGAATCCCGGTGATCGTGGCCTCCGCCGAGCGCTTCACGCCGGCGATGGCGTCGCGCTACTGCGTTGGCCGCTGCACGCTGCCGCCCGCCGCGCCGCGAGAAGCGGTGGTCGAGCGGCTGCTCCGCGCGGGCGAAGTCCTGACCGGCGCGCTCTGCACGCGGCTGCCCCTCATCTACGGCGACGACGACCAGCTCGCGCTGGTGCACGAGTTCCGCGACGCGCTCTCCCCCTACTACGCCTTCGTGCTGAGCGAGCCGGCGCTCTCGCGGGCGATGAACTCGAAGCCGCTCTTCCAGGCGCTCGCCGAAAGCCGCTCGTTGCCCGTTCCGCGCCGCCTCGCCTGGGGCGACCTCGAGCACTTCGGGAGGCCGGTGCTTGCAAAGCCGCGCAGCAAGACCGGCTGGGAAACCTCCGCAGTCCACTCGCAGTTCCTTAAGGGCGCAGGCAAGGCGCGCGTGTTCGCCGACGGCCGGGCCCTGCTCGGCGAGCCGCTCGCGCAATCCCTGCGGGAAGAGCTCACGCTGCAGGAGTACATCCCGGGCGACGATCGTGCGCTGTGGTCCTTCCATGGCTTTGCCGACGAGGGCGGCCAGCTCATCGCGTGGTTCATCGGCCGCAAGATCCGCACTTATCCGCCGCTGACGGGCGACAGCTCCTGCCTCGAGCTCGCGCACGATGCGGACCTTGCGAGCCTGGGCCGCAGCCTCGTGCCGCGCACCGGCCTGAAGGGCGTCTTCAAGATGGATTTCAAGCGCCACGCCGGGACCGGCGAGTTCTTCCTGCTCGAGATCAACGCGCGGTTCAACCTCTGGCATTACCTCGGCGCGCAAGGCGGCGTGAACCTCGCGCAGGTGGCCTACGACTACATGACCCGCGGCGAGCGCTCGTCGCCGGCCCAGACCCGCGCGCGCTACCAATGGCTCTCGCCGCGCCTCGATTACCTCGCATTCCGCGCGCTCGCCGCGCAGCGCGAGCTGACGGCCGGACGCTGGCTCGCCTCGCTCGTCACTACGCGCAAGGTGTACGACCTCTTCGCATGGGACGATCCCATGCCGGCGCTTGCGGTGCTGTGGGACGAGCTGCGGCACTTCTCGCGCCTGCGCCACCGGGTGATGCGATGGCTCTCTACGGCGTCCTAGGCGACATCCACGGCAACATCGAGGCGCTCGAGGCGGTGCTTGCCGCGCTCGAGGCGCGCAACGTACGCCGGCTTCTCTGCGTCGGCGATGTCGTCGGCTATAACGCCGACCCGGACGCCTGCATTGCGCTCCTGCGCTCGCGCAACGCCCAGGTCATCGCGGGCAACCACGACCTGATCGGCACCGGGCGCCTTGGCTTCGAGCGCTGCTCGAACAAGGCGCGCTACTCGCTCAAGCGCACCCGCAGGCAGCTCTCGGCCGCGAGCGCCGCCTGGCTGCAGGCCCTGCCGTCGAACCTGCTGGTCGAGAGCCGCATTGCCCTCGTCCACGGCGGCGTGCGCGACGTCCAGCTCTACATGACGACGCCGATGCACATCCGCCGGAACGCCGGGTTCCTGCGCGAGGACTTCCCGACCGCGCGCGTCTGCTTCTTCGGCCACAGCCACGAGCAGAAGCTCTACGAGGTCGACGCCGACCAGGTCGAGGAAGCCTCCCCCGGCCCGCTCTCGCGCGATCGCCTCTACTTCATCAACGCCGGCTCGGTCGACGCGCAGCGCAAGCGCGAGCATCGCCTCGCCGAGTTCGCCGTCTTCGACAGCGACGCCTGGACGGTGGAGTTCCACCGCATCCGTTACGACGCCGCCGCCACCGAGGCGAAGGCAGCGGTCGCCGGCTATCGGATCACCCCGCTCCTCGACTCGGTGTACTCGCTCGCGCGAGCGCTGAGCCGCGTCAGGATCATCGGCACCTCGGCGCGGTAGCGCTCGTAGAATTCGGCCGTGCGCTCATTCGGCACGTTCGATTACGTCGTCGTCGGTGCCGGCAGCGCAGGCTGCCTGCTTGCGAACCGCCTTTCGCGCGACCCGGATATGCGCGTGCTGCTCATCGAGGCAGGCGGGCGCGACGACTATTTCTGGATCCCGATTCCCGTCGGCTATCTCTATACGATCGCGAACCCGCGCACGGACTGGTGCTACAAGACCGAGCCCGACGAGCACCTCGCCGGCCGCTCGATCCACTACGCGCGCGGCCGGGTGCTCGGCGGGTGCTCCTCCATAAACGCGATGATCTACATGCGCGGGCAGAAGGAGGACTGGGACCACTGGGCCTCGCTCGGCAACCGCGGATGGGCCTGGGACGACGTGCTGCCGATATTCAAGGGCCTGGAGGACTACGAGCGCGGCGCGACCGACGGCTACGGCGCGGGCGGCGAAGTGCGCGTCGAGGACCCGCGCGTGCGCTGGGACATCATCGATGCCTGGCGCGAAGCCGCCGCCGAATGCGGCATTGCGCCCGTGAAGGTCTTCAACAACGGCGACAACTTCGGCTGCGCCTACTTCCAGATGAACCAGAAGCGCGGCCGCCGCTGGAGCGCGACCAACGCGTTCCTGCGCCCGATCCTGCATCGCGCGAACCTCACGGTGCTCACTGGCGCGCAGGTGTCAAAGCTTTCCTTCGAGGGGAGAGACTGCGTCGGCCTTCAGTTCGTTCGTGGGCGAGAGGAATTCTTCGTAAAAGCCAGGCGCGAAACCATCCTCGCCGCGGGCTCGATCGGCTCGCCGCAGCTCCTGCAGCTTTCCGGAATCGGAAATGAAGAATTGCTGAAAAAGCACCAGATTCCCATGGTCTGCCACCTCCCCGGCGTGGGCGAGAACCTGCACGACCACCTGCAGATTCGCATGCAGT
>DASQGW010000007.1:0-4374 GCA_035632415.1 Burkholderiales bacterium | reverse complement strand
GCGCATTCTTTTCGGCGGAGAAGCGGCGTGCTCCGGGAAGGCGCACTTCGCTATCCGAAAGCATCGTGCGCACGACGGTCTCGACGCGCTCGAGGTACTTCGCGCGGCCGGCGAGCTGGCCCGGATCGATGGCGATGAAGGCCTGCCCGATGCGGGGGCGGTTGCCCTCGTCGGAGAAGAACGAATCGGCCTCAGGCCCGATCGCCGAGCCGGTGAGCGCGGCGCAGATGAGCTCGAACATGAGCGCGAGCATCGCGCCTTTCGCGCCGCCGATCGGAAAGAGGCTGCCGTGCTCGATCGCTTCCTTCGGATCGTTGGTCGGTTTGCCGTTGCGATCGAGCGCCCAGCCGTCGGGAATCTTCTCGCCTTTGCGCATCGCCATCATGATGCGGCCGCGCACGACGGTGGTGAGCGCAAGGTCGATCACGATTGGATCGCCCTTCTCGCGGGGAAACACGGCGGCGATCGGATCCGTGCCGAAGAGCGGCTTCTTTCCGCCCCAGGGCGGAATCGCGGCGGGCGAGTTGGTGAACGCAAAGCCCACCAGCCCGGCCTGCGCGACCGGCAGCAGGTGGATGCCGAGCACGCCGACGTGCGCGCTGTTCGTGATGCCGCTGAAGGCGATGCCGTTGCGCCGCGCGCGCTGGATGACCTCCTCCACGGCCCATTGCACCGAGACATAGGGCAGGCCGTCATGGTTGTCGATCAGGCAGACGCCGGCGCGGTCAGCGACGAGGCTCGGCTCCGCGGCGCCCTCGGCGCGACCCCGGCGCAGCATTCCGCAATAGAAAGGGACGCGCGACATCCCATGCGTGGGCAAGCCCTGTTCTTCGGCGTGAACCAGGTGGCGCGCCGCGGCTTCGGCCATGCGATCATTTGCGCCCGCGCGCTTGAGGGCGGTGGTGGCGAGCTCCAGCAGCGCCTGCGCGTTCTTCTTCACACGAGGATTCTACCCATGGGCAAAATGATCCAACTCACCGCCTCCGATGGACACAAGCTCGACGCGTATCGCGCCGATCCGTCGGGCAAGCCGCGCGGCGCCATCGTCGTCATCCAGGAAATCTTCGGCGTCAACAGCCACATCAAGAGCGTCGCCGACGGCTATGCCGCCGACGGCTACGTGGCGATCGCGCCGGCGATGTTCGACCGGGTGCAGAAGGGGTTCGACGTCGGCTATTCGCCGGAGGACATCGCCAAGGGCCGCGAGGTGCGCGGCAAGGTGACGAACGACATGGCGCTCAAGGATGCCGAGGCTGCGATCAAGGCGGCGGCGAGCGCCGGCAAGGTCGGTATCGTCGGCTACTGCTGGGGCGGCCTCGTCACCTGGTTGTCGGCCGGCAGGACTGCCGGCCTCGCCTGCGCCGTCGCCTATTACGGCGGCGGCATCCTGGACAACGCCGACGTCGCGCCAAAGGTTCCGCTGATGGGCCACTTCGGCGACAAGGACCAGCACATTCCCGTGGACGGCGTGAAGAAGCTCGCGGAGAAATATCCGCAGCACCGGATCTTCATCTATGCCGCGGACCACGGCTTCAACTGCGACCAGCGCGGCTCCTACAACGCGCCCGCCGCGAAGCAGGCGCGCGAGCGGACGCTAGGATTTTTCCGGAAGCACGTCGGCTGATTTTCCGAGGAGCGCGCGGCGGAAGCGCGCCTTGAGCCGCACGCCGTCGTGCGGCGGGAGCACCAGCGGCAGCTTTTCGTCCGCCACCTTCACGGCGGCGAAGTTGGGCCCCGGCGTCTTGTAGACGAGCTCGCGCACCGCGGCCACGTCCCGGGTGGCGGTGATGGCGTGCTTGAACTTGCAGGCGAGCGCCACCGCGCTGAGATCGACCCCGTCGGCCGTATGCGTGCGCTGCATGCCCGTCTCGCCATAGCGCTCGTTGTCGATCACCACGAGGGTCAGGTTCGCGGGCTGCTGGACGCCGATGGTCGCGAGCGAACCGATCCCCATGAGCATCTCGCCGTCTCCGGTGATGACGACGACCCGGCGCTTCGGCTGCGCTAGCGCGAGCCCGAGTCCCATCATCGCCGCCTGTCCCATCGCGCCCCACATGGGGAAGCTCAAGTCGGCGTCGCCCGCGGCGGTGATGTCCCATGCGGTCGAGCCGAGACCGGCGATGACCAGCAGCTCGCCCCTGTTCTTTAGCAGCTGAGAAACAACGTCGCGCCGATGCAGCGTCATTGGTTGCGCTGCTCCTGGAAGCTCTTGATGCCGATCACGCGCTGTGCGATCAGCACCGCCTGTGCGCCCTGCGTCTCGTAGGCGAGGCCTAGCGCCGCATGCACATGGCCAGCGACCGTCTGCGGATCGCCCGCCTGGCGCACGGCGACGCTCATCGTCTCGAGCACGCGCGCGGTGTTCTCGCCCATCGGCACCTGCCACGGATTGAACTCGCCCTGCTCGCCGCGCATGGTGACGATCATGACGAGCGGGAAGCGGCACACCTTCACCATGCCGAGCACGTTGACGAGGTTGCCGACGCCGCTCGACTGCATGAGGAGCACCGACTTCCGGCCCCCGAGCCACGCCCCCGAGACAAGGCCGATGCCCTCCTCTTCGGTGGTGAGCGGCACGGCGCGCATGCGCTTGTCCGCCTGGCAAAGCTCGATCAAGCGCTTGTGTCCCGCGTCGGGCACGTAGCCGACGATCGTCACGCCGGCCGACGTAAGCTCGCGATGGATCTCGGCGGGCCAGTCAGGCTGCATGCTCGAGGAGAGTCTCGCCGGGACGCACGCGCGTGAACGCGACCGGCTTCATGGTGACATGGCCGTCGGCGCCGATGCTCGTGAAGGCCGAGGTCTCGAGGGCGCTGGTATCCGGGAAATCGTCGCGGTAATGCGCGCCGCGCGAGTCCTCGCGTGCGAGCGCCGCCTGCGTGATCACCCGGCTGACGGAGATCAGGCTCTTGAGGTTGAGCCAGTCGTGCCAGCTCAGGTTGAAAGCCCGCGACTGCGTGCCGATGCCGGTGCCCTCCAGCTCTCGATCGAGAGCGTCCAGCTCGCCGAGCGCGCGCTCCATTCCCGCAGCGTCGCGGATGATGCCGACGCGCTCCCACATCGTGTCGTAGAGCTTCTCGCGGATCGATTCCAGGTCGCCGCGCGGCAGGCCGAATGGCCGCTCGTAGGGCGCAATGTCGAACGCTGCGGGCGAGGTGAAGCGGCCGTGCTTGCGCACCCACTCGGCCATGGTGTCGCCGGCAACCGCGCCGAACACGGTCGAGTTGGCGACACCGTTGCCGCCCAGGCGGTTGGCGCCATGCACGCCGCCCGAATCCTCCCCGGCAACGAAAAGCCCGGGCAGGCTGGTCGTGCAGTCCGCAGCGAACTCGACCCCACCCATCATGTAGTGCGCGGTCGGCACGACTTCCACCAGTCCGCCGGCGAGGTCGAAGCCGCAGTCGGCGCAGCGATCCACCATGCCCTTGAACTCCTTCCCCACGCGGTCGGGACCGAGATGGGCCATGGAGATGTAGAGCCCGCCGTGCGGCGTCGTGTTTCCCTTGCGCATCTCGCTGAACATGGCCCGCGAGACGAGGTCGCGCGTGGCGCGCTCGGCCTTTGGATCGTAGTTCGACATGAAGCGCTGCTTGTCACCGCCCAAGAGATACCCGCCTGAGCCGCGCAAGCCTTCTTCCAGCACGGTGCCCGTCATGCGCGTGTGAGCGCCGGCGAGGAGGCCCGTCGGGTGGAATTGCACCATCTCCATGTCGCGCAGCGCGAGACCCGCGCGCAGCGCCATGGCGAGGCCGTCGCAGCTCTTGTCCCCCGACGGCGTGTGGTAGCGGTACATCGTCGGACCGCCGCCGGTGGCGAGGAGCACGGCCTTGGCGCGCACGAACAGGTAGTCGCCGGTGCGCATGTCGATGAAGAGCACGCCGGAGATGGACGCACCGTCGCTCGACTTCACGAGCTCGACGGCGCGATGCTCTTCAAGCCGATTTATTCTTCTGGCCCAGACCTGCTCGGCGAGCCGGTTGATGATCTCGATGCCGGTGAGGTCGCCCTTGTGCACCGTGCGGTCGAACGTCTGTCCCGCGAACGCTTTCTGGTGCACGGTGCCGTCGGGATTGCGATCGAAGAAGCAGCCGAGCTCGTTTTCCAGCTCATGGATGCGCTCGACCGCGAGGGTGACCAATTTCCACGCGAGATCCTGGTCGGGCAGCCACTTGCCGCCTTCGATGGTGTCCATGAAATGGCGCTCGATCGAGTCGCCCTCGGCGAGCGCGACGTTGTAGCCGCCCTGCACCATTCGCGTGCAGCCGCACTTGCCGAGCAATCCCTTCACCGCGACGGTGATCGAGAGGCCGGGGTTCGCTTTCTTCGCGTGCAGCGCGGCGAACAGGCCCGCGCCGCCCGAGCCGAGGATCAGGA
>DASQGW010000006.1:0-1755 GCA_035632415.1 Burkholderiales bacterium | reverse complement strand
CGCATCGAGATCCTTAGGGCGAAGCTTGGCGACGGCAAGAAGGTCGCGGCGGGCGAACTTCTCGCCACGGGGCTCATCAAGGCCGGCGCGCTGCTCGGAACCTGATCTGCCGGTCCAGCCGTAGAGTCGCGTAAGCATTTGCCGCGGCTGATGTTTGACTGCAACAATGCGCCTCAGGGCCCTGTTTTCAGGGGAGTTGTCGCTGCGCGCTCGCCCTCATTTTCCGGAAGGGCCGTAGCGTAGAATTTTTGCGGCAGAACGAGCGGGGAGGGGCGCGGCAGTGCGATTGGGTTTCTCGAAGGCCGACTGGTTCTGTCGTCGTGGGGCGTTGGCCTCTTTCGATGCCACGGGCGAACGCATCTGAGCATGGACCTCACGCAAACACTGGAGATCGCGACCTGCACCGACCCGGGCATGGTGCGCTCGCACAACGAGGACTCGATCGCCGCTGATCCGGCGAACGGCCTGGTGGTGCTTGCCGACGGCATGGGAGGCTACAACGCGGGCGAGGTGGCGAGCGGCATGGCGACGACCGTGATCGTCACCGAGATGCGCCAGATCCTCACCAACGCGAAGCCCTACGAGGTCGACCAGAAGAACAACGAGGAGATCGCCGCCCGGCTCGTGCGCGAGCAGGTGCTCAAGGCGAACACGTCGATCTACCAGGCGGCGCAGAGCCAGCCGCAGTACGCCGGGATGGGAACGACCCTCGTGGTGGGCCTCTACTACGACAATCGCATGCTCGTCGCGCACCTCGGCGACTCGCGGATGTACCTGCTGCGCGATGGCAAGTTCAAGCAGGTGACGCGCGATCACTCGCTCCTGCAGGAGCAGATCGACTCCGGGATCATCACGCCCGAGCAGGCGAAGAAGGCCGCGCACAAGAACCTCGTCACCAAAGCGCTCGGCATCGACCCGGTGGTCGAGCCCGAGATCCACGAATATCCGACGAAGCCCGGCGATATCTACCTGCTGTGCTCCGACGGCCTGTGCGACATGGTCGACGACGAGGACATCGGCATGACGCTGCAAGCGCTCGGCGGCAATCTGAAGCTCGCTGCCCAGCAGCTCGTGCAGATGGCCAATGACAACGGAGGTCGTGACAACGTTTCGGTTATACTGGTCCGGGTCCTGCGGGAATACCCCGGCGCCAAAGGCGTCATGGCCAAGATGTTCTCGTGGCTAAAATAACCCCCCGCCCGGGCCACTTATGGCGAAACTGATACTCAGCATGGACGGGCTCGTTCTCAAGGAGATCCCCTTGACGAAGGAGCGCACGACCATTGGCCGTAAGCCCCACAACGACATCCAGATCGACAACCTCGCGGTGAGCGGCGAGCACGCCGTCATCGTCACGATCCTGAACGACTCGTTCCTCGAAGATCTCGGCAGCACGAACGGCACGGTCGTCAACGGCAACGCGATCAAGAAACACTTCCTGCAGAACAACGACGTCATCGAGCTGGGCAAGTACAAGCTCAAGTTCGTTGGCGAGGCCGCCCCGGCCGCCGGCGCGGGCGGCGAGAAGGCCGACTTCGAGAAGACGATGGTGCTGCGTCCCTCGGCGATGAAGGCCGCCGCCGCGGCCGCAGGCGCGGCAGGCGGCGGTGCAGCCGCCGCCGTGGCGCAACGTCAGGCGGCGGTACAAGCTGCGGCCGCGAGCGCGCAGGCCGCGGGCGTCGCGGACAAGGATGCCGGACCAAAGATTGCGCCCCCGCCAGCAGCCCCCGCACCAGCCGCCGCAGCACCGGCGGC
>DASQGW010000005.1:0-31018 GCA_035632415.1 Burkholderiales bacterium | reverse complement strand
GCGCGCACCAGCTCGCGCGCGAGCGTCACGACTTAACCATTGCCGCGAGCGTTTCCTTCCATCCTTGCGAAAGAAGCGCCTTGTCGCCGCGGATGATGTTCGCAAGGGTGGCGGGCACGGCGGGGAATACGCCGCCCGCGTTCTCGGCCAGCTTGGAAAGGAGCGTTGGCTCGTCGAACGGCTTGTCCGCCCCGCCGCGCGCGCTTTCCACGACCGCGCTCATCTCGGCGCCGTCGCCGAAGCGCATGGTCACGCGCGCCGGCCGGTCGTTCGGCGCGGGCTTGAGGTCGGGGTAGGGCTGCAGGCGCACTCGCTGGCGCAGCTTCGAGATGTTCGCGTCCTCGAGCTTGTCCTGGGTGAAGGCGCGTGCGCCCGCGGTGCCGAGCTGCACCGTGGCGGCGATGGCGTGCGGCAGGGAGAACTTGGCCGCGAGCACGGTCTCGGGCTCGGCGTTGCGCAGCGCTTGCCCGCTGGGCGCCGTCTCGACCACGATCTCGGCGATGTCGTCCTTCTTCTTTTGCATGCGGCCGAGAATATCGAGCGTCGCCTCGATCGCCGAGTGCGCATAGCCGCAGCACGCGAACACCTTGTGGTAGCCGTTCGTCACGGACCACACGGTGCCGAGCCCCTCCACCAAAGCTTCGGGAATCGCGCGGCACTTGTAGGCGCCGACGAAGACGTCGTACGGCGTGACGTCGTTCCCGCCGATGCCGGCTTCCGCCCAGTCGGCAGCGCGCAGGCCGATCCAGGCGCCGGCGGAAGTCCAGGCGTTGCGGATGAGTGCGCCTTCGACTGCCGTGTCGAACGGTCCGGCGAAAGACATGCTCGCGGCGCCGGTCACGGCGGAGAGCAGGGTCTTCGCATCCTGCCGGCGAACGAGCGAGGCCGCCGCCGCGCCGCCGATCGTGGCGAATGCCGCGTGCGGATGCACGTTGAACACGGGGAAGGGGAAGGCGAGGGCGAAGCGCGTGGTGACTTCATACGCCACGGCAAGCGCGCGCAGCACTTCCTCGACGCTGCGGCCTTGCGCCTCCGCCTCGGCGAGGAGTGCGGGGATGGTGTACGCGCCGCCGTGGCAGGAGGCGTTGCGAAAGCCTTCGTCGAGCTCGCACCAGGTGATCGCCATGCCGTTGGCGCCCGCGGCCGCGTAGCGATCGGCGCGCGGCGCGCCTTTGGCGAGCACGGTCGCTTCCACCTTGCCGGAGGAGGTGCGCAGCAGCCCTTCCCGGGCTCTTTCGACCTGCGGTTCGAGCGAGCCGGCGAGCATCGCGCCGATGTCGTCGGAGAGGATGATCGCCGCGCGCCGGCGCACCGGCTCGGGCAGCGGTCTTCCGAGCGCCTCGACGGCCCATTCGATGAGTTTTCGCGTGTTGGCGGCTGCCTGCGCCCGTGCCGGATTTGCGTTCGTCATGGCAGGAATGCTACGACCCATCGATGGGTGGCTTCAACAAAGCGGGCCATCTACCGAGTGGATTGCGCGAATCGGTTTCGTGGATGCAGCGGTGCGCTAAGCTTTCGGCGCCTCCTAAAGGAAACCCCATGCGCATCTGGCATCAGAGCTTTACCGACCTGACAGTCATGCCGCTCTATCGCAAGACGATCGCGGAGCATGCCGCCGCCGTGATGGGCGAGGACGCCGCGGTGAGCGTGCACGGCCTGCGACCCGGTACCTATACCAAGGGCTGCGCGCCGATCGACGCGATCAAATATCGCTACGTCGCCACCGTTCACGAGCTGCAGGTTTGTGACGCGGCGATGGTGGCGGAGCGGGAAGGCTTCGACGCTCTCGCGCTCGGCTGCTTCTTCGACCCGGGTCTGCGGGCGGCCCGATCGCTGGTCGACATCCCGATCGTCGGCCTCGGCGAGTCGTGCGCGCTGGTCGCCTGCTCATTGGGCCGCAAATTCGGTCTCGTCACGCTCTGCGAGGATCAATCCGCCGACTACACCGACCTGATGCTGGGCTATGGACTCGAGCGCCGCTTCGCCGGCGCGGTCGCGCTCGACCCGCCGATCGACGAGTTCTCGCTCGAGGCCGATGAGAAGACGGCGCGCGCGATCGAGGAGCGCTTCGATCAGGCGTGCGCTGCCGTGGTCGCGCGCGGCGCCGAGATCATCATCCCCGCCGACGGGGTGCTCAACGAATTCCTCGTGCGCCGCCACCGCTTGACGGCTCGAGGGGACGTGCCCGTGATGGACAGCCTCGGCGCGCTGTTCCAGCACGCCGCGTTCCTGGCGCGGCTCGCAAAGACGACGGGCACGGCCGTCAGCCGCCACCAGTTCTATGCCAAGCCGTCCGCGGCGATGGTCGAGCACGTCCGGAACTTCGCCGGCCAGCGGAAACTGGCGAGCGACTTCTCGGGAGATCGCTGACCCTCTATCGGGTCTTGCCGGGGAGCGGCGGCAGGCCGATGCGGCGCCAGAGGTATTTGCCGTGCCCGCCTTTGCCGACCATCTTGTGGTCTGCCATCACGGTAACGCCGCGCGAGATCGCGCGCACCGGCCAGCCTTTCAAGTTCCAGCCTTCGTGCAGGTTGTAGTCGGCATAGGAGGCGAAGTCGGCGGCGTGCAGCACGCGTTCTTTGTTGAGGTCGACGAGCGTGAAATCGGCGTCCGCTCCCGGCGCAAGCGAGCCCTTGAGCGGCGCGAGGTCGAAAACTTTCGCCGGCACCGAGCCGAGCAGCTGGCAGATGCGCGCGAGCGGGAGCTTCCTCTTGTGATAGCCCTCGGAGAGCATCACCGGCAGCATGCTCGCGGTTGCCGGGAATCCCTGCGACGCGAGCCAGAGCGGCTTGTCCTTGTTCACCTTCTTGCGCGCGTTGTGATCCGAGGCGACGAGGTCGACGGTGCCGTCGAAGATCGCTTCCCAGATCGCCTCGAGGTCGTCCCTGGTGCGAAACGGCGGGTTCGCCTTGCCCATGCCCCCCAGGTCTGAATCTTCCGTGTGCGTGAGGTAGTGCGGGCAGGTCTCGACGATCACGTCCTTGAAGCGGCTGCGCCAGAAGCGAATGATGTCGAGCGACTTGCGCGACGAGATGTGCGGGAAGTACACGCGCGCGCCAAGCTCTTGCGCCATGTACATGGCGCGCAGCGCCGGCTCCGACTCGCTGATCGCGGGCTTGGAGGTGGACCAGTCTTTCAGCGTATTGCCGCCACGCGCCTGCACCTTGCGGCGCTCGCGGTTCACGATCTCGATGTTCTCGGTGTGGCAGACGATCATCGGCCGGCCGACGCGCGCCGATTCCTTGAGAAGATCGTAGAAGAAGCCGTCGTCGGTGCCGTCGAGGCCGAGGTAACGGCCTTCCTCGCCCTTGAAGTTCATGAAGTACTTGAACGACGTGACGCCGTAGTCCGTCACGTACTCGCCGAGCTCCTTGATATGCAGCTCGTTCGCGGTGCTGAAGTGAAAGCCGAAGTCGACGTGCGCGCGCTCGACCGCGTGCTGCAGCTCCCTGCGGAAGACGTCGCCGTAGGCCTCGTTGTTGAGGAAGTAGCCGAGCACCGTGGTGAAGCCGCCCTGCGCGGCATTGGCGGTCTCGGTCGAATACTCGGTGATCTTCTCGCCCATGCCGAAGTGCACATGGCAGTCGATGAGGCCGGGAAAGACGTGCAGGCCCTTCGCCGATTGTTCAGGAACATTCGCCGCTCCGCCCGGCGCGAGCAGCGCATCGATCTTGCCCCCTTTGACGAGGACGTCCTTCTTCTCGGGCTCGCGGTCCGGAAACACCAGCGTGCCGCCGCGCAATACGAAATCGGATTTAGGTTCCATCGCTTCTCGCGTGCCTTTCTCTCAGTTCGTGCATCGAATAGTGGGCCTGCGTGCCGGCGGGCGCATTGAGCGCCGGCAGGGTGATGGCGATGTCTTCTTCCGGCACGTCGCGCGAGATGCAGACGAGGCGGTTGCCGTGATCCGCATCCGGCCATTCAGCGAAGCGTTGCGGCGAATGGAAGACGCCCTGCACGCCTTGCACGAACGCAACGGTGTCTTCGATCTGCAGCAGGCCTTTGACGCGGATGAGCCGCGCGCCGAATTCCTCGCGGGCAAGGCGCGACCACGCCGACCAGCCGGCCCAGGTCACCGGCGGCGGCGGGCGGAAGGCGTGCGCGCGAATGCCGGAGAAGTGCTCGCGGCGGCCGATGCGCCCTTTCGTATCCAGGGAGACTTTGTATTTCCTTGCCTTGCCCCAGGTCGAGAAAAGCGCGGCCGGCGTGTCGAGTACTTCGGCCTGCGGGTTCAGCGCCTTCACGAAGTCCAATGCGGGAGAAGCGTCGGCGAGATCGCGCTTGCTCAGGTAGATGCGCTCCGCGACCGCGGCTTGCTTGTCGAGCTCGGGATACTCCGTGCGCGAAGCGAGGAAGTGTTGCGCATCGACGGTGCAGACCGTGGCCTCGAAGGCGTACGCTGCGGTGACCAGCGGATGGCCGAGGAGCACGTTGAGGAGCGGTGCGGGATCGGCGGCGCCGCTCGTCTCGATGATCACGCGTTCGAAGCGCGGGATCTCGCCGCGCGCCCGCCGTCCGTCGAGGTCGGCGAGCGTCTCGTGCAGCGCGCCGGTGTTGGCGCAGCACAGGCACCCGGCGTCGAGCAGCACGACGTTGTCGGTGGCCTGCGCAATCATCACGTTGTCGAGGCCGATCTCGCCGAGCTCGTTCACCACCACCGCCGTGTTGGCGAGCGCCGGGTCCTTGAGCGCCTTGTTCAGCAGCGTGGTCTTGCCGCTGCCGAGGAAGCCGGTGAGGAGGAAGACCGGCGTTTTTTCGGGCGTCATGAGCCGCGCTTGCCGTCGGTGAAAAGCTGCAGCATCGCCTCGCGCAGCCAGCGGTTCGCCAAGTCGTTCTCGACCCGCGGATGCCAGTAGAGCGAGACGTCGAAGCTCGGGATGGCGATCGGCAGCGGGTGCACCTTCATCTTCACGAGGCGCGCCCAGACGTCGGCGACATGGCTCGGCAGGCTGACGATCAGGTCGGTGCCGGCGACGATCAGCGGGATCACCACGAAATGCGGCACGCGCAGGGCGACGTTGTGCTCCACGCCGCGCTCGGCGAGCGCGCGCTCGAGCTGCTGGTGGCCCGAGCCCATGGAGGAAATGAGCACGTGGCGCGCGGCGAGGAAGTCCTTCAGCGCGAGCTTGCTTGCGCGGCCGAGCGGATGGTCGGGACGCATCATGCACACGTAGTGCTCCTCGAAGAGCCGGGCGCGGTGGATCTTGTCGCGCAGCTGCGGGAGGTACCCCACGGCGAGGTCGATGTCGCCGGTCTCCATGCGCACGGCGAGCTCGGCCGCCGGAAGCTGTGCCGTCTCGAGGCGAAGCTGCGGACTTGCCTGGTGGAGATGGCGCATGAGCGTGGGCAGCAGTACCGTCTCGCCGACATCGGTCATGTACACACGCAGGCTGCGCGCCGTGCGGCGCGGATCGAACGCCTCGCGGCCATTCAGCGCACGGCGCACCATGGCCAAAGCATCGGTAAGCGAGGGCGCGAGCTCGAGCGCGCGCGGCGTCGGCAGCATGCCGGCGCGCGTGTTGACGAACAGCGGATCGCCGAGCTGGCGGCGCAGGCGCCCGAGCGCGCTGCTCATCGCCGATTGCGTGAGCCCGACGTCGGCCGCGGCGCGCGTGACGTTGCCGTGGCGCAGAAGCGCCTCGAACACCGGCAGGAGATTGAGATCCGGCGTCGCGCTCACGTATTTACACCGTGGATGGAAGCAATCAACATCATCGATTTGACTGATAATTATAGGTCTGCCTAGACTCGAACGAGGAAGGAGCGGCGCGCATGAAACCCTGGGACGGCATCGTCGGCGAGGAAGATCAGAAGCAGACATTTGCGGCCGGCTTCGGCCGTCCCGGCGGCGTCGGCCAGCGGCCGGCGCTGCTGATCATCGACGTCCAGTACCGCACCATCGGCACGACGCCGAAGCCGTTCTTCGAATCGATCAAGGAATATCCGACCTCCTGCGGCGAGGTCGGCTGGAAGGCGATGCGCAACATCGCGCTGCTGCTCGCCGAGTTCCGCCGCAACGAGTGGCCGGTGCTCTATCCGCACGTCGCGCCGAAGAACAAGGCGACCGACAGCGGCCGCCTCGCCGAGAAGGTGCCGGCGATCATGAACATCCCGCAGAAGGGCTACGAGTTTCCGGACGAGATCGCGCCGCGCGAAGGCGACGTGCTGCTGCCGAAAAAGCACCCGAGCGCGTTCTTTGGCACGCCGCTCGTGAGTCACCTCATCGATCTCGGCGCGGACACGCTCGTCGTCACGGGCTGCACCACCAGCGGCTGCGTGCGCGGCAGCGTGGTGGACGGCTTCGCCTACAACTTCCGGTGCCTCGTGCCGCACGACGCGGTGTACGACCGCTCGCATGCGTCGCATGCCGTGAATCTCTTCGACATGGCAGCCAAGTACGCGGACGTCGGCACCACCGCCGAGATCCTGGAGAAGCTGCGACCGCTAGCCAAGAGCGCCGGCTCGGCTCGCAAGGTCGGCTGAGCGCCCGGTGCGCGAGGCCATCCTCGTCCTCGACATGACGCGGGATTCGATCGCGCCCGAAGCGCGCGCGGTCGAGATGCGCCGCGCGATTCTTCCTCGAGCGAAGAGCTACCTCGCCTGGGCGCGCGGCAAGGGCATGCCGGTGGTGTTCGTCTGCAGCGCGCGCCGGCGCACGGACAAGTGGTTCCTCAAGTTCTGGGAGCTCGCGAACGAGATCTGGAGGCCGGGGCAGGAGCCCATTGCCGAGCTTTTCGACGCCGGGAAAGACCTCATCGTGCACAAGCGCCGCTACAGCGGCTTCTTCGCCTCCGACCTCGAGATCACGCTGCGCGAGCTGGACGTCGATTCGTTGCAGCTCATCGGCTGGTCCACCTCGCTCGCGGTGGCGACGACGGCGATCGATGCCTGGCAGCTCGGCTTCCCAACCACGGTGGTGAGCGATCTCACCATCGCGCACGCCTGGGGCGGGCATACGGTGGACGAGAACCAGAAGTGGTCGCTCGACTTCATCGCCGCAATGGCGAAGTCGCGGATCGTGCGCTCTGCAGAACTGATGCAATGACGATCGATGGGCGCGCGACCCGCCGCGCGCTGAATGCCGAACTCGACTATTACAGCCTGGAGGCGGCCGAAGCGCTCGGCCTCGCCGGCGTGTCGCGCCTGCCGTTCTCGCTCAAGGTGGTGCTCGAGAACCTGCTGCGCCAGCACGGCGAGGGCCGCTCGGATGGCGCCGACATCGCGGCGGTAGCCGGCTGGCTCGCCACGCGCCGCGCCGAGCGCGAGATCGCCTTCCGCTTCACGCGCGTCCTGATGCCCGATTCGTCCGGCGTGCCGCTCCTCGGCGATCTCGCCGCCATGCGCGACGCGACCATCCGTCTCGGCGGCGACCCGACGCGGCTCAACCCTTCGGTGCCGGTCGATCTCGTCGTCGATCACTCGGTGATGGTCGATGCCTATGGCACGGCTGGCGCCGCGGCGCAAAACCAGGTGCTCGAGATGCAGCGCAACGCCGAGCGCTATGCGTTCCTCCGCTGGGGCGGGCAGGCGTTCGCGAATCTGAGGATCGTGCCGCCCGGCAACGGCATCTGCCACCAGGTGAATTTGGAGCATCTCGCGCGCGTCGTGTGGGCGAGCGGGGGTGTCGCATATCCGGACTCGGTGCTGGGCATGGATAGCCACACCGCGATGATCAACAGCCTCGGCATCCTGGGCTGGGGCGTTGGCGGGCTCGAGGGCGGCGCTGGCGCGCTCGGCGAGTCGATTGCCATGCTGGTGCCCGAAGTGATCGGCTGCCGGCTCATCGGCAAGCCGAAGGCCGGCGTCACCGCCACGGACATCGTGCTGACGATCACGCAGGCGCTGCGCCGCCACAAGGTGGTGGACAAGTTCGTCGAATACTTCGGCCCCGGCGTTAGTGAGCTGGCGCTGCCCGACCGCGCCACGATCTCTAACATGAGCCCGGAGAACGGCGCCACGATGGGCTTCTTCCCGGTCGACGCGGAAACAGTGCGCTATCTCCGGCTCACGGGCCGCGACGAGGCGCAGATCGCGCTGGTGGAGGCCTATAGCAAGGCGCAGGGCCTGTGGCGCGATGCCAATACGCCGGCGCCGGAGTTCACGCAGGTGCTGGAGTTCGATCTCAGTGCCGTGGAACCGAGCGTCTCAGGGCCCAGCCGGCCGCAGGACCGCGTGCCGCTCGGCGAAGCACCCGCGGTGTTCAAGAAATTCCTGGGCAGGAACGTTGCCGAAAAACTCACGTTGAAGGACGGCGACGTGGTCATCGCGGCCATCACGAGCTGCACCAATACGTCGAATCCCGCGGTGATGATCGGCGCCGGGCTGCTTGCGCGCAACGCCGTTGCGCGGGGGCTGAAGCCGCGGCCGTGGGTGAAGACGTCCCTCTCGCCGGGCTCGCGCGTGGTCGCCGATTACCTCGAGAAAAGCGGCCTGCAGCAATGGCTCGACGCACTCGGCTTCCAGCCGGCGGGCTATGGCTGCATGACCTGCATGGGCAATTCCGGGCCGCTGCCGCCGGAGGTGGACGAGGCGATCAGGGCGGGCGGCCTGACCACCGTCGCCGTGCTCTCCGGCAACCGCAACTTCGAGGGCCGCGTGCATCCGGCGGTGCGCGCCGCCTTCCTGGCGTCGCCGCCGCTCGTGGTGGCTTACGCGCTCGCAGGCAGCGTGCTGGTCGACCTCGCCTCCGAGCCGCTCGGCGAGGATGCGCAGGGCCGGCCCGTGTATTTGCGCGACGTCTGGCCCGAGCGTGGCGAGATCGATCGGGTCATCGCGGAAACGGTCAACCCATCTCTCTATCGCGCGCGTTACGCCGAAGTCGGCGAAGGTTCACCGCAATGGCGCGCGCTACCGACCGGCAAGGGTACGACGTTCGCGTGGAACGAGAAGAGCACCTTCATCCGCCGGCCGCCGTTCTTCGACGAGATGCGCGCCGAGCCCACGGAGCCGGGCGACATCCGCGGCGCGCGCGTGCTCGCCCTGTTCGGCGACATGTTCACCACGGACCACATCTCCCCGATCGGCGTGATCTCCAAGGGAACGCCGGCGGCGGAGTATCTCGGCTCGCTCGGCATCGCGCCGCGCGACTTCGTCAACTACGCCGCGCGGCGCCTTAACCACGACGTCATGATCCGCGGCACCTTCGCCAGCACGCGCGTGCGCAACGAGATGACGCCGGAGGTGGAAGGCAGCTGCACCGTGCACTATCCGGACGGCAGCCGCATGCCGATCCACGCCGCCGCCGCGCGTTACCGCGAAGAGGGGGTGCCGCTCGTGGTGATCGCGGGCAGCGAGTACGGCGCCGGCTCGTCGCGCGACTGGGCGGCGAAAGGCACGCGCCTTCTCGGCGTTCGCGCAGTCATAGCAGAGAGCTTCGAGCGTATTCACCGCTCGAACCTCGTCGGCATGGGCGTGCTGCCGCTCCAGTTTCCCGCCGGCGTCACGCGCAAGACCCTCGCGCTCAAGGGCGACGAGGTGATCGACATCGCGGGCATCCGCGGCGCTATGGCGCCGCGCAGCGAGCTCGAGTGCGCGTTCACGCGGGCCGACGGCAGGCGCGAGCGCCTGCGCCTGCTCGCGCGCCTCGACACCCGGCGCGAGGTCGACTATTTCCGTCACGGCGGGCTGCTCCACTATGTGGTGCGGCACCGCCTCTCACATGAGGTCACCGCATGAATCCCAGGAAAAAGCTGCGCGAACTGCTCGCAGGCAAAGGCTATGTCGTGGTGCCGGGCGCGTACGACACGCTCACCGCGCGCCTGGTGCAGGTCGCCGGCTTCGAAGGCGTCTATCTCACCGGCGGCGGCTATTCGCGGGCCAATGGCTATCCCGACATCGGGCTCATCACGATGAGCGAGGTGACGCAATGGATCTCGCGCACGGTGGACGCGGTCGAGATCCCCGTGATCGCGGACATGGACGCCGGCTACGGCAACGCGCTCAACGTGATCAGGAGCGTGCGCGAGTACGAAAAGACCGGCGTGTCGGCGTTCCACCTCGAGGACCAGGTCTCGCCGAAGAAATGCGGCCACTACGAGGGCAAGCAGGTCGTGTCGAAGGCCGAGATGGTGGGCAAGATCAAGGCGGCGGTGGACACGCGGCGCGACGCCGACATGGTGATCATCGCCCGGTCGGATGCGCGCGCCCTCGAGGGCCTGCAGGCATCGATCGACCGCGTGAACGCCTATCTCGAGGCGGGCGCGGACGTCGGCTTCGTCGAGGCGCCGCAGTCGCGCGAGGAGCTCGCGACGGTGGGCCAGCAGCTGAAGAAGCCTTCGCTCGTCAACATCTTCGAGGGCGGCAAGACGCCGGTGCTGCCGGTGCGCGAGCTCGAGGCGATGGGCCATCGCATCGGCATCTATCCATCGCAGACGCATCGCGCGGCGATCGCGGCGGCGAAGAGGGTGCTGGCGGTGCTGAAGCGCGACGGCGACACGGCCGCCATCGATGCCGAGCTCGCCACGTTCATGGACCGCGAGGAGGCGGTGAATTCGAAGCACTGGCGCGATCTCGAGACGAAGTACCTGAAGGACGTCTGATGCGCGTCACGCTGTGCGAGAACATGCGCGCGGTGCCTTACGTGCCGTTCTACCTGGCGTTGGCGGGCGGGTACTGGGAAAGCGAGGGACTCGACATCAACCACGTCGTGTCGCCAAGCACTTCGCGCACCGCGATGGGCCTGCTCGACGGCAGCGTTGAAGTGTCGTGGGGCGGGCCGATGCGCGTGATGATGCATCACGACGCCGATCCGAAATGTCCGCTGGTGTGCTTCGGGCAGGTGGTGGCGCGCGACCCGTTCCTCCTCGTCGGCCGTACGCGCCAATCCGCGTTTCGCTGGCAGGATCTCGTCGGCCTGCGCGTGGCGCCGGCGGGCGATGTGCCGACGCCGTGGATGACGTTCCAGGACGATCTGCAGCGCGCCGGGCTGGACCCGGCGTCCATCGCCGGGAACCGCGTGCGGCCGATGGCACGAAATCTCGAGGCCTATCGCCGCGGCACGGTGGATGTGGTGCAGGTCTTCGAGCCCTATGCCGATGCGCTCGTCAGCGAGGGCCGCGGTCATGTCTGGCATCGCTTCACCGAGCGCGGCGACATCGCCTATACGACGTTTTATGCGCCGCGCCGCTTCACCCGCGCGCGCCGCGAAGCGTGCCGGCGCCTGGTGCGCGGCATCGCGCGAGCGCAGGCGGCGCTCTTCGCCGCGAAGCCGGCAGCGATCGCCGATGCGGTCGCGAGCTTCCTGCCGAAGGTTGCGCGCGAAGCGCTCGAGCGCATCATCACCTCCTACCGGGCGAGCGGCCTCTGGTCGCGGCGGCCCGATTTACCGGCGGCGCCGTACCTGCGCCTGAAGGCGGCGCTGGTCTCGGGTAGACTGATTCGCAGCGACCCGCCTTACGAGCGCCTGGTCGACGCGGAGCTCTCGCAAGCCGCGTGAGGAGACCACACGATCACGTGCGAAAATTGTCATCCGCGGCGTGAAGGCAACGAGCGCGAGGCCACCGAGGCTATGAAGCGCTATCTCGCCATTTCGCACAGCGCCCTGCTGCAGGCCGTCGCCCGCATGAACGGCAGCGCGGACGCCGCTTGAACCGCCGGACGATCGACGGCGTCCGCCCGGGCGCTTCGCGATCGATGCTCATCGCCGACGGCATTCGCGCCGGAGCGACGCGCACGCCGGAGAAGATCGCGATCGTGGACGGCGAGCGGCGCCTGACCTACCGCGCGCTCGTCGAGCGGATCGATCGCGTCTCGAACCTGGCGCATGCCGGGCTCGGCCTCCGGCATGGCGATTTCGCGTCCATCCTCTCGCCTAACCGGCTCGAGTACATGGAGCTCGTCTGCGGCCTGTCGTCCGCCGGCGTGGCCGTATCGACCGTTGGTCCCGCCGCGCCGCCGGCGGAGATCAAGTTCATTTGCGAAGACTCGCGCGCGCGGGTGCTGTTCGTCGCGCCCGAGCTCGAGGCCGCCGCGCGCGCGGCGGCGCCGGCGACGATAGAGCGCTTCATCGTGCTGGGGCCCGGATACGAGTCGCTGCTCGCCGCTTCGGGCCCGGGGCGCTGCCCGGTTACGGTGACTGAGAACGACATATTCTCCGTCCCCTACACCTCCGGCGCTACCGGGCGTCCGAAGGGGGTGATGCTGGCGCATCGCGGCCGCGTGCTCTCCGCCTTCGTGATGGCAGTAGAGCAGCAGTGCTACGGCCCGGACGATCGCGCCGTCGCGACGACGCCCATGTTCCACGGCGCCGGGTTCCTGATGGCGCTGGTGCCGATCTATTTCGGCGGTTCGGTCGAAATCCTGCCGCGCTTCGACATCGAGCGCCTGCTCCGCGCCGTGTCGACCATTCACGCGACGAGCGTGTACATGGTGCCTACGCACTTTGCGGCGATGCTGGAGATGGGGAGGCAAGTGGAGCGCTTCGACCTGCGCAGCCTCAAGGCCGTGATCTCAGGCACCGCCCCGCTCGCGCAGGCCATGAAAGCGAAGATCATCGAGGTCATCGGAGAAGGGAAGCTCTTCGAGCGCTACGGCACCACCGAGACGTCGATCGCCACCGCTCTGCGGCCCGAGGATCAGCTGCGCAAGCAGGCCTGCGTCGGGCAGGCGCTGCCGCTCACGCACCTGCGAGTGCTGGACGACGAAGGCAACGACGTGCCGCAGGGCGAGGTCGGTGAGCTCGCCGTGTCGTCGCCGTACCTCTTTTCCGGCTACCTCAACCTCCCCGACCAGACGGCACGCGTCACACGCGGCGACTGGGTCGTCACCGGGGATCTCGCGAGGTTCGACGACGAAGGCTTCGTGTACCTGGTCGACCGGAAGAACGACATGATCATCTCGGGCGGCGAGAACGTGTACCCGCGCGAGGTGGAGGAGGTGCTGCTCAGCCAGCCGGCGGTGACCGAGTGCGCCGTTGCCGGCGTGCCGCATCCCTACTGGGGCGAGCAGGTGACGGCGTTCGTGGTGCTGCGCCCGGGCATGAATGCGAGCGCAGAGGACCTGATGGCCGCCTGCCGCGACAAGCTTTCGCGCTACAAGGTGCCCAAGGAGATCCGGTTCCTGGACCAGCTGCCGCGCAATACCATGGGCAAGGTCCTGCGCCGCGCGCTGCGCGAGATCCATCAATTCGAACGAGGAGGAGTCCGATGAAGCTTTGCCATGCAGTTTTCGCTACCGTGCTCGCCGCCGGCCTGGCGGCGCCGGCGTTTTCCCAGCAGAACACGCTGGTGATCGCGATGACCGCCACCCCGAAGGGCTTCGACCCGGACATCTGGGTACCGGGGCAGATCGAGTCGACGGTGAACGTCTACGAGGGGCTCACGCGCTTCGGGCTGGGCGGCGGCGACGGCAAGCGCTCGCTCGATTTCACGAAGCTCGAGCCGCACTTCGCGGAGAAGTGGACCGTCTCGCCCGACGGCAAGACCTACGTCTTCAAGCTGCGCAAGGGCGTGAAGAGCCCGTTCGGCAACGAGCTCAGCGCCGCCGACGTGGTGTGGACCTACGAGAAGTCGGCCTGGCAGAAGCGCACCGGGCTCTTCATGAAGAACGTCGACCGCGTCCAGAAGGTCGAGGCGATCGCGCCGGACGAGGTGCGATTCACGCTGTCCGAGCCGAACCGCATCTTCCTCTCCTCGCTCACGCTGCACATCCCGACGCTGTTCGATTCGACCGAGGCGAAGAAGCACGCCACCGCCGAGGACCCCTACGCGACGAAGTGGCTCGCCGCCAACACCGCCGGCTACGGCCCCTATCACCTGCAGTCGGTGCAGGCGGGGCAGCAGGCGGTCTTCGTCGTCAACCCGAACTACGTGTTCGACAAGCCGTTCTATACGCGCGTCATCTGGCGGGAAGTGCCGTCGGCCGCCACGCGCGTCGCACTGGTGCGCACCGGCCAGGTGCAGTACGCGGAGCAGATCCCGCTGCAGCAGATCAAGGAGCTCAAGTCCGATCGCACCGTCAAGGTGGAAAGCGTGGCCGCTCCCGGCGCGGCGACGGTGCGCATGAATCCGAAATTCCCGCCCTTCGACAAGCAGAAGGTGCGCCAGGCGGTCGCCTATGCCACCGACTACAAGGCGATCGGCGAGGCGGTGTTCCTCGGCCTCGGCACCCGCGCGCGCTCGATGCTGAGCCCGCCAATTCCGGGCGCGATCGATGCCTACCACTACGAGACCGACTATGCGAAGGCGAAGCAGCTTCTGGCGGAGGCGGGCTTGCCCAACGGCTTCGACACCACGCTCGAGTACAGCACCAACTGGTGGTGGGAGGAGCCGCTCGCGCTGCAGATGCAGGCCTCCCTCGCCCAGGCCGGCATCCGCGTGACGCCGAAGCGCATCTCCCCGGCCGAGATGAACGCGCGGCGCGCGATCAATTCGTGGTCGATCCCGTTCCTCACGCACCTTACCTCGGGCTTCGTGCCCGATCCGTCCTATACGATGTTCCTCACGGCCCACTGTAAAGGCGGCTCGAACGTGAACGCAAACTGCGATCCCAAGCTCGACAAGCTGATCGACGCCTCGGTGGCTGAGCGCGACGACGCCAGGTGGCTCGAGATCGTCGCCGACGCGCAGAAGGAGCAGGCAGACTACGCCACGTTCGTCGAGACTTTCCTGCCTGGCACGCACGAGGTGTTCTCCGCGTGCATCCAGGGCTACCTGTGGCGGCCGCACAACCGCCTGATGTGGAAGGACCTGGTTTGCCGGAAATAGACGTGGCGTGCTGATCGCGCGTTTCCTCGCGCTGCGCCTGGCGGTGGCGGTGCCGGTCGTGCTCGGCATCGTGTTCCTGACCTTCATGCTGATCCGCATCGGCCACCAGGACCCGGTGGCCATGCTGGCCGGGCCGCTTGCCGATGCGTCGACGTATGCCATGATTCGCAAGGAACTCGATCTCGACCGGCCGCTTCTGCAGCAGTTCGTGACCTACGTCGAGCACCTCGCGCACGGCGACCTCGGGCGCTCGTGGCAGGGCGGGGCGCCGGTGCTGCGGGAGATCGTCACCCACTTCCCGATCACGCTCGAGCTCGTCGTCCTCGCCGTGGGGCTCGCGGCGTTCGTCGGCATTCCGGTCGGCATCCGAGCGGCCATGCGCCCGAACGGGCGCTTCGACCAGATCACGCGCTTCGGTGCGCTCACGGCGTTCTCGATTCCGACCTACTGGATGGGCCTGATGGCCATCCTGGTGTTCTTCTATTTCCTGCGCTGGGCGCCGCCGCCGATGGGAAGGGTGAGCCTGGAGGTCATCGCGCCGCCGGTCGTGACGGGCAGCGTCCTCGTCGACAGCCTGATCTCCGCGAACTGGGCCGCGGCCCGCTCGGCGGCCGCGCAGCTCGTCCTGCCTGTGGCGTGCTTTGCACTGCTCGCGATGGCGCCCATCATCAAGCACACCCGCGCCATCGCGATTGAGGTCTTCGGCTCGGATTACATGCGCTTCGCGCGCGCGTCCGGCTTCTCGCGTCGCACGCTGCGGCGCATGGCGCTCAGGAACTCGCTCGCGCCCGTGCTCACCTTCCTCGGCACCGAGCTCACCTCGCTCCTCGCCGCCGCGTCGCTCATCGAGTACATCTTTTCCTGGGGCGGGCTCGGGCAGTACGGCCTCAACGCCATCCTGCAGGGCGACTTCGCCGTCGTGCAGGGCTACGTGCTGACGCTCGCGCTGTTCTCGGTGGTGGTGTTCCTCGTCGTCGATCTGGCGGTGCTCGTGCTCGAGCCGCGCGCCCAGCTCCGCGCATGAGCTCGCTCGTCCTGCCTCTCGGCATCGCGCGGCGCAGCCCCACTTTTGCCGCCGGCGCGGCCATCGTCGGCGTCCTGCTTCTGACCGCGTTCCTCGCCGACGTGATCTCGCCCTACGGTCCGACGCACACGTTTCCCTACGAAGTCCTGAAGCCGCCCGGCGGCAAATTCCTGCTCGGCACCGACGGCAACGGCATGGATGTGCTGTCGCGCGTGCTCCACGGCACGCGCTACGCCTTCGGCATCTCGGTGCCGGCCGGCCTCATCATGGTGCTGATCGGCGTGCCGCTGGGCGTGATCGCCGGCTACAAGGGCGGCGTGGTGGACGAGGCGCTGCTGCGCGTGCTCGACGTGCTGCGCGCCTTTCCATCCATCATCCTGGCCCTCGCCGTGGTGGCCGCCACGGGCGCGAGCCTCGTCAACGTGGTGCTGGTGATCGGATTCCTGGACAGCCCGATCTTCGCCCGCGTGGTGCGCGCCGAGGTTCTTGCGCTGCGCGACGCCACCTTCGTGCGCGCGGCGATCGCGGTGGGCAATCCGCCGTGGCGCGTGATGCTCGTCCATATATTTCCCAATGCCATCCTCGGCGCCACCGCGCAATTACCGGTCCGCATGGCATGGGCGGTGCGGATCAGCGCCACGCTCGCCTTCATCGGCGTCGGCATCCAGGCGCCGGCGCCGGAGTGGGGCGCGATGATCCGCCAGGGCGCCGAGTATGTGATCAGCGGCGAATGGTGGGTCGCCACCTTCCCGGGACTCGCGCTCATCGGCCTCGTGCTCGGCTTCAACCTGCTGGGCGACGGCCTGACCGACATCCTCGACCCGCGGCGCAAGGCCACTGGAAAATGAGCGGCAAATGAGCCTGCTTTCCGTCGAGGACCTGCACGTCCACTTCGTCTCGCGCGGACTCGACAACCGGCTGCGCGTGGCGCGCGCGCTGAACGGCGTGTCGTTCGAAGTGGAAGAGGGCGAGGTGCTGGGACTCGTCGGCGAAACGGGTGCCGGCAAATCCCTTACCGCGCTGGCGCTGCTCGGCCTGCTGCAGCCGCCCGCGAGGGTGACGCGAGGCCGCATCCGCTTCGAGGACCGCGAGCTCGCGCCCCTGGCGAGTGGCGCACGCGACCATGTCCGCGGCACGCGAGTCACCATGATCCCGCAGTCGCCGCAGACGTCGCTCGATCCGCTCACACGCATCGGCGAGCAGCTCGTGCGCATGCAGCGCGAGCACAGGCGGGTATCGAAAGCCGATGCCTGGCGCCGCGCCGGCGAGATGCTGGCGGAAGTGCGCATTCCGGCCCCCGAGCAGCGCATGCACGCGTGGCCGCACGAGCTCTCCGGCGGCATGGCGCAGCGCGTGCTCATCGCCATGGCGCTCGTCAACCAGCCGCGCCTGGTCATCGCCGACGAGCCGACCACCGGCCTCGACGTGACGGTGCAGGCCGAGGTGCTCGACACGCTGCGCGAGCTGGTGCGTGCGCATCGCATGAGCGCCATCCTCATCACGCACGACCTCGGCATCGTCGCGCACTACTGCGACCGCATTGCCGTCATGTTCGCCGGCGTGATCGCCGAGCAGGGGCCGACGCGCGCGGTGTTCCGCGAGCAGCGCCATCCCTACACAAGGGCGCTCATCGCCTCCACGCCGAAGCGCATCGCCGAGCGCGGCTTCGGCGAGGTGGGCGGCACGCCGCCCGACCTCTATGCGCTCCCCGAGGGCTGCCTGTATCGCGATCGCTGCGCCCGCGCCGCAGACATCTGCGTGCAGCCGCCGCCCAATGTGCCGTTCCCCGGCAAGCACGCGGCGCTCTGCCACTTCGCCACCGAACCATGATTCTGGACGTCAAGCAGCTGGTGAAGCGATTCGGAAACGTCCACGCGGTGAACGGCGTCGACTTCCACGTCGCGGCCGGCGAGGCGGTGGGCCTCGTCGGCGAGAGCGGTTCGGGCAAGTCGACCCTCGGCATGCTGGTGACGCGGCTGCTTCCGGCGACCTCGGGAAGCATCCGCTTTGATGGTCGCGATATCACTTCGCTGCCGGAAGCCGAGATGCGCGGCTTGCGGGCGAAGCTCCAGATCGTGTTCCAGGATCCTTGGGGCGCGCTCAATCCGCGCATGACGATCGGCCGCGCGCTCGAGGAGCCGCTCAAGCTGCACACCGATCTGGGCGCTCGCGCCCGGGGCTCGCGGGTGCGAGATCTGGCGCAGCGCGTGCACCTGCCCGTTGCATCGCTCGAGCGCTTCCCGAACGAGCTGTCCGGCGGTCAGCTACAGCGGGTGTCCATCGCGCGCGCGCTCGCCACCGAGCCGAAGCTGATCGTGCTCGACGAGCCGACGAGCTCGCTCGATCTCTCGGTGCGCGCCGGGATCCTGAAGCTGCTGGAGGAGATCCGCCGCGAGTCGGGCGTGGCGATTCTCTTCATCAGCCACGACCTCGATACGGTGGAGCTCGTGACGGACCGCCTGCTCGTCCTCTACCTCGGCAACGTCGTGGAGCAGGGCGCGACCCGGTCGATTTTCTCGGCGCCTGCGCACCCTTATACGCAGACCCTGCTCTCGGCCAACCTGCCGCCCGATCCGGACGCGAAGCTTGCGCGCCACCCGCTGATCGGCGAGACGCCGAGCCCGATCGACCTGCCGCCGGGGTGCGCCTTTGCTTCGCGCTGTCCGGCGGCGATCCCATCGTGCCGCTTGGCGCGCCCGCCGTCGACGCCGCTCGGCGAGGCGCACTCGGCGGCGTGCATTCGCATCGCCGAGGGCGCCAACGTACTGATTTCATAAAAGGGGAACCGATTGCCCACCGCTTATCCATTCGACGCAAAGGCGACGAAGCTCGGCTACGGCGCCATCGATATCGTCGTCAACCTGTTTACGCCCGAGGCGTTCGCCGCCGGGCGCATTCCCACCGACGACGACTTCCGTTCCAAGGTGAAGACGAAAGGCGGCGATCGCCGCGGCGTGACGATCGAGCAGTACCTCCAGAAGATGGACCGCGCCGGCATCGAGCGCTCCCTGCTCGTCGCCTGCCGATGGGGCGACCTGCGCGTCAAGGGGTCGACCGAGATTCCGTACGAATGGGTGGCGGAGATCTGCCAGAAGTATCCGCACCGCTTCTCCGGCCTGGCCGGGCTCGATCCGACGCGCGGCATCAAGGCGCTGAAGGAGCTCGACGTGGCGGTGAAGGAGTACGGCTTCGTCGGCGCGCACTTCTACCCGCACTGGTTCGGCGAGGCGCCCGACAGCGCCGTCTGGTATCCGTACTACGCGCGCTGCGCCGAGCTCGAGATCCCGGTCATGATGCAGGTCGGCCACTGCCTCGTGTACCAGAAGGATCGCCGGCTGCCCTCCGTCGGCCGGCCGATGACGCTCGACAAGGTGGCGATCCACTTCCCCGAGCTGACGCTGATCGGCATCCACCTCGGTTATCCGTGGACCGACGAGATGATCTCCTGCTGCTGGAAGCATCCGAATGTCTACATGGCGGGCGATGCCTACGCGCCCAAGCACTGGCCGCAGCAGGCGGTGCACTACGCCAATACCTACGGCCAGGACAAGTTCCTGTTCGGCACCGACTGGGCGGTGATCGACCCCGAGCGCGCCATTCCCGAGATCATGGACCTCGACTTCCGTCCCGAGCCGCTGCGCAAGATCCTGCGGGATAACGCGCTGCGCATCTTCAACCTCAAGGTCTGATGCTCCAGCAATCGCTCGCCCAGATCGTGGGCCCGGCGAACGTCCTTGCCGACGAGGCCGCGCGCCGCTACGCCTCGTCCGACATCTTCGTCTGGCCCGACGCGGTCGTCGCCGACCTTGTCGTGCGCCCGGGTTCCACCACCGAAACCGCGCGCGCCGTTTCCTTGCTCAATAAAGAGGCGAAGGGCATCGTGCCGCGGGGCGCGGGCCTCTCCTATACCGCCGGCGTGGTCCCGCATGCTCCCGCCGTGGTGGTTGACACCGCTCGCCTCGATGCGATCGAGATCCACGCGGATGATCTCTACGCGGTCGTCGGCGCGGGCTGCACGTGGGAGAAAGTCGCGGCCGCGCTGAAGCCGAGCGGCCTGCAGGCCGTACAACGAAGTCCGATCTCCGGCAGCCATTCCACCGTGGGTGGCCTCGCATCGCAGAACCTGCCGGGCGGCATGGACGGCGTCATCGGGTTGACGGTGGTGCTCGCGGACGGCACGGTCGCGCGCACGGGCTCCGCCGCGCGCACCGATGCTTCGCCATTCCAGCGCTATAGCGGCCCGGACCTGACCGGCGTTTTCCTCGGCGATTGCGGCGCCTTCGGGATCAAGACCGAGGTCGTGTTGCGCCTCGCGCCCGAGCAGCGGGCGGCCTTCGCGTCGTTCGGCTTCGCCGATGGCGAAGAGCTGACCGCTGCGGTTGCAGCGCTAATGAGGCGCTTGCCCGGGATTCGCGCCTTTGCCCTGGACCAGGCCAGGGGCGCGGCCGCGAGCAGAGTCGAAGCCGGCGAGGCGGCGAAAATTCTCGGCGCCGTCGTGAAGGGAGCGGGCTCGCTCGGCCAGGCGGTGAAGGACGTCGCGCAGCTCGCGCGCGGGCGCAACGCGCTCGGCGAGCATCCCTGGTCGCTGCATCTGACGTCCGAAGCCGCCACCGAAACGGCAGCGCTGGCTCAGCTCGACCGTGCGCGCAAGCTGCTCGCCGATCAGTTCCGCGCCGCCGAGATCGACAACGTGGTGCCGAAGACGCTCCGGGCAAAGCCCTACTCGATTCGCGGGCTCGTCGGCCCGGCCGGCGAGCGCTGGGTCCCGGTGCACGGCGTGCTGCCGCTCTCGCGTGCGCGCGCCTGCATGGCGGATCTGCGTTCCCACCTGGATTCGAACGCCGAGGCGCTCGCGCGCGCCGGTGTGAGCGCGCAGTGGCTCGTGTCCTCGACGGGTCCGTACGTCACCATCGAGCCGCTGTTCTACTGGCGCGACGCGCTCGACCCTATCCAGCTCGCTCATCTTTCCAAGCGCAATCGCGCGCGCTTCGCCGGCGGCGCCGAAAACCAGGCTGCGCGCGAGCTGGTGCGGCGTCTGCGGGCCGAGCTGCGCGAAGTCTTCGCCCGTCACGGCGCGGTCCATGCGCAGGTCGGCCGGTTCTATCGCCTGATCGAGTCGATGGACCCCGGGTCGCGCGATCTCGTGTCGCGCATCAAGCGCGCGCTGGATCCGGACGGTCACATGAACCCGGGGGCGCTCGGCCTTTGAAAATCACGAAACACTTCGTCACCGTCGGCAACCGGCGGGTGCACTATCACCGCGCGGGCGACGGCCCCGCCGTGGTGCTGCTGCATGCGTCGCCCTGCTCGGCGAAAGTGCTGCGCCTGCCGCTCGAGACGTTCGCACAGCGCTTCACCGCCATCGCCTTCGATACGCCCGGCTTCGGCCTGTCGGATCTCCTGCCCATGGCGCAGCCGGAGACCGAGGACCTGGCCGATGCGCTGGCCGATACACTTGCCGCGCTTGGCATCGAGCAGGCGGCGGCCTATGGTCGCCATACCGGTGCGCAGATCGCGGTCGAGTTTGCGGCACGACATCGGCAGCGCTGCGCGATGGCGCTCACCGATGGGTTTCCGATCTTTTCCGCGGAAACGAAGAAGGCGCGGCTGGAAAGCTATCTCGCGCCCATCGTGCCCTCCTTCGATGGCGGCCACTTGCTGTGGCTGTGGTTTCGCTATCGCGACCAGCACGTGTTCTGGCCGTGGAACGAGCAGCGCCTTTCGCACCGTGCCGACAGCGACGTGCCCGACCTCGACTTTCTCCACCGCGGGGTGATCGAGCTGCTCGAGGCGGGCGACAGCTACCGGGTCGTATACGCGACGGCGTACCGGCACCGCGGCCTCGAGGCGTTGCGGGATCTGAAGGTGCCGGTCTGCTTCGGCGCCCGGCCGGGCGACAACCAGCTGAAGACGCTGCAGCAGTTCCCGCAGGGCACCTGGACGCAGGAAATGCCGCGCGATGCGCGGGCGGCTGCGCTGGCTGAGCTGGAGATTCTGACCAGGCATCCGGCGAAAGCGTCGCCGCCGGCCGCGCCGGCGTGCGCAGCGCTCGCAGGTCGCTCGACGACCGATTACGTCGACGTGGACGGCGCGCAGATGCTCGTGCGAAGCGTCGGGCGGCTGCATGAACCCGTGATCATCGTGCACCACGCACCCGGGTCGTCCGCCCTGTATGACGAGCTGGTCCGCGCGATCGGCGCAAAGCATCCGGCACTGGCCTTCGATCTGCCGGGGCACGGAGAGTCAGATCCCTTGGGCCCGCAGAGTATCGCAGCCTGGACCGATGCGCTCCTCAAGCTCCTGGATCGCATGCTCATCGGTGCGGTGCACCTTTACGGTCACAACGGTGGCGCCGCCGTGGCGGTGGAGGCCGCTCTGCGTGCGCCGCGACGTATTCGCACGCTGCTCGTCGATGCGCCGATCGCAGTGGAGAAGGCCGTGGCGGACGGGTGGCTGAAGGGCGTGGAGCCCGTGACGCCCGCCTGGAACGGCGAGCACCTGCTGCGCGTGTGGCATATGCGGCGCGACATGGAGCTCTGGTGGCCCTGGTACGACCGACGGCGGGAAAATGCGCGCGCCGTCGAGCCGCGCATCGATCCGGCGCGGCTGACGATCGAGGTGGGCGAGGCGATGAAGCGGCCGGCGAGCTTCGCGCCCGCCTGGCGGGCGGTGATGGAGTACCCGATGCGGCGCCGGCTGGCGGAAGTCGGAAAAGCGGTGGTGTTCAGCTCACGCCAGGACGTGTTCGCGCGTTGCGTACCGCAGGCGCAGTTCGTCGTCGATACGGCGCAGGCGAAGGCCGACTTCATCCTCCAACATCTCTGATGAGGAGACCATGAGCACGGTACCAACCATCGACATCGACCCGTTCCTGAGGAACGAGGCCGCCGGCAAGCGCGCGGTGGCCGCCGAGGTGGCGCGCACCTGCGAAGAGACCGGCTTTCTCATCATCTCCGGCCACGGTTTCCCGCAGGAGCTGCTTTCGCGTGCGCAGCGCGAGCTCTTTGCTTTCTTCGACCTGCCGGTGGAAGCGAAGAACCGCTGGCATCCGACCGGTCCGTCAAAGCAACGCGGCTACCACGGTTTCGCGACGCGCGGTCTCGCCTATACCCTCGGCACACAGACGCCGCCGGATCTGCGCGAAACCGTTTTCCTCGGCCCGATCGACGACCATCGCGCCTACTATGCGAAGCTGCCCGAGGCGGCGACGAGTTACGCGCCCAACGTGATCCCGGATGAGCTCGAGCCGACGCTGGTGGCGCTCTA
Organism: Burkholderiales bacterium; assembly: GCA_035632415.1. Taxonomy (GTDB): domain Bacteria; phylum Pseudomonadota; class Gammaproteobacteria; order Burkholderiales; family SG8-39; genus SCGC-AG-212-J23. The sequence goes on along the minus strand of DASQGW010000005.1, from coordinate 8,026 downwards.
CCGCGAGTACGAGCGCCTAGCGCGCGACATGATGCGCGTCTTCGCGGTGGCGCTGAAGCTTCCGGAAAGCTACTTCGGCGGCACGCTCGAGCGCCACTTCAGCATCATGTCGTGCCATCACTATCCGGCGCTCGAGAAGCCGCCGCTGCCCGGGCAGCTCCGCACCGGCGCGCACACCGACTACGGCGCGATGACGCTCCTCGCCGCGACCGATGCGGAAGGCGGCCTGGAGGTGCGCATGCCCGACGGCGCCTGGGCGCCCGTGCAGCCGCGTGCCGGCGAGTTCGTCGTGAACCTCGGCGACATGATGGCGCGCTGGACCAACGACCGGTGGGCTTCCACCTTGCATCGCGTAGTGAATCCCGCGCTTGGCAGGCCCGCGAGCCGCCGGCTATCGATCGGGATGTTCGTGCATCCGAACTACGACCAGCGCATCGAGTGCGTGCCGACCTGCCTCGCCGCCGGCGAGAAGCCGCGCTATCCGGTGATCAGCGCCGGCGAGCACATCAAGCGCAAGATCGAGCGCAGCCACGAGACGGCTTAGCCGGCGAGGGCGATGCACTCGATCTCGATCTTCATTCCCGCCGAGAGCTGGACGCCGCAGGTGGTGCGCGCGGGCGGGTCCTTGGGAAAGAACTGCCGATAGACCGCGTCCATGTTCTCGAACTCGAGCAGGTCGTAGAGGAGAATGTTGATCTTGACGACACGCTCGAGCGAAGAGCCGGCCGACTCCAGCAGGTGGCGCATGTTGGCGAGCGTCTGGCGCGTCTCGTGGGCCATGGTGCCGGGGCTGCGCTCGCCGGTCTGCGGGTCGGTGGAGAGCATGCCGGAGAGGAAGATGAAGTCGCCGGCGCGGATGCCGGGGCTGTGCGGCAGGTTGAAGTTGCGGGAGACGTTCAGCTTGTCGTTGCGGGGCACGATGATCTCGCGGCGGGCCAAGCGCTTCCTCCTCTAGATGACGGCGATGGCGTCGAGCTGCACCTTGAAGGCGTCCATGATGCGCACGCTCCACACCGTGCGCGCCGGCGGTCCGCCGGGCACGTATTGGCGGTAGACGCGGTTCAGGGCGTCGTACTCGATGCGGTCGTAGATCATGGCGCGCACCTGCACCAGGCGCTCGAGCGAGGAGCCGGCGCTCTCCAGCACCAGCTTCAGGTTCTGGAACGCGCGGTGCGCCTCGCTCGTGAGCGTGCCCTGCAGCCGTTCGCCGGTCTGCGGATCGATGGGCAGCACGCCCGAGACGAAGAGATAGTCACCGGCGCGGATCGCGCTGCTTTGCACCCAGCCATAGCCGGTAGCCATGTCGAGGCCGGGGCTGGGCGGCGCAATGACGACTCGATTCATCCGGATGGATTCTAGTGCGGCGGCCTTTTCTCCACGTCACGCTTCCGCTCGCGATGCTCGGGCTCATCAACCAGGCCTCGCGCACCATCATGGCGGTCATCGGCCCGGTACTGGCCGTCGAGTTCTCCTTTTCAGCGAGCGAGCTTGGCTTGCTCGCCGCGTGCATGTTTGCCGCCTATGCGGTCGTGCAGCTGCCGGCAGGCGTAGCGCTCGACCTCCTCGGGCCGCGGCGCGTGCAGGCAGCGTTCAGTCTCGTCGCCGCCACCGGCTTCGCCGTGTTTGCGGTGTCCGACAGCCTGTTCGGCTTCGCGGTGGCGCGCGTCGTCCTGGGCATCGGCGTGTCGGCGGGGCTGATGGCCGTGCTCAAGGCGAACACGCAGTGGTTTGCGCCGGCGAAAGTGGCAAGCATGACGGGCATCGCCGTCGCGATCGGCGGCCTCGGCAGCGTGCTCGCCACGCGGCCGGTGCAGATGGCGCTCCCCACCCTCGGCTGGCGCGGCGTGCTGTGGGTGCTTTGCGCCATGTCGCTCGCGGTCGCCGTCTGGATCGCGCTCTCGGTTCGCGACAAGCCGGCGCGCGCGGCGCGCGCCGATTTGAACGCCGAGCTCGCGGTGATGCTGTCGATCCTGCGCTCACGGGTCTTCTGGCGCCATGCGCCCGCGGTCGCGGCGCTGTCCGTGCTCAATTTCACCTACCTCGGCCTCTGGGCCGGGCCCTGGCTGCGCGATGTCGCGGGCTACGATGGCGCGGCGAGGGCGAATACGCTGCTCGCCTATACGCTGGGGATGACGGCGGGCATGGTGGCCATCGGCGCACTGACCAGCCGCGCGCAGGCACGCGGCTATCCGGCGATGCGGGTTGTGCTCCTTTGCAACGCGGGATTGCTCGCCGCGCAAGTGGGCCTTGCGCTGCGGCCCGGCGGCGCCGCAGTGCCGATCGTCTGGGTGCTGTTCGCCCTTTTTGCCTCCGGCGCGGCTTCGGGCTACGTCGTCGTCGGTCAGATGTTCCCCGCCGACCAGATGGCCCGCGTGTCGACCGCCGCCAACACGCTGACACTCGGCGGAGCGTTCCTGCTGCAGACCGCGATCGGCTGGGTGCTCGATCTCTGGCCGCGCACCGCCGCGGGCGGCTGGAACCCGCGCGGCTACTCCGCTGCGCTCGCCCTATCCGCGGTGATCCAGCTTTTCCTGATGGTGAGAATATGGCGCGCGAAATCGTAATCAACCGCTTCGGCGGTCCCGAAGTACTGGAAGCTCGCACCGTTCCGGACAGCGCACCGGGTCCGGGCGAGGTGCGCATCCGGCAGACCGCGATCGGCGTGAACTTCACCGACGTGCACGGCAGGCGCGGCGACTACGCGCCGCTTCGCGCCATGCCGATGCCGCTGGTGCTGGGAATCGAGGCGGCGGGCGTGGTCGAAGCGCTGGGCCAGGGCGTCGAGCACTTCCGGGTCGGTGACCGCGTGGCCTATGCCTCCGGGCCGATCGGCGCCTACCGCGAGGTGCGTAACTTCCCGGCGGCGCGCTGCGTTGCGCTGCCGGCGGGCGTTTCGGATCGCGACGCGGCCGCGCTCCTCCTCAAGGGCCTCACGGTGCACATGCTCGTGCGGCGCGTCTTCCGCGTTACAACGGGCGCCTGGGCAGTGGTGCACTCCGCCGCCGGCGGCGTCGGTACGCTGGCGGGGCAATGGTTGCGCGCGATCGGCGCGCATGCGGTCGGCGTCGTCGGTTCGCACGACAAAGTCGCGGCGGCGCGCGCGGCGGGATATGAGACCGTGTTCGTCCGCGGCCGCGACGACTGGTCCGCGCGTGTGCGCGAGCTCTCGGGCGGCGGCGCAGCGGTGGTCTACGACGCGGTCGGCCGCGACACGTGGGAGGGATCGCTCTCCTGCCTCGCGCCCCGCGGACACCTCGTCTGCTTCGGCAATTCCTCCGGGCTGGTGCCGCCGTTTCCCGTGAACGAACTGCGCGATCGCGGCAGCCTTTCGGTTTCCTGGGTCCGGTTCAGCGACTACACCGCGAACCGCCCTGAGCTGGAGGCGGCGGCGCAGGAACTCTTCGCCGCGCTCGCTGGCGGCACGCTCAAGCAGCCGACGCCGCGCTTCCTGCCGCTCGAACAGGCGGCCGAAGCGCACCGGCTGCTGGAGAGCGGCCGGACGACGGGCCCGCTGGTCCTCGTCCCCCTCGCGACCCGCATGGGCGAGCGGCTTTGGCGCTAGCCGAGCGCAGGCCGCTCGACGCCACGGCGTTCGGCGTCATGCTGGTGCTTTGCGCGGTGTGGGGCGTGCAGCAGGTGGTGATCAAGGTTACCGCGCCGGACGTGTCGCTCCTCATGCAGGGCGGCCTCCGCTCGATCATCGCGACGCTACTGGTGCTCGCGTGGGCGCGCCTTCGCGGCATTCCCCTCTTCGAGCGCGACGGCAGCCTTGCCGCGGGGACGGTGGCCGGGCTCTTGTTCGCGGTGGAGTTCATGTTCATCTACTACGGCCTCGGCTATACCGCGGCGTCGCGCATGTCGGTGTTCGTGTACCTCGCGCCGATCTTCGCCGCGCTGGGGCTGCATGCCTCGGTGCCGGGCGAGCAGCTCGCGCCGGCGCAGTGGCTCGGCGTGCTGCTCGCCTTCGCCGGCGTGGCGGTCGCGTTCTCCGACGGGTTCACGGCGGCGCACGGCTCGACCCTGCTCGGGGATGCCTGCGGCGTGATCGCCGCGCTCCTCTGGGCGACGACCACCGTGATGATCCGCGCGACGAAGCTCGCCCGGATCCCGGCGACGAAGACCTTCCTCTACCAGATCGCATGCGCGGCGATCCTGCTTCCGCTCGCGTCGCTCGCGCTCGGCGAGCCCGGCGTCGTTTCGCTCTCCGGCGTCGCCGTGCTGAGCCTCGCCTACCAGGGGATCCTCTCCGGGTTCGCTACGCTGCTCGCCTGGTTCTGGCTGCTGCGCCACTACCTCGCGGCGCCCCTCGGCGTGCTGTCGTTCGTCACGCCGCTCCTCGGCGTCCTTGCCGGCGTCTTCTTCCTAGGAGAGCCGCTGACCGGACATTTCATGCTCGCCGCGCTCGCGGTCGGGGCGGGCATCGTGCTGGTCAATCTCCGACGCTAGCAGCTGCGCGATGTCGCGCCGGCCCTGCTCGCTGAGCGCAATCAGCTTGGTCATGTCCTTGCGGTAGGGCGCGGCGTTGGCGAGCTGGCCCTCGTCGTGCTCGCGGAAGCGCTGCACGATGCGCCCGGCGGCGGCCGGCTCGTAGCCAAGCGCGGTGAGGAGCTCGGTCGCGGCGTCGAGCGAGGAGCCGAAGAGCTCGCGGATCGCGGGGACGCCCATCTCCGCGTATTCGTACGCGTCTGTGCGGCTGTGAGCGCGCACGAGAAGCTCCAGGCTCGGAAAGCGGCTCCGTACGCGCTTCACAGTGCGCATCGCCGCCTCCGGATCGTCGATCGCGACGAGGAGCAGCCGCGCGCGCGCGGCGCCCGCCGATTCGAGCAGATCCATGCGCGTCGCGTCGCCGTAGTAGGCCTTGAAGCCGAAGCGGCGCACGGTCTCGATCTGCGCCGGATCGTGGTCGATCACCGTCACCCGGATGCCGAGGCCGCGCAGCACGCGCACCACCACCTGGCCGAAGCGGCCGAAGCCGGCGACGATCACCGGATTCGCCTCGGCGATCGCGTCGGGCGCGCGCGCCGCGCGCCGCTCAGTGCGCTGATTGGCGCGCGCGGCGTAGCGCTCGAAGAGCATCATGAGCGGCGGCGTGGTGAGCATCGAGGTCGCCACCACTGCGTTGAGCAGCGCGACCGTTTCCGGCGGCAGCACGTTCGACGCCGCGGTGAAGAGGACGAAGGCAAACTCGCCCACCTGCGACAGCGCAACGGCAAAGAGCCCCGCGTCCGTGCCGCGGCAGTAGCCGAACTGCCTGGCGCTTAGAAAGAGCAGAACGCCCTTGAGCGCCACGAGGCCCAGGGTCAGCGCGACGATCACGTGCGGGATGCGCGCGAAGAGGCCGATGTCGACCGACATGCCGATCGCCATGAAGAAGAGCCCGAGGAGGATCCCCTTGAACGGATCGATGTCGAGCTCGAGCTCGTGGCGGTATTCGCTCTCGGCGAGCATCACGCCGGCGAGGAAGGCGCCGAGCGCCATCGACAGGCCCACCGCCTCGGCGAGCGCCGCGCTGCCGAGCACGAGGAAGAGCGAGAAGCCGACGAAGACTTCGCGCAGCCTCGTCCCCGCCACCCAGCGAAGGAGCGGACGCACGAGCACTCGCCCGGTGGCGATCAGCGCGACGATGAAGCCCGCGGCCTTGGCGGCATCCAGCCAGTGGAATGCCTCCTTCTCGCCGCCGAGGAAGGCGAGCACCAGGAGCAGAGGGATCACCGCCAGGTCCTGGAAGAGCAGCACCGCGAACGACGCCTGCCCGCCCGGCGTCGGCAGCAGGTTCTTCTCGGTGAGGATGGCGAGCCCGATCGCGGTCGACGACATGGCGAAGCCCATGCCGGCGATCAGCCCCACGGTGAGCGTCTGCCCCAGCAGCATCGCGAGGGCCGCGACCGCGAGCGTCGTCACGACGAGCTGCGCCGTGCCGAGGCCGAAGATCGCGCGGCGCAGCGACCACACGCGCGTCGCATTGAGCTCGAGGCCGACGAGGAAAAGGAGCAGCACGATGCCGAGCTCGGCGAAATGCAGCACGGTCTGCGGCGCCGTGATGAGGCGCAGGCCCCACGGACCGATGGCGATGCCGGCGACGAGGTAGCCGAGCACCGAGCCCGCGCCGAGGCGAGTGAAGATCGGCACGGCGATGACGCCGGCGCCGAGGTAGATGAGGGCCTGCTGGATAAAGCCGTCGGTGTCCATGGATAGAATGTTCGCATGGAACAAAAACCCGTCGATCCCGGGCAATTCAAGATCGGCATGCGCACGCTCGCCGGCGCGGTGAACATCATCACCAGCATGCATGCAGGCCATCGCTACGGGATGACCGCGACCGCCGTCTGCTCGGCCACTGCCGAGCCGCCGACGGTGCTCGCGTGCATCAACAAGCTTGCGACCACGCATGGCGCGGTAGCGAAGGGCAAGGTGTTCTGCGTGAACGTGCTGCGCGCCGAGGACTGGGAGCTCTCCACCACGTTCAGCGGCGGCTCGAGCGGCGAGGCGCGCTTCAAGACACGCAGCTGGACGCGGCTCGCGACGGGCTCGCCGGTGCTGATCGACTCGCTCGTCTCGTTCGACTGCCACGTCGTGAAGACGCTCGCGCACGGCACGCACACCATCTTCCTCGGCCAGGTCGAGCAGATCCTGATCGGGCAGAAGGGCAAGCCCCTCCTTTACTCCGACGGGCAATACGCCAAGCTCGCGTCCCTCACCTTGGGCGAGCCGCTCCCAGAAGGACTCGATTACTGGGGCTTCTAGCGCTGGACCGGCGGATCAGCGTGGTGGTGGGCGCGAATTTCCTCGCCATCGCCGCCCGCATGAGCCTGGTCCAATTCCTCGGCATCTACTTCAACCGCCGCGTCGGCCTCGACGTCGCGCTGGTCGGCCTCGGCTTCCTTTGCGAGAGCCTCGCGCGCGGGCTGCTTGCGCCGATGTTCGGCGCGCTCTCCGACCGCGTCGGCCGCCGCGTGCTGCTGCTTTTCTCGGCGCTCGCGACCGGGGTGATCCTGCCTTGCTTCCTGCTGGTGGACGGGCCGGCGGCGCTCCTTATATGGAGCATTGCCCTCGGCACGACCGGCGCGATCAACATGCCGGTGGCGAGCGCGCTGCTCCTCGACCTCGCGCCGCCCGACCGGCGCCAGTCGGTCCTCGCTTTGAACTACACCGTGATGAGCGTCGCCTATACGCTCGGCGTCGTCCCCGCCGGCTTCATCGCGCAGCAGGGCTATGGCTTCCTTGCCGCCGGCAGCGCCGCCGGATATGTCCTGGTCGCGGCGCTTTATGCCGCCGCGCTGCGCGGGCCCCTGCCGATGGAGAAGGCGGCGGCGGGCTCGAGCGTCGTGCGCGATACCCTCTCGGCGTTCCTCGATCCGCGCTTCGCGCTCTTCGCCGCGATCGCTTTCGTCTTTCCGCTCAGCATGGGAATGCTCGTCCTCGCCTCGCCGCTCTGGGGCGCCGACGCCGGCCTGAAGGAGGGCTATATCGGCGTCGTGCTTGGCGCGAACAGCATTCTCGTCGCGCTGCTTGCCCTGCCGGTCGCGACGCGCATCGAGGCGCACGGGCCCTTTCGCTTCCTCGGGCTCGCGGGCGCGATCGTCGCCGCGGCGCTCGCCTGCTATGCGCTCGTTCCGGGCGCGGACTCTGCGCTCCTCGCCGGCACGATCGTCTACAGTTTCGGCGAGGTGATCTTCAGCTCGGCGGTGCCCGCCGCCGTGGCGCGACTCGCGCCGCCCGGAAGGCGGGGTGCCTATCAGGGCGGCTGGACGCTCGTTGCGTCGCTCGCGATGGGGAGCGCGCTCGTCCTGTGCGGATTGATCAGCAAGGCGGCGGGATGGAACGCCGCATGGCTCGGTGGCGCGGCTCTCACGCTCGCCGCAGCGATTGCCCTTTTCCTGTTACGCGAGCGCTTTCAGAAGGCGTAGGCGGCGTTGAGTCCGGCGCCCCAGTCGGGGCTGCCGGTGGCGAAGCCTTTCAACGCGAAAAGCTGGAGGCGCCAACGGCCGTCGATGGGATGCGTCCAGAACGCGGAGAGCTCGCGCAG
>DASQGW010000004.1:0-4207 GCA_035632415.1 Burkholderiales bacterium | reverse complement strand
ACGTTGAGGATCCAGACTTTTCCGATCATCGTCTTCTCGGAGAACCGCTTGTCGGGGTCCATGAGGAGCGGCAACTCGAAGGCGGGCGCCGGCTTGCCGATGAGCGGCGACGGCACTTCACGCGGATTCAAGCGCAGGCCGACGGCGAGCAACAGCACCAGCGCCACGAAGACGCCGATCGTCCATACAGCCTTCTTCACGCCGCGACCTCTGCCCCGCGGTCTCGCGCGCGCAGCGGCAGGGAAACGCGGTAACGCCGATCGCTCGCGGCGAGGAAGCCGCCGAGCGCCATGATGATGCAGCCGCTCCAGATCCAGTCGACGAAGGGCTTGTGCTGCACCTTGATGAGCCATGAACCGTCGTCGAACGCATCGCCGAGCGAGGCGTACAGGTCGCGCGTCGGGCCGGGATCGATGGCGGCCTCGGTCATCGGCATGTTCTGCACGGTGTAGATCCGCTTCTCTGGATAGAGCACCGTCACCGGCGCGCCGTCGCGCGTGACGGAGAGCCTGGCGCGCGCCGCGACGTAGTTCGGGCCCTTGGTGTCGGTGACGCTGTCCAGCCGGAAGACATAGCCTGCGAGCGCCACGCTGTCGCCGGGCCGCATCTTGAGGTCCTTGTCGCTCTCGTAGGTCTTGACCACGGTCACGCCGACGACGAACACCGCGACGCCGATGTGCGCGATCACCATGCCGAGATAGGCGCGCGAACCCCGCGGGCGCTTCTTCAGGCTGATCAGCGCCGTGGCCACAACCCACACGGCGAGCGCCAGCGCGAAGCCGGTGAGCGCATGCCACTGGCCGAAAGCGAACGGGAGCAGAAGACCCACCGCGAGGCTTACGCCGAGCGCCCAGCGCAGGAGAACCGCGAGCTCGGGGATGCTGGCGTGCTTCCAGCGCGCGAGCGGACCGACGCCCATCAGGAAGAGCGCCGGCGCCATGATGGGCACGAAGACCGCCTCGAAGTACGGCGGACCGACCGAGATCTTGCCCGCGGCGAGCGCGTCGATCGCGAGCGGATAGATTGTGCCGAGAAAGACCGATCCCGCGGCCGCCACCAGCAGGACGTTGTTCGCGAGCATGAACGACTCGCGCGACACGGGTGCAAAGTCGCCGCCGAGGCCGATGCGCGCGGTGCGCCACGCATAGAGCGCAAGCGCGCCGCCGATCATCACCGTGAAGAGACCCAGGATGAAAATCCCGCGGCGCGGATCGACCGCAAATGCGTGCACCGAGGTGAGCACGCCGGAGCGGACGAGGAAGGTCCCGAGCAGCGACAGGCCGAAGGCCACGATGGCGAGGAGCACGGTCCAGCTGCGGAAGCCGCCGCGTTTCTCGGTGACCGCGAGCGAATGGATGAGCGCGGTGCCGACGAGCCATGGCATGAACGACGCGTTCTCGACCGGATCCCAGAACCACCAGCCGCCCCAGCCGAGCTCGTAGTAAGCCCAGCCCGAGCCGAGCGCGATGCCGAGCGTGAGAAACATCCACGCGACGGTCGTCCACGGACGCGACCAGCGCGCCCAGGCGGCATCGAGCTTGCCGGAGAGGAGCGCCGCCACGGCGAAGGCAAAGGCGACCGAGAAACCGACATAGCCCATGTAGAGCATCGGCGGATGGAGCACCATGCCCGGGTCCTGCAGGAGCGGATTCAGGTCGCGCCCATCGGCCGCCGCGGGGAACAGGCGGTCGAACGGATTGGACGTGAAGAGCATGAAGGCGATGAAGCCCGTGCTCAAGAAGCCCATCACGCCCAGCACGCGCGCCGTCATTTCCTCCGGCAGGTGGCCGCTGAAAAGGCTCACCGCCGTCATCCACACGCCGAGCATCAGCATCCAGAGGAGGAGCGAGCCTTCGTGCCCGCCCCACACGCCGGAAATGCGGTAGTGGAGCGGCAGCGCGCTGTTGGAATGCTCGGCCACGTAGGCGACCGACCAATCGTTGGTGACGAAGGCGTAGGTCAGGCAGCCGAAAGCGAACGCGATGAGAAGCGCGAGCGTCTGAGCCGCCGGGCGCGCGACTGCGATCCACGCGGCGTTGCCGCGCGCGGCACCGACGATGGGCAGCACGGCCTGCACGATGGCGACCGCCAGGGCGAGCGAAAGCGCGAATTGTCCTAGCTCGGGGATCATGGGACCTTTATGGTTTTCTGCGCCTTGGCGCCCTGCTCGAGCGCGTGCGCGGCTTCGGGAGGCATGTAGTTCTCGTCGTGCTTCGCGAGCACCTCGCGCGCGGTGAACACTCCGTCGGGACCGAGGCTTCCTTGCGCGACCACGCCCTTGCCTTCCTTGAAGAGATCGGGCAGCTGGCCGCGATAGACGACCGGCATCGTTTTCGCCGTATCGGTCACCTGGAAGCGCACCTCCATCCCTTCGCGCTTCAGGCTGCCCGGCACCACCATGCCGCCGATGCGGAACGTGTGCCCGACCGGCGCCTCGTTGGCAGCGACCTGCGAAGGCGTGAAGAAGAACACCAGGTTCTTGTTGAAGGCGGTCAGCACCAGCGCCGTCGCCACTCCGATGGCGGCGAGGCCGAAGGCGATCCACATGAACTTCTTATGGCGCGGTTTCATGTCCGTTTGGTCCTTTGGCGCAGGATCACGAGCTCCACTGCAAGCAGCGCGAAGCTCACGAAATACGAGCCCCACACGTAGAAGCCGTAACCGTTCAGATAGAGGAGCTCGCTCATTCTTCGTTTTCCCTGATTTCGCAACGCACGCGGATCATCGTCACGGCGATGCTGTACATCCAGAACCCGAGCGCCATCAGGAGCATTCCCAGGAGCATGGTCTTCGCCATGCTCGGCGCTTTCGTCAGGCTGACGGAAGCGCCCTGGTGCAGCGTGTTCCACCAATTGACTGAGTAGTAAATGATCGGAACGTTCACTACGCCGACGATGGCGAGGAGCGCGCCGGCGCGGTCGGCACGGCGGCGCTCGTCGATCGAGGCCTGCAGCGCCATGTAGCCGAAGTAGAGGAATAGGAGGATCAGCTCGGAGGTGAGGCGCGCATCCCATACCCACCACGTGCCCCAGGTCGGCTTGCCCCAGAGCGAGCCCGTCCAGAGCGCGATGAACGTGAAGAGCGCGCCGGTGGGCGCGAGCGAGCGCGCCACCATCGCCGAGAGCCGCGTATTCATGGCGAGGCCCACGGCCGACCAGAACGCCATGATCACGTAGAGGAACATGGACATCCACGCCGCCGGGACGTGGATATAGATGATGCGGTAGGCCTCGCCCTGCACGGCATCGGTCGGCGCGACGATGAAGCCCACGTAAAGGCCGGCGATCGTGAAGATCAGGGCGAGCACGGCCGCCACCCCGGCGATCTTTGCCGCGAGCGGATAGAACGTGGCCGGCGAGGCGAACCAGAACCAGTGGATGCGTTGGGCTTCGGTTGTCACTCGATCGAAATCCTGAGGGCCGCCGCGGTCGCCCACGGCGCAAAGGCCGCTGCTACGACGAGGAACGCTGCCAGCAGCAGCAATTGTCCATCGGGCGCGAGGCCTGCGCCCGCCATTTCGACGGCGCCCGCGCCCATGATGAGGACAGGGACATAGAGCGGCAGGACCAGGAGCGAGAGCAGGATGCCGCCGCCGCGCAGGCCGAGCGTGAGCGCGGCGCCGATTGCGCCGATGATGCTGAGGATCGGCGTGCCGAGCAGGAGCGAAAGCGCGAGCGTGCCGTAGAGCGGCGTCGCGACGTCGTACTGGAGCGCGATGACCGGCGCGATCAGCACGAGCGGCAGCCCCGAGACCACCCAGTGGGCGAACGCCTTGGCGGCGACCACCACCCCGAGCGGCGCCGCGCCGAGCAGCATCTGCTCGAGCGTGCCGTCGGCATGGTCGGCGGCGAACAGCCGTGCGAGCGACAGCATCGAGGAGAGCAGCGCGGCCACCCAGATCACGCCCGGGCCGATGGCGCGCAGCAGGTTCGGCTCGGCGCCGACGCCGAGCGGGAACAGGCTCGCCACGATGACGAAGAACAGCAGCGCCACCGCCACGTCGCTCTTCTGCCGCAGCGCGAGCAGCAGGTCGCGGTAGACGAGGCAGCGCGCGATGTCGAGCATGTCAGAGCTCGATCACGCGGGAGGCGGTGATGCCGACCTCCTGGTGCGTGGTGAAGATGGCGGCCCCGCCCCGTGCCACGTGCTCGCCGATCAGCCCCTCGGTGAGGCGCGCCGCCGCGGCGTCGAGCGCCGAGAACGGCTC
>DASQGW010000003.1:0-13624 GCA_035632415.1 Burkholderiales bacterium | reverse complement strand
AAGCCGCTCGGGATCCGCGTGAACCGCAGGCCTGCGGAAACGGCGCTCGTCGAGACAGTCGTCGTCAAGGAAGCGATCACCATCGCGCGGCCGCGCGATGAGGTGTATGCATTCTGGCAACGCCGCGAGAATCTGCCGCTCTCGGCCGACGGCGAGATCGAGATCACGCATGAAGCCGTCGGAGAGGAACTCGGCTGGCGGGTGGTGCGCGGCGAGAAGCTCCTGCGCTTCGGCTCGCTGTCACTGCGCGATGCGCCCGGCGGGCAGCACACGATCGTGGCGGCGCATGTCGAGTACGTGCCGATCGGGGGATCGCTTGGCGCCGCCCTTGCGTTCGTGACGGGACGCTCGCCCCAACACGCTGTCATCGAGTGCCTGCGGCGTGCCCGAACGCTGCTCGAGAATTCCGTATCAAGTACGTAACTCAGCGTGCGGCGAGGTGCCAGGCCTCGGGCAAGTCGGCGCGAATGCGCTTACTGGATTGCAGCAACTCTTCCCACAGACCGTCGGTGTCCTTGCGGAACACCATGTCGATATCGGCGCTGAGCACCGTCCAGAGGCCGCGGTCGATCTCGCTCTTCAGCTCTCCCGGTCGCCAGCCGACATAGCCTACGAAGTAGCGCGCGTCGTTCGGCGTGGTCTCGATCACGTGGTCGATGGTGTTCGCCCGGAAAGCAAGATAGAGATCCTTCATGAGCGGGACCGAGCCCGCGCCGGGGCTGTGGTCGGAGTGCACCAGGGCCACCAGCGCGCCGCGGGAGAACGGCCCGCCGTAATAAACGGGATCGATCACCTTCTTCGACGGCTCGTGCTCGGGGAAGAGGCTGCCCAGGGAGCGGCGCGTCGGGCGATTGAGGATTACGCCGACGTGCCCGCCGTTTGGCGCGGGCGCGGCGATCAGCACGGTCTGGCGGTACTCCAGGTCGCGGAACGCAGGATGCGCTATCAGGATCATCGCATCGTCTTGCGCGAGCGCAGGCGCGGCAACGGCGCATGCAATGACTGCGACGAAGGCGCGAAGCAGGCGAATCACGCAGCCAGTATAACGAATGGTGCCCGGCGGGTGTCAGCGCCGGGCGATGCGTGCCGCGGGCTCGCGCGAAGTGCGGGAACCCCGTGCTTTTTCGACGAGTTCTTCCCACATTCCGGCAGTGTCTTTGCGGAATATTACGTCTTCGGTTGCGCGCACCATGAACCAGCCGCCGCGGTCGACTTCGGCCTCGAGCTGGCGCGGCGCCCAGCCGGAGAAACCTGCATAAAGTCGCATGCGCGCCGGCGGATGCGCAATCAGCGGCTGGAGATTTTCCGGATGCATGCTGAGGTAAAGATGCGGTAGCACGCGGAAGGCGCGCGCCTTCGGCTCATCCTTCGATTCGAAGAGCGCCACCAGCACCTGCCGCATCACCGGACCTCCGGAGTAGATCGGTCCCTTGTAGTCCTCGGCTCCGGGCCAGCTCGGCGCCACGTCGGCGAGGCGGTGCGGCGAGGGGCGGTTGAGAACCACGCCGACCGTGGATCCCTCCTCGGTCCACGTCACCAGCACCACGGTATGCCTGAAGTTCGGGTCCGACAGCTCCGGGTTGGCGATGAGGAGGATGCCGTTCGGCTGGGCGAGCGCGGCACCGGCGAAGAGGAGGAGGGCAAGCGCGGTGAATCTCATGCGTGGGAGCCTATTTTGCAGGGATGCACGCGATGAGTGAACTACTCATTCGCTTCGTCGTGGGCGGCGTGGTGGTGTCCGCGTTCGCCTTGCTCGGCGAGCTGTTCCAGCCCAAGCGCTTCGCCGGCATCTTTGCCGCCGCGCCGTCGGTCGCACTCGCCACGCTCGCGCTCACGGCGATGACCGAGGGCGCGTCGGACGCAGCGCTCGAAGGGCGCTCGATGATCGCCGGAGCGCTCGCGCTGGCGGCATATTCCCAAGTGACCGCCTGGCTGCTCATGCAACGCAACTGGTCGAGCATCGCCGGGTCGCTGGTCGCGCTCATCGCCTGGTTTGCCGTCGCCTTCGGCCTGTGGGCCGCTTGCCTCAGGTAGCGCATGATCATCAAAGCCCGGTTCTCCCGGCTCTGCCAGACGGCCTGGTGGGAGTATGCCGTGCGCTTCCTGTTCGGAGGCATCGTTACGGCCATCACCGGCCTGATCGCCAAGGAATTCGGCCCGGTGGTCGGCGGCCTCTTCCTCGCCTTTCCGGGAATCTTTCCGGCCAGCGTGACGCTGGTCGAGCGTCACGAAAGAAACAAGAAGCGGCAAAAGGGATTGCACGGCGAGCGCCGCGGCCGCGCCGCCTCTGCACTGGTCGCCGCCGGCGCCGTGGCCGGAAGCGTCGGGCTCATCGCCTTCGCCGCGCTCGCCTGGTACGTCTTCCCTCGCGTGGGCGAATGGCAGACGCTCGCGGCTGCCTTGGCCGGCTGGGTCGTCTTGTCCCTCGCTGCCTGGCTTATTCGTTTCCGGCTCTGAGCGTGCGGAAGGTGATCGAGTAGCGCAGCTCCCTAGTGGCCGGGATCGAGTGCTGCCAGCGCCAGCGCGCAGGCCCGTTCATCTGATAGGCGGAGCGCGGCGCCAGATTCAGCACTCGCGGCTCGTCATCGCCGCGCGGGTAGCGGCGCAAGCGCATGCGTGCCCAGCCGCCGAGCGAGACGCCGGCGATGCGGCCGTAGTCCGGTGCATCGCGATGCCAGCCGAGCGGTGTGCCGGGACGATATTCGGTGACGAGGGCCTGCTCGAGCGCTTGCGGCGACACGTCCATCCAGGCAGCCAGCTTTGCGCGCAGCGGCGCGAGAAACGAGGGTGCGGGCGGCGCGTCGCCCACGCGATTTTCGACAAAGTCATAGCTGAAGCCGAAGTAGGCGATCCGGCGCCGCGCGGTGTACTGCTTGTACTTCGCCTCTTGCAGCGAGAGGTTTGCAACTTCTGCGAGAAGGGTACGCTCTTCCTCGGCGTAATGAAATCGAGCTGCAAGACGAACCCCTCCGGCAGGGCGGGCGCGTCGCCGAAGAGCTCCGCCTGCTTCGCCTTCACCGCGCGAAGACGGCGACGACGGCGACGCCGACTGCGGCCACCGAGAAGGCAAGCGCGAGCGCCGTGCACACGAGCCCGCGGCGCAGCCTCGCTTCCGCGAGCTGCGCCGCTTTTTCGAGGGCGAGCACGGTGCTCTCCAGCTGCGCGGCGAGCTCTTTCACATGCGACGCCTGCTGCGAGACTGCCGCCTGCAGCTCGCTGATCTGTTGCTGCACGAGATCGGGCTGGTTTGCCGCCGGCTCGCCCGCATGGGGAAGGACCGCCTTGAGGGCGGCCTGGAGCCATCCGGCCATCAGAGCTTCTTATAGAAGATCACGGTCGGCTCAAATCCGCCGCCTGATTTCTCGGCATAGTCCGGTACGACCCCGCCGCGCCGGTAACCGAGGCGCTCGTAGAGCCGCTCGGCGGGCTGCTTTGGCACGGTATCGAGCACGAGGAGCCAGCGGCCGAGCTCCTTCGCCTTGCGTTCTACGGCCGCCACGAGTGTCGTGCCGATGCCGCGATTGCGGAATGCGCGGAGGACGAGCAGCTTCTGCACCTCGGCGCGATGGCGCCCGTTCGGTTTCGCCACGGGCGCGAGCTGCACCGAACCGACCAGCCGGCCGTCCAGGTATGCGCCGAAGAGCACACGGCCGTCGCCCAGCTCGCTCTTCACTGCCGTCCAGAACGCGCGGCCCTCAGCGAGCGCGAGCGGCGCCAGATAGCCGACCGATGCGCCCGCCTCGACCGCGTCGCGCAGCAATTCGACGAGAGCCGGCTCGTCGAACTCTGCCGCCGAGATCTCCCGAACCGTTACCGCCGCCGCCATTTTGCATCGACGAGTACGACCGATTCCTCGACCTGACGCGCCGGGATGGTCCAGTACATCGAGAGCAGGTGGTTCTTCTCCACGTCGCCGACGAGCTCGAAGCCGTTCTTCTCGTAGAAGCGGATCGCCCAGGTCGCCGCCTTCCAGGTGCCGATCAGCACGGGCCGCGTCGCAAGGCGATTGAGATGCTCGAGCAGCGCCTGGCCGATGCCGTGCCGTCGGGCGGTGGTACGCACGTAGGCATGGCGGATGAGCGTCACGTCTTTCACGTCCTGGATGCCCATCACGCCCGTGATGCGGTCGTCCTGCAGGCAGCAATAGAAGCGCACGCCTTTGGCGATTTCCGATTCGAGCTCCTGCATCGGCATGTAGGGCTCATGCCAGCGGTCTGCGGGGATGGCGCCCTTGTAAGCGCGCGCGGCGTCGTTGATGATCTCGTAGATCTCGGCGACATCGTCGTCGCCGGCGGGGCCGATGTCGAGACGGGCTACCGCGCCCACAGCCAGCCGAAGACGCCCGCGGTGATGAGCGCGTAGATCGCCCCGTCGACGGTGGACTTGAGGGTCGTGGTCCACGAGCGCTGGTACCAGATCGACGCCGGCCAGAGCGCAAGGCTGTGGCCGACGAAGGTGGTCACGGCGGTAAGCTGGAAGACGTGCATGTAGGGTGCGCCCTGCGGCGTGGTGCGCCCCACGATGTAGGCGGCGAATAGACCGACGACCACGCAGTAGATGAACCATTGCGCGAGGTTCTTGCCCATCGATACCGGCCCGTTCGGCATGACGGTCATCACCACCCGGGGCCCTTGCTCGAGCTTCGCCTTGAACTCCGGCGATCGCATCTCCTCCGCGCTCGACGGGCACGGCGTCATGTAATCCCCCGGCGGGAGGGCGAGGGCGCGCAGGCCGTCGCGCGCGCGGTCTTCATCCGGCAGCTTGCCGAAGTCGGTCTTGTGCCATGGGGTCAGCATATGGATCACGGAGCTCGCGATGAACACGAGCACTGCGGACACCACGATCGGCAGCCAGAGCGATGAAAGAGCAGTCATGGCAGCGTCCTCCCAAACGCGGTGCGAAGTGTTTCCCGGAAAGCTGATCTAGGTCAACATCGCCGGAGTCGACTTCGGGCATTTAAGGAGCGGGCAGGGCTTGCGCCGAGCGGCGGGACCCGGGCAACATTTTGACGAACATCAATTAATCAATTTCCAGGGGAACACCATGGCCGAAGAAGTGCGCGCGCCCCTTGCCGGAAACATCTGGGCGGTCCTCGTCGAACCGGGCAAGAAAGTCGAGGAGGACGACGAGCTGGTCGTGATCGAGGCGCTGAAGATGGAGAACCCGATCTTCTCGCCGTGCGCGGGAACGGTGAAGGAGGTGCGCGTGAAGAAGGGCGACAAGGTGGCGGAGGACGACGTCCTGGTGGTGATCGAATGAATTTCGAACTGACCGAGGAGCAGCGCCTCATCCAGGACACGGCGCGGCGCTTCGCCGCCGAACAGATCGCTCCGACGCTGGAACAGGAAGAGCGCAAGCACGAATTCAAGCCGGAGCGCGTGAGGAAGATGGGCGAGCTCGGGTTCTTTTCTTGCGCGCTGCCCGAAGCGCTCGGCGGCAGCGGCATGGGCTTCATGGAATCGGTGCTGATGGCCGAGCAGATCGCCAAGGTCTCCGCCTCCTGGCGCCTGCCGTTCAACATGCAGAACCTCGGCCCTGCGCTGACGGTAACCAAGTTCGGCACGGACGCGCAGAAGAAGAAATATGTGCCGGGCTGGGTCGCGGGCACGCAGCTCGGCTTCTTCGCGATGACCGAATCGAATACCGGCTCGGACGTCGCGAGCATGCGCACCCACGCCGTCGACAAGGGCGATCACTGGGAGGTGCACGGGTCGAAGATGTGGATCTCGCAGGCCCATGTGGGTGACGCGGGACTGCTCTACGCGTACACCGACCGCGAGAAGGGCAACAAGGGCATCACCGCATTCCTCGTCGAGCCGAAGAAGATGAAGGGCTGCAGCGCGCGGCCGATCGAGACGAAGCTGGGCCTGCATTGCGCGCCGACGGGCGAGTTCGTCTTCGACGGCATGCCGGTGCCCAAGGAGAACGTCCTCGGAAGACCCGGCGACGGCTTCCGCATCTGCATGTGGCAGCTGAACCAGACGCGCCTCGGCTGTGCGGCGGGCGCGCTCGGCGTAGCGGGCGGCGCGCTCGAGCTCGCGATCAACTACGCGAACGAACGAAGACAATTCGGCAAACCGATCTCGCAGCACCAGATGATCCAGGCGCAGATCGCCGAGATGGTGGTGGAGCACCAGGCAGCGCAGATGCTCGTCTATCGCGCCGCCTGGCTCAAGGACCACGGAAGACCGAACCAGTACGAGACCTCCGTCGCCAAGCTCGCCGCGTCCGAAGCGGCCGTGCATGCGGCAAACGAGTGCATCAAGATCTTCGGTTCCTACGGTTTCTCCACCGAGTATCCCGCCGAGCGCTTCTACCGCGATGCGAAGTCGCTGCAGATCGTCGAAGGCACCTCGAACATCCAGAAAGTCATCATTTCCGGCATGGCGACCGGCGCCACTCCCAACAGAGAATGAAACCCTATTTCGAGAGAATGCCGGACCTCGGCAAGGCGCTGAAGGAAAACCGCATCGCGCGCACGCAGGAGAGCCGCGCGAAGCTCCAGGCCGTCGAAGCCGAGATTGCCGCCGCGGCCGCCGCACGCCGCGAGGTCGGCCTTCCCGCAGCGGACATCAACAAGCGCGGCATGCTGACGGTGTGGCAGCGGCTCGAGGCGCTCGTCGATCCCGGCACTTGGCAACCGCTGCATAGCCTCTACAACCCGGCGGAGAACGAGGAAGGCACCACGAACGTGGCCGACGGCCTCGCCAAGATCTGCGGACGCTGGGCGGTGGTGATCGGCTTCGACAACAAGGTGCTCGCCGGCGCCTGGATCGCCGGGCAGTCGGAGAACGTGCTGAGGACCACGAATCTCGCGCGCCGTCTGCGCGTGCCGCTCGTGTGGCTGGTCAACTGCAGCGGCGTGAAGCTCCCCGACCAGGAGAAGTTCTATGCCGACCGGCGCGGCAGCGGCACGCCCTTCTACCGTCATGCCGAGTTGAACCAGGAAGGCGTGCCCATCATCGCCGGCATCTACGGTACCAACCCCGCAGGTGGCGGCTATCAGGCGATCAGCCCGACGATCCTGCTCGCGCACAAGGACGCGAACCTCGCGGTGGGCGGCGCGGGCATTGTCTCCGGCATGTCGCCCAAGGGCGGCTTCGATGTCGCCGGGCTCGAAGAGCTCATTGCGAAGACGCGCGACATCAAGGAGCGGCCGCCCGGCCGCGTGGAGACGCATTTCGGCGAGACCGGATTCATCAGCCGGGTATACGACGACGAGAAGGGCGTGCTCGAGGGAATCAAGGAGTACATGCGGGCCCTCCCCGCGTACGACCCGATGTTCTTCCGCGTGGCCGCGCCGGCCGAGCCGCGTTTTCCTGCTGACGACCTCTACCACCTGCTGCCCTTCAACCAGAAGGAGGGCTACGTCTTCGACGACATCCTCGCGCGCCTCGTGGACGCGAGCGAGCACATGGAATTCCGCCCCGATTACGGCCCGGAGGTCTATACGGGTCTCGTCAAGGTGGACGGCATGCTCGTCGGCGCGATCGGCAACCGGCAAGGGTTCCTGCCGAAGGGCTATCCCGAATACGGCAACTATCCCGGCATTGGCGGCAAGCTCTACCGGCAAGGCCTCATCAAGATGAACGAGTTCGTCACCCAATGCGGCCGCGACCGCGTGCCGGTCGTCTGGTTCCAGGACACGACCGGGATCGACGTCGGCGATGCCGCCGAGAAGGCGGAGCTCCTCGGCATCGGCCAGTCGCTCATCTACTCGATCCAGCAGACCGACGTGCCGATGATGCTGGTGGTGCTGCGCAAGGGCAGCGCTGCCGCGCACTACATCATGGGCGGGCCGACGGCGAATCGCCACAACGCCTTCACCCTCGGCACCGCCGCCACCGAGATCTACGTCATGCACGGCGAGACCGCCGCGGTCGCCTCCTACGCACGCCGTGCGGTCAAGGAGAAGGACTCCGGCCGGCCGCTCGAGCCGATCGCGCAGAAGATGAACGAAATGGCGCGCAAGTATTACGAGACGTCAAGACCCGCCTACTGCGCACGCCACGGCTTCGTCGACGAGATCGTTTCGCTCAAGCGCCTGCGCGACTATCTCAAGGCGTTCGCAGGCGCCGCGTACCAGAATCCGGCTTCCATCTGCCCGCGGCATCAGATGCTGCTGCCGCGGCTCATCAAGGGCTAGCCCATGGACAAGTGGAGCTTCGGTCTTACGCTGCTCGTCGTCGGCATCTCGGGGACCTTCATCACGCTGTGGCTGCTCGGCCTCGTGACCGAGCTCCTCAAGAAAGCGTTCCCTCTCGAGCCCGAGGAGAAGAAATAATGCTCGAGACCATCCTTGCCGGCATCTCCGGCCTCGGCAGCGGCGCGCTTTCGCTCGTGTCGGTGGCCGGGCTGCCCAATCTCATCATGCTCGCCGCCGGCGGCGTGCTGCTCTACCTCGGCGTGGGCAAGAACGTCGAGCCGCTGCTGCTGGTGCCGATCGGCTTCGGCTGCGTGCTCGTCAACATCCCGTTCGGCGGCTTGAACGAGGAGGGCGGGCTCCTGAAGACGCTCTACGACATGGGCGTGGCGAACGAGGTCTTCCCGCTCCTCATCTTTGTGGGCATCGGCGCGATGATCGATTTCAGTCCGCTGCTCGAGAAGCCGTCGATGCTGCTCTTTGGCGCCGCGGGGCAATGCGGCATTTTCCTGACGCTGCTCCTCGCGCTTGCGCTCGGCTTCACCAACCTCGAGTCGGTGTCGATCGCCATCATCGGCGCCTGCGACGGCCCGACGGCGATCTACGTCACCTCGCAATACGCGCCGCACCTTCTCGGCGCGGTCTCGGTCGCGGCCTATTCGTACATGGCGCTCGTGCCGATCATCCAGCCGCCGATCATGCGCGCGCTCACGACCCAGAAGGAGCGCACCGTGCGCATGCCGACCATCAGGAAGAGCGTCTCGGCGCGGGCGCGGCTGCTCTTCCCGATCGTCGTCACGCTGGTCGGCGGCCTGATCGCGCCGAAGGGCCTGCCGCTCCTCGGCACCATCATGCTCGGCAACTTCATGCGCGAGTCAGGTGTCGTCGCGCGCCTGACGAAGGCCTCGGAGAACGAGATCGCCAACGTGGTCACGCTCTTCCTCGGCCTGGCGATCGGCAGCACGATGGAAGGCCATGCCTTCCTCACGCCTCAGACCCTCGCCATCTTCGGGCTGGGATTCCTCGCCATCTGCCTCGACACGGTGGCGGGCGTGGTGTTCGGCAAGATTGTTTGCGCCGCGACCGGCGGCAAGGTGAATCCGCTCATCGGCGCGGCCGGCATCTCGGCCTTCCCGATGGCCGCGCGCGTCGTCCAGGTGGAGGGCCAGCGCTACGACAAGCGCAACTACCTCCTCATGCACGCCGCCGGCGCCAACACCGGGGGGCAGATCGGCTCGGTCGTCGCCGCAGCCGTGATGCTGTCAGTCCTGCAGGCGATGGGGCTCGGCTAATCCAGAAAAGGGGTCAGAGCAATTTTCCTGTAACGACTAAGCACGTCAGTAGTTACAAAGAAATTGCTCTGACCCCTTTTTAGAACTCGGACTAACTGAAGCCCTGAATCCCCGTCTGCGCGCGACCTAGGATCAGCGCGTGGATGTCGTGCGTGCCCTCGTAGGTGTTCACCACCTCGAGGTTCACGAGATGGCGGATCACGCCGAATTCGTCCGAGATGCCGTTGCCGCCCAGCATGTCGCGCGCAAGCCGCGCGATGTCGAGCGCCTTGCCGCATGAGTTGCGCTTCAGCATCGAGGTGATCTCGGGCGCGGCGCTGCCTTCGTCCTTCATGCGCCCGAGGCGCAGGCACCCCTGCAGGCCGAGCGCAATCTCCGTCTGCATGTCGGCGAGCTTCTTCTGGATGAGCTGGTTCGCGGCGAGCGGCCGGCCGAACTGCTTCCTCTCCATGACGTACTGTCGCGCACGGTGCCAGCAGTCCTCCGCTGCGCCGAGCGCGCCCCACGAGATGCCATAGCGGGCCGAGTTCAGGCAGGTGAACGGGCCCTTCAACCCCTGCACCTCCGGCAATGCGTTCTCTTCCGGACAGAAGACGCCGTCCATCGCCACTTCGCCGGTGATCGAGGTGCGCAGCCCGACCTTGCCGTGGATCGCCGGTGCCGAAAGCCCTTTCATGCCCTTCTCGAGGAGGAAGCCGCGGATATGCCCCGCATCGTCCTTCGCCCAGACCAGGAACACGTCGGCGATCGGCGAGTTCGAGATCCACATCTTGGCTCCGGCCAGGCTGTAGCCGCCCTTGACCTTCTTCGCGCGCGTCTGCATCGAGCCCGGGTCGGAGCCGTGGTCGGGCTCGGTGAGGCCGAAGCAGCCGATCCATTGCCCGCTTGCCAGCTTCGGCAGGTATTTCTTCCTCTGCGCCTCGCTGCCGAATTCATGGATCGGCAGCATGACGAGCGAGGACTGCACGCTCATCATCGAGCGATAGCCCGAGTCGACGCGCTCGATCTCTCGAGCGATCAGCCCGTAGGACACGTAGTTCAGGCCGGCGCCGCCGTATTCCGAGGGAATGGTCGGGCCGAGCAGGCCCATCTCGCCCATCTCGCGGAAGATCGCCGGGTCGGTGGTGCCTTTGCGGAAGGCCTCCAGCACGCGCGGCGCAAGCTTGTCCTGGCAGTACTTGCGCGCCGCGTCGCGCACCATTCGCTCTTCATCGCTCAGCTGCTGGTCGAGGAGGAGCGGGTCGTCCCAGACGAAATGCGCCTTGGCGTGGCTCTTGGGCCGGTGACTCTTCAGCGGCGCGTCCACTCCTACACGCGCTCGAGGATCACTGCGAGCCCTTGCCCCACCCCAATGCAAAGCGACACCGCCGCATACCTGGCGCCGGACTGCTGCATCTCGCGCGCCACGGTCAGCGCCAAGCGCGCGCCCGAGGCGCCGAGCGGGTGGCCGATGGCGATCGCGCCGCCGTTCGGGTTGACCCGCCGGTCCTTGAAGTCGACTTTCATGAGCTTCAAGCAGCCGAGCACCTGGCTCGAGAACGCCTCGTTGATCTCGATGATCTCCATGTCCTTCAGCTGCTTCCCGGCGCGCTCGAGGGCGCGCGGAATGGCGTAAGCCGGGCCGACGCCCATGATGCGGGGCTCGACTGCGGCGCTCGCCGCAGACAGGATCCGCGCGATCGGCTTCTTGCCTTTTTTCTCCCCCCACTTCCTGTTGGCGATGACCAAGGCCGCCGCGCCGTCGTTGACGCCCGAAGCATTGCCGGCGGTCACCACGCCACCCTCGAAGAGCGGCTTGAGTTTCGCGAGCGCTTCCATCGTCGCGTCGCGTCGCGGGTGCTCATCCGTGGACATGCTTTCGCCCGGCGTGTCTTTCTTGCGGCTCGGCAGCGTGATCGCGAGGATCTCGCCCTTGTAGAAGCCTTCCTTCTCCGCTCTTGCGTACTTCTGCTGCGAGGCGAGGGCGAACTCGTCGGCGTCGGCGCGGCTGACGCCGAAGTCCTTGGCGACGTTGTCGCCGGTCTCGGGCATGGAGTGGTTGCCGTACTGCTTGACCATGCGCGGGTTGGGGAAGCGCGCACCGATGGTGGTATCGAACATCTTCACGTCGCGGCTGAAGGGCGAGTCCGACTTGGAGAAGACATACGGGGCGCGGCTCATGCTCTCGACGCCGCCGGCGATGTAGAGGTCGCCTTCGCCCACCGTGACCGCACGCGCCGCGTCGACCACCGCCTGCAGCCCGCTTGCGCACAGGCGGTTGACCGTGACCCCCGGTGTGGTCGGCGGCAGGCCCGAGAGAAGGGCGGCGAAGCGCGCCACGTTGCGCGAGTCTTCGCCCGCCTGATTCACGCAGCCCATCACCACGTCGCTGATTTCCGCGGGATCGACCTGGTTGCGTTTCACGACCTCCTTGATGACCTCGCTCGCCAGGTCATCCGGGCGCAGCGGTGCCAGCTTTCCTGCGTGGCGTCCAATCGGGCTGCGCAATCCGTCGTAGATGTATGCATCCAGCATTTCAGTTCTCCGGTGTCAAGAGCGATACGCCGAGCTCGGCGCGCCGCCGCAGCCACGGGCTGGGGCGGTAGCGCGGCTCCTGGTAGAGCGTATGCATGTTCTGCAGCACTTTCAGAATCCGTTTTGCGCCGATGGCGTCGCCCATGGCGAGCGGCCCCTTCGGGTAGCCGAGCCCGAGCATCACGGCGCGGTCCAGATCCTCGGGCGTCGCGATGCGCATCTGCACGATATCGCACCCGACGTTCACGATGTGGGCGACGACACGTTGCGCGACAAATCCCGCCGAATCCTTGATCACGGACAAGGGCACGCCATCCGAGGCCAGCAGGCCATGGGCTTTTTCGCGGACATCCGGCCGTGTGACCGGCGTCGTCATGAGCGTGCGGCGCTTCGTGAACCCGAAAAGCGGATCCACCGCCACGGTGCGTGCCGGGTCGAGCCCGTGCTCGAGCGCCGCGGTGGTGGCATCGAGGCCAAGAGGGGCGACGAAGCAGGCCGCCTCCGGCGAAGGCTTTGTCTCGACCTTGGCGCCGAGGCCGGCGAGCAGCTCCTTAAGCTCGGGCACCGCCCAAACGATGGAAGGTTTGGATTGCGGCGCGGGCCGCTCCGGCGGCATCTGCAGGTCCGGCGTGTAGTCGTACCAGCCGCGCTTGGTTTTGCGCCCGTGCAATCCGGCAGCGACGCGCGGCTCGGCAATGAACGAGGGCCGGTATTTCGGCTCCTCGAAATACTGCTGGTACATCGACTTCATCACGGCGTGCGAGACATCGAGCCCGATCAGGTCCATCAGCCCGAACGGGCCGATGCGAAAGCCGGCCGCATCCATCAGGATGCGGTCGATCGTCGCGGGATCGGCGATTCCCTCCGACAGGACGCGCAGCGCCTCGGGCACGAATGCGCGGCCGGCATGATTGACGATGAAACCGGGCGTGTCCTTGCAGCGCACCGGGGTGTGGCCGAAGCGCTGCGCGAGCGCCGCGAGCGCGTCGGTGACCCACGGTTGCGTGAGGACGCCGTCGACCACCTCGACGATCTTCATCACCGGCACGGGATTGAAGAAGTGGTATCCCGCGACGCGCCCCGGGCGTTTGCATGCGGCCGCCATCGCGGTCACCGAAAGCGAGGAAGTGTTGCTCGCGAGGATGCATTGCTCCCCGACGATCGCCTCCAGCTCGGAAAAGAGCACCCGCTTCACCGCAAGGTCCTCGACGATCGCCTCGACCACCACTTGGCACGGCGCAAGAGCTTCCAAGCCGGGTACCACCTCGATGCGCTTGACGATCGCGTCGGGGTCCTTGAGGCGGCCCTTTTCGGCCTGCTTGGCGAGCGCCTGCGCGATCGAACCGACTGCGCGTCCCGCCGCGCCGGGCTGCGCGTCGTAGAGCAGCGTTCGCACCCCGCACTGGGCGAGCACCTGCGCGATGCCGCGTCCCATCGTGCCTGCGCCGGCTACGGCTGCGGTGAAATCACTGCGGGAGACGTCCAGCATTGGAGGGAGCGATATTGTAGCGGCCGTGCGCTCGCTATAATCGGCGGCGGAGGAGGAGAGCCTATGAAGTACCGGAAGATTCTGCTCGCGTACAACGGCTCCCAGGAGGGCAAGCGCGCGCTGCTCGAGACGGCGGACCTCGCGAGCTTTCTCGGCGCGGACACGCACCTTCTGGCCGTCGCCAGC
>DASQGW010000002.1:0-5185 GCA_035632415.1 Burkholderiales bacterium | reverse complement strand
TTGTTCGGCAAGGTTTCCAGCACCGTCTTCGCGTAACGCGCGCCCCAGTCGTCGGCACCGAACAAATTGATACGGGCGCCGCCGGCAAGAATGAGGGCGACGAGGCCCGTGCCGGCGATCGCCGCGTGAGCGGCCCGACGGGCGTAACGCTGCGCGGTCCACGTGAATCCGAGACTCAACCACAGCGCGCAGACCGCATACGCCGGAAGCGGATAGACCTCGAACACATGAGCGCGGAACGAGTCATAGTCGAAGCCGAGGAGCAGGATCAAGACGGCCGAGGGCATGACAAATGCCACCGTCATGAAGGCGCCGATGCGCCGACCCAGGATGCGCCATTGCACCGCGAAACCTGCTGCAGCGAACATAGTGCCGAGCACCGCGAACTGGACCAGCAACTGGCCGCCGAGGAACCGGAAGAACTTGATGTGGTCGAGCCAGGTCGCCGAAACAGAATGGTCGATGCCCGCATATCCCTTGCGCCCGATGAAGAACAGGATCTCCGGGATCGTCTCGAGCGGGCCGTCGAAGCTGATCGGCAACGGCTGCCGCGAGCGCCACACCATCCAGGCGTACGGGGCTAGGCCGAGCAGCACAAGGGCGAGAAGAAGGGGAAAGCGCCGCAAGAGCACCCGATGCAATGGCCACAGCAGAACGACGAATGCCGGCGCGACGAGCAGCATCAACGGATAGTGGTTGCTCAAGCTCAGTCCGAAAACGAAGGCCATCCAGGCGAGCCATCGGTTCGCCTGCGCGATCCCGGCCGCGGGCGAGCCGGGCGGACAGATTCGCAAGCCCATGAAAGCGAGGACGAGGAAGAAGAAAGTATTGAACGTGTAGACCTCGGCGATCACCGCCTGCGACCAGAACACGGGCGAGGCTCCTAGGGCGAGCGCCGCCAGATAGGCCGGAAGGCGGCCGGCGATCAGCGAGCGTGCACAGAGCCACGCCATGCCGCCGGTCAGCGCGCCGAACATCGCGCTCGCAAGGTGCACGCGGTATGCGACGGAGCCGAATGGGAGGTACGTGAAGAGATGACCGATCAGCGTGAAGAGCGGGTAGCCGGGAGGGTGCTCGATGCCGAGGAAATAGCTCGAGAGGATGAAAAGGCCGTCGTCCTCGAGGGCGACGGTACGCGGCGCCGTCGCGGCATAGAGCGCAAAGAGCGCGACCGCGACCGCTCCCGCCTGCAGCCAATCGGCGGCCTTCGGCCGGAAAGGCTCGGCGGGTACCATCAGCGTCGGGCGGGGCTCGAGCCGCCCCATGTAAAGGAGGCGCTCGCGAAGAAGTTCCACAGCGCCGCGATCACGGCGCCGCCGAGGCCGGCCACCCAGTAAGGAAAGGCCTTGAGGAAGAGCCACTCGGCGAGCGCCAGGTTGATGAGAGCACCGATACCGCACACCGCGTAGAAGCTGACGAGACCGCGCCACAGCGCACGCCCGCGCAGGCGCTGGTCGCCATAGGTGAAGGCGTTGTTGAGGAAGAAATTGCTGGTCATGGCGGCCCACGTCCCAAGCGTCTGGGTGAGCAGGAAGTTGCCCAGTACCGGGAAAAGAGCCCAGAGTGTGCAGAGATGAACGGCGAGCCCCGTCACGCCCACTGCGGTGAAGAGGAAGAAGCGTGCCGGCAGCAGCCGTCCGGTATGGTGATAGGCGAGCAGCATGAAGAATTCGGCAATGACTCGCGCGCCGAGCTTGCTTTCGCCGAACGCCCGGCTGCGCATGCGGTAGGGCAGCTCGACGATGCGTATCTCGCCGCGCGCCGCGGCGATGAGATCGAGCAGGATCTTGAAGCCGCGTCCGTACAGGTTGCGCACGACCCGTTCGAGAAACGTCCGGCGGACGACGAAGAATCCGCTCATCGGATCAGTGAGCCCCTGGCCGAGGCTCGCGCTCAGCCTGCTGGCAAGCTTGCTGAGCCGCACCCGCTCCGCCGCGAGCTCGCCCGTGCTGCCGCCGGCCATGTAACGGCTCGCCACTGCAAGGTCGGCGTTCTCGTCGCGCGCCTTGGCGAGAAGCTGCGGCACGAGCGTTTCGTCGTGCTGCAGGTCTGCGTCGATCACCGCAAGGAACGGCGCCGAGCTTGCGAGCATGCCTTCGATGCAGGCTGAGGCGAGCCCGCGCCGGCCGATGCGGTGGATGCAGCGCACGCGAGCATCGCGCTGCGCCCGCTCGCGCACCAGCTCTTCGGTGCCGTCGAAGGCGTCGTCGACCACCACGATGGTTTCCCAGTCGATGCCGGCGAGCGCCTGGTCGAGCGCCTCGAGCAAGGCCGGGATGTTCTCGCGCTCGCGGAACGCCGGGACGACGACCGAAAGCTCAGGCACCGCTCGGCCTCAATCGCTTTCCCGCAGGCCCAGCACGCTCAGGAGGAAGGAGGCGAGGATGACCTCCATGCCCGCGACCATGAGTGTCGACGCAGGAATCGTATCGCGCATGACCACCCGCGGATCGAGAGCGCCGAAGCCGGCTTCCCGCCACTGCCAGAAAGCGGCGGCACTCCAGATGAACCCGCCCAGCGCGATCGCGAAACCGGCGAGCAATCCTCGCTCGAGCGTCAGTACCTCGAGCAGCCGGTCGAGGCGGGGGCGCTTCGGCAGGAGGCCGGCGTTCTGCGCGGAAACCCGCGCGAATAGCGCGAACAGGCATAGCTGCATGCCCAGCAACGCCGCCGCCGAGGCGTAGAGCATGCTGTGAATGTCGAGGCCCGCACCGAGGAAATGCAACGGCGTGAAATAAAGCGTCGTCGTCAGGGTGATGCCGGCCGCAAGCAATGCAAGTCCCGGATAAAGGAAAAGCCAGCGCGGACTGAAGAGCAGCAGAAAGCGCAGATGGCGCCAGCCATCGCGCCAGCTGCGCAGGTGCGGCGGACGACCACGGCCGTCCGGATGCAGCGTCGTCGGCACCTCGGCGATGCGCCAGCCGGCGAGCGATGCCTTCACCACCAGCTCGCTCGCGAACTCCATTCCCGTGGTCCGCAGGTTGAGCGCCTTGACCGCCTCGCGGTCGAAGGCGCGCAGTCCGCAATGGAAGTCGCGCACGCTTGCGCCGAAGAAGAGCCGGCCGACGAAGCTCAATACGGGGTTGCCGACGTATCGATGCAGCCAGGGCATGGCGCCCTTCTCGATGCCGCCGCGGAAGCGATTGCCCATGACGAGCGGGTAGCCTTCGCGCAGCTTGGCGACGAAACCATCGAGCCGGGTGAAGTCGTAGCTGTCGTCGGCGTCGCCCATGATGATTGCGCGCCCCCGCGCCGCGTCGATACCCGCCGTCAGCGCGGCGCCGTAGCCGCGCCGCGCTACGTCGATGACTCGCGCTCCGGCGCGTTCCGCCAGCATGCGCGAGCCATCGTCGGAGCCGTTGTCGGCAATCAGGACCTCGCCGTCGATCCCGGCGCGCTCGAGAAAGCCTCGCGCCTTCGCGACGCACCTGCCGACAGTCGCGGCCTCGTTGAGGCAAGGCATGAGAATGGTCAGCTCGGTCATTGCGCCTTTTCGCTCGCCCAAAAAAAAAGGTACCCCGAAGGGTACCTTTTCCTGAAGCTGAGTCTCTGCGGTTAGCCGCGGCAGGAGCCGGGCAGGTATTTCGTGGGCACGGTCGTGCCGTCGGTCGAATTGCCGCAGCGCCAGCCATAGAGTGTCTGGCTCGAGCCCTGCGTGAACGTCGAGGGCGTCGTCGCGGTGGACAGCGGCAGCAGCGTGACGACCGAGCCGTTCACCACGGTCGAGATGCCCTGCACCGTGGCCCTTACCACGCCGTTGACGTCGGTATGCACGGCGCTGACGTACTTCGTCATCTGCGAAGCGGTGGTGATCTCACAGCCCCAGCCGTCGGAGGCCGGCGCGGTCGTCGGTCCGGACTGGTACACCTCGGTGATGGAGGTGCGGCACGAGCTCATCGCGAGAATCACTTCCGACATCTTGGCGCGGATCGTGTAGTCCTGATACGCCGGCAGCGCGACCGCTGCCAGAATGCCGATGATCGCGACCACGATCATCAGCTCGATCAGGGTAAAGCCCTTTTGCAGCGTCTTCATTTGGGACTCCCTAGTTGATGTTGTAACGAATTGCCGCTGTGGAGCAGCAACCTTCATGCCAAGTGGGCGCCATGTTAGTGCAAAACCCACTCGTTGGCCTCTCCGGGCTTGCCACAGCGCTGATGTGGTCCAATGCTCCTGATTCATGAGAAAAATTCCCAGGGTGCAGCCCATTTGCGTCCATCGCTGCCAATTTTCGTCACTCGGCGTGCCCATTAGAATCCGCCGCGTGCTTGGACGGGACGCCGCTGACCGCCTGATCGGCGAAGGGAATCGCCTGGAGGAGGCCGGGCACTTTCGCGAGGCCTGCGAGCTGTATCGACAGGCGGTGGCGCAAGCGCCGCGTTACGCCAAGGCACACGTCAACCTCGGCATCGGCCTCGAGGCCATCGGGGAAATCGATGGAGCGATCGCGGCTCATGGCAGCGCGCTCGAGGCGGCGCCGGATGATCCCTACGCGAATTACAACCTCGGCAAGCTTCTTTACGGCCGCGGCGAGCTCGCACGCGCGTCCGGGCTGCTCGCTCGCGCGCTGCAAAGCCGCCCGGACTTTCCCGAGGCGCGCATCGTCCTCGCGCTCATGCACGTCTCGCAGGGCAGGCTCGCGCAGGCCGCCACCGAGCTAGAAGCGGCCTTACGCCAGCGCCCCGACGACTTCGGCGCGCTCTTCCACTATGCAGCGACGCTGCGCGCGCTGAACCGCTGGGAGGAAGCGCGCGACGTGCTGAAGCGCGCCATCGCCGTGGACACGAACAACGCCGATGCTCATGCCGCGCTGTCTGAAATCCTCAGCGCTCAAGGCGACGCCGCCGGCGCTACGGTCGAACTGGAAGCAGTGCTCGTCCAGCGACCCGACTGGGCGGATGCGCTGCACAACTATGGTTGCTTGCTCACACGCCAGTTGCGCTTCGAGCAAGCGGAAGACGCCTTTCGGCGTGCCATCACGGCTCAGCCCAAGCATGCCGGCGCCTACCGGATGCTTGGAGACGTTTTGCTCGCGCAGCGCCGCGCCGAAGAGGCGCTCGCGAGTTATGACCGGGCAGTCGCGATCGACCCCGACTTTGCTGAAGCGCTCAGCAACCGCGCCGTTGCGCTGGAAGAAGTCAAGCGCTATGACGAGGCGCTCGCCAGTTGCGCCAGGGCGCTCGCG
>DASQGW010000001.1:0-22917 GCA_035632415.1 Burkholderiales bacterium | reverse complement strand
ATTGGTGCCGGCTGCAGGAATCGAACCCGCGACCAACGGTTTACAAAACCGCTGCTCTACCAACTGAGCTAAGCCGGCCCTTTTCTAGCGTACTACTTGATGCGACGGAGTGTCGGCTTGCCGCCGCCGGTGGGCTTCTTCGGCGGCTCGTGTGTTGTCGGCGCCGGCAGCGCAGCGGTCGGCTTGATGTTGGCGGAGACCGACTCGGTCTCGCCCTTGGTCTGGATACCGGGCTTCGCTCCCTCGACGTCGAACGTCATGCCGTGGCCGGTCTCGCGCGCGTAGAGCGCGTAGACGTTGGTCACCGGCACGGAGATCTGCCGCGCGACGCCGCCGAAGCGGGCGGAGAATTCGATCAGCTCGTTGCCCATCTGCAGCTTGTGCACGGCGTTCGGGCTGATGTTGAGGGTGATCTCGCCGCCCTTCACGTACTCGGGCGGCACCTGCGTGCGGGAGTCGACCTTGACCGCGAGGTGCGGCGTATAGCCGTTGTCGACGCACCATTCGAAGAGCGCGCGCAGGACATAGGGCTTGGTCGGGATCTCCTTCATCTACTTACTTGCGCATCACCTTCTCGGAGGGCGTCAGCGCTTCGATGAAGGCGGGACGGGAAAAGATGCGCTCGGCATACTTCATGAGCGGCGCCGCGGTCTTGCCGAGCTTGATGCCGTAGTGGTCGAGGCGCCAGAGGAGCGGCGCGATCGCGACGTCGAGCATGGTGAAGTCGTCGCCCAGCATGTGCTTGGTCTTGGTGAAGACCGGCGCGAGCTCGATCAGGCGATCGGTCACATGCTGGCGCGAGCGCTCGACCGCCTTCTCCTTGCCCGATTCGAGCGACTCGATCTGAGAGAAGAGCTCCACCTCCATGTTGAAGAGCATGAGGCGTGCCCGTGCGCGCATCACCGGATCGGCGGGCATCAGCTGCGGGTGCGGAAAGCGCTCGTCGATGTACTCGTTGATGATGTTCGACTCGTAGAGGATCAAGTCGCGCTCGACGAGCACCGGCAGGCGGTTGTAGGGATTCATCACCGCGATGTCTTCGGGCTTGTTATAGAGATCCACGTCGATGACCTGGAAATCCATGCCCTTCTCGTAGAGCACGAAGCGGCAGCGATGGCTGAAAGGGCACGTAGTGCCCGAGTAGAGTTGCATCATGGCTTGAGTCGGACTCCTGGGCGCGCTCGGCGCCCGGCTACTTCACGTCTTTCCAGTATTCCTTCTTCAGCAGATACGCAAACACGAACACGATTCCGAGAACGAAGAGCACCACGATGCCGATCGGGCGGCGACTGTTGCCGTGCGGCTCGCTCACATAGACGAGGAAATTGACGAGGTCCCGCACCGTCGCATCGTATTCCGCGGCGCTCTGCGTGCCCGGCGTGATCTGCGTCCACTTGTACTCGACCGCGCCATGGCTGCCTTCCTTGGGTGATTCGATGTCGAGCGCACGCTGCCCTTGCAGCGTCCACAAGGCATGCGGCATGCCCACGTTCGGGAACACGGCGTTGTTCCATCCCGTGACCGTCTTCGGATCGCGGTAGAACGTGCGCAAGTACGTATAGAGCCAATCGGCACCCCGCGAGCGAGCGATGACCGAAAGGTCGGGCGGCGCGACCCCGAACCAGGCCTTCGCATCCTTTGGATTGAACGCGATGCGGATCGGCTCACCGACCTTCTCGGCGGTGAACATCAGGTTGTCCTTGATCTCTGACTCGGAAAGATCGAGCGCCTCCAGGCCCTCGTAGCGCATGAACTGCATGCCATGGCATCCGAGGCAATAGTTCATGTACGTGCGGGCGCCCGCTTGCAGGCTGACGATGTCGCGCGGGTCGTTCGGCGCGCGATCGAGGCGGTAGCCCTCCTCGGCGGCAAGCGCGACCGCCGGGGCGAGAAGCAGCGCAGTCAATCCCGCAGTCAATCCGATGGCGAGGATGTTCTTCATATCAATGGTCCCACACCACCCGCTCGGGCACCGGCTGCACCTTGTCGCGCGCCGTGTACCAGGGCATCAGGAAGAAGAAGAGGAAATAGACGATCGAGCAGAGCCGCGCTACCCAGGTCGCGACATCCCGCGTGTCGAGGAAGAAGGCGTCGAAGCCGAACTGGCCCCAGACCGTGGTCGGCTCGGTGCCGAGATAGCCGAGCAACAGGAATACAAGCACGAACGCCGCGAGCCAGCTCTTGTACAGCGGGCCGCGGTAGCGGATCGACTTCACCGGCGAGCGGTCGAGCCAGGGCAGGAAGAAGAGGATCAGAGTGGCGACGCCCATGGCGAGCACGCCGGGGAACTGCGAGTGGAAGAGCGGCGGCACGGCGCGCAGGATCGAGTAGAACGGCGTGAAGTACCACACCGGCGCGATATGCGGCGGGGTCTTCAGCGGGTCGGCCGGGATGAAATTGTTCGCCTCGAGGAAGTAGCCACCCATCTCCGGCAGGAAAAACAGGACGAAGCAGAAGATGGCGATGAACACCACTGCGCCCACGATGTCCTTCACCGTGTAGTAGGGGTGGAAGGGAATCCCGTCGAGATAGTGGCCGTCCGGGCCTTTCACCTTCTTGATGTCGACCCCGTCGGGGTTGTTCGAGCCGACGTCATGCAGCGCGAGCAAGTGCGCGCCGACCAGGCCGAGCAGCACGAGCGGCAACGCGATGACATGCAGCGCGAAGAAGCGGTTCAGCGTCGCGTCCGACACGACGTAGTCGCCGCGGATCCAGAGCGAGAGGTCGGGGCCGATCAGCGGCACCGTGCCGAAGAGGTTCACGATCACCTGCGCACCCCAGTACGACATCTGTCCCCAGGGCAGGAGGTAGCCGAAGAACGCCTCGCCCATCAGCGTGAGATAGATGAGCACGCCGAAGATCCAGACGAGCTCGCGCGGCTCCTTGTGCGAGCCATAAAGCAGCGCGCGGAACATGTGCAGGTAGACGACGATGAAGAAGGCGGAGGCGCCGGTCGAATGGATGTAGCGGATGATCCAGCCGCCGGGCACGTCGCGCATGATGTATTCGACGGAGCCGAACGCGAGGCTCGCGTCGGGCTTGTAGTTCATGGTGAGGAAGATGCCGGAGGCGATCTGGATCACGAGGACGAGGAGCGCGAGCGAGCCGAAGTAGTACCAGAAGTTGAAATTCTTCGGCGCGTAGTACTCGGCGGCGTGCTTCTTCCACTCCAACGCCACCGTCGGCATGCGCGAGTCGAACCACTCCCAGCCGCATCGTATTGCGCGTGCGAGCATGCCTAGGCTCCCTTGGTCTTTTCGTCTTCGCCGACGACGATCTTCGAGTCGGACACCATCGTGTACGGCGGCACCACCAGGTTGAGCGGCGCGGGCGATCCCTTGAACACGCGCCCCGCGAGATCGAACTTCGAGCCGTGGCAGGGGCAATAGAAGCCGCCGGGCCAGTCCGCGCCCATCTCGGCCTTCGCATCCGCGGGCTTCTCCTGCGGCGAGCAGCCGAGGTGCGTGCAGACCCCGACCAGCACGAGCACCTCCGGATTCTTGGAGCGGTATTCGTTCTCGGCGTATTTCGGCTGATCCGACGCCTTGGAATCAGGATCGGAGAGCCGCGGCTCGATCTTCTTCAGGGACTCGAGCATTTCCTTCGTGCGCCGCAGGATCCATACGGGCTTGCCGCGCCACTCGACGACGCCCATCTCGCCGGGCGCGATGCGCGAGAGATCGACTTCCACCGGCGCGCCTGCCGCACGCGCGCGCTCCGAGGGCCACATGCTTGCGACGAAAGGCACGGCGGCTCCGACACCGGCTGCACCGCCCACTGCAGAGGTCGCGACGATGAGATTGCGCCGCCCACGGTTGAACTTCGGATCTACTTTTTCGTTGTCGTTCATGAAGATGCCGTTCTTATAGGAGGGCGCAAAAGCTCGCGATTGTAGCGGCGCGCATTGGCCTTGTCCACGATTTCGCGTGTAAGCGCTTAGTTTTCAAGGGGATTTTTGTATACTTGCGCTCCGCCCAATGCTGCGCCTTTGGCTCATCTTTGCGCAGGCCACGACGGTCGCCGTGGCCGCGCTGTTCGTCGTCTCGACTTTCCGGCCGGAATGGCTGCCCGCGCGGACCGTCGCGCCGCTGCCCGTCGTGCAGACGAGCAGCTCGCCGGCGGCTTCCGCCGGAGCGAATTCCTATGCCGAGGCCGTTCAGCGCGCGATGCCCTCGGTGGTCAATATCTTCAGCTCGAAGGAAGTGCATGCGCAGCCCCATCCGCTGCTGAACGATCCGATCTTCCGGCGTTTCTTCGGCGACCAGTTGCCCGACGAGGCGCAGCGCGCCTCGAGCCTCGGCTCCGGCGTGATCGTCAGCACGAGCGGCTACGTGCTCACCAACCATCACGTCGTCGAATCGGCCGACGAGATCGAGGTCGCTCTCGCCGACGGCAAGAAGCTCCTGGCGAAAGTGGTCGGCAACGATCCGGAGACCGATCTCGCGGTGCTGCGGGTCAATGCCGACGATCTGCCGGCGATCAGCTTCGGCTCCTCCGAAACGCTGCGCGTCGGCGACGTCGTGCTCGCCATCGGGGATCCCTTCGGCGTCGGGCAGACCGTGACGAGCGGCATCGTGTCCGCGCTCGGTCGCACCGGCCTCGGCCTCAACACGTTCGAGAACTTCATCCAGACCGACGCCGCGATCAATCCGGGCAATTCGGGCGGCGCGCTCATCGACGCGCGCGGGAATCTGATCGGCATCAACACGGCGATCTTCTCGCGCTCGGGGGGCTCGATGGGCATCGGCTTCGCGATCCCGGTGTCCACGGCGAAGATGGTGCTCGACCAGATCGTGAAGTCCGGCAGCGTGACGCGCGGCTGGATCGGCGTCGAAGTGCAGGAGATCACGCCGCCGGTGGCCGAGTCTTTCAAGCTCGACAACACCCGGGGCGCGCTCATCGCGGGAGTCTTGCGCGGCGGCCCGGCCGACAAGGCGGGCGTGAAGCCTGGCGATGTGCTGCTCGAGGTCCACGGCAAGCCGGTGGCCGACCCCGCCGGCATGCTGAATCTCATCGCCGCGCTCGCGCCGGGCCAGTCGGTGAAAATGAAGCTGAGGCGCCAGGGCCAGGACATCGATGCCACCGTCACGGTGGGCCGCAGGCCCAAGCCGCAGGCTCGCGCGGAATAGAATCGAGTCGGTTTCTTCAACCAGGGGAAAAAGATGAAGCTGCGCACAACGATTGCCGCGTTCTCGTTCGCGGCGTTCGCCGGCCTCGCGTTCGGCCAGGCGAAGGAAATCCGCATCGCCCATGTCTATGACAAGACCGGGCCGCTCGAGGCCTACGCCAAGCAGACGCAGGCCGGCCTGATGCTGGGCTTCGAATACGCGACCGGCGGCAGCATGGAAGTGCTCGGGCGCAAGATCGTCGTCATCGAGAAGGATAGCCAGACGAAACCGGACGTCGGCAAGGCTCAGCTCGCGGCGGCGTACGGCGATGACAAGGTCGATCTCGCGATCGGACCGACCGCCTCCAACGTGGCGCTCGCGATGCTGCCGGTGGCGGAAGAAGCGAAGAAGATCCTGCTCGTCGAGCCGGCCGTCGCCGACCAGATCACCGGCGAGAACTGGAACCGATACGTGTTTCGAACCGGCCGCAGCTCCTCGCAGGACGCCATTGCCAACGCGGTCGCCATCGGCAAGAAGGGCACGGTGATCGCCACGCTGGCACAGGACTATGCCTTCGGCCGCGACGGCGTGAGAGCGTTCAAGGACGCGCTTGCCGGCACCGGCGCCGAGATCGTGCATGAGGAATACGCCCCCATGCAGACCACGGATTTCACCGCGCCCGCCGAGCGCATCTTCAACGCGCTCAAGGACAAGAAGGGCCGCAAGGTGCTCTTCGTCATCTGGGCGGGACAGACTCCCGTCGGCAAGCTCGCGGACCTCAAGCCCGAGCGCTTCGGCATCCAGATCGCGAGCGGCGGCAACATCCTCCCCGCGCTCGCCGCCTATAAGGCCGTTCCCGGCATGGAAGGCGCGACCTACTACTACTACGAGAGCCCGAAGAACAAGGTGAACGACTGGCTGGTCGCCGAGCACAAGAAGCGCTTCAACGCGCCGCCCGACTTCTTCACCGCCGGCGGCATGGCCGCCGCGATGGCCGTGGTCGAGGCGCTGAAGAAGGCCGGCAGCACCGATACCGAGAAGCTCATCGCGGCCATGGAAGGCATGTCGTTCGACACGCCGAAGGGCCGCATGACCTTCCGCAAGGAAGACCACCAGGCGATGCAGTCGATGTACCACTTCAAGATCAAGGTCGACCCGAACGTGGCCTGGGCGATCCCGCAGCTCGTGCACGAGATCAAGCCCGAAGAAATGAAGGTGCCGATCCGGGTCAAAAGATAGATCCAGTACTGCAAACGCGCGACCTGACGATCCGCTTCGGCGGCCATGTCGCCGTCGACGGCGTGTCGTGCGAGTTCCGGCCCGGCACGCTCACCGCGATCGTCGGGCCGAACGGCGCGGGCAAGACCACCTATTTCAATCTCATCTCGGGCCAGCTGCCGGCGAGCAGCGGGCAGGTCTTGCTCTTTGGCGAAGACATCACCCGCATGGGCGCTGCGCAGCGCACGAAGCGCGGCATCGGGCGCGCCTTCCAGCTGACGAACCTCTTTCCGCGCCTGTCGGTGCTGGAGAACGTTCGGCTCGCCGTGCAGGCGCGCGCGAATGCCGGAAAGAGCCTGCTTGCGACCTGGAGCTCGCACGTCGAGCTGATCCGGCATGCGGAGCAGTACCTCGAGCGCGTGGCGCTGACCGCGAAGCGCGACGTCGCGGCCGCCGCGCTTTCGCACGGCGATCAGCGCAAGCTCGAGGTCGCGATCCTGCTCGCGCTCGAGCCGGAGGTCTTCATGTTCGATGAGCCGACCGCCGGCATGAGCGTCGACGAAGTGCCGGTGATCCTCGACCTGATCGGCGACATCAAGGCGCAGGGCGACAAGACGGTGCTCCTGGTCGAGCACAAGATGGATGTGGTGCGCTCGCTTGCCGACCGCATCGTCGTGCTGCATCAGGGGCAGCTCGTTGCCGAAGGCGCGCCGGCCGAAGTCATCGCCTCCCCGATCGTGCAGGAAGCGTATCTGGGTGTCGGCCGTGGCTGAGCTCTTGCAGCTGCGCGGCATCCAAACGCACATCGGCCAGTACCACGTACTGCATGGCGTCGACTTCGGCGTCGCACCGAATTCCCTCACCATGCTCCTCGGCCGCAACGGCGCAGGGAAGACCACTTGCCTGCGCACCATCATGGGCTTGTGGCGCGCCTCCGCGGGAACGATCCGCTTCGACGGTGACGAAATCCAGAACGTGAAGACGCCGGACCTGGCGCGGCGGGGGATTGCCTATGTCCCCGAGAACATGGGCATCTTTGCCGGCCTCACGGTACGAGAGAACCTGGTGCTCGCCGCGCGCGAAGGCGAGCCCGATGAGAAACGGCTCGACCGGATCTTCGCGCTCTTTCCGGCGATGAAGAAGTTCTGGCACGGCCTCGCCGGCAACCTCTCCGGGGGACAGAAGCAGATGCTGGCCATCTCGCGCGCGATCGTCGAGCCGCGCAAGCTCCTGCTGGTGGACGAGCCGACGAAGGGCCTCGCGCCGGCCATCATCCAGGCGATGATCGATGCGTTCCGCGAGCTGAAGCGCGACACCACCTTGCTGGTGGTCGAGCAGAATTTCCATTTCGCGCGCTCGCTCGGCGATGCCGTGGCGGTGATGGACTCAGGTCGCATCGTCCATCGCGGCAGCATGGCCGATCTCGCCGCCGACGACACCCTGCAGCAGCGCCTGCTCGGCCTGTCGCTGGACACGCACCAGTGAGGAACTGGATTCCGGTCGCCCTCATTCCTGCGGTGGCGCTCGCGGCCTTGCCGCTCGTGCCGAGCGCGCCGACGTGGCTGACGTTGACCGTTGCCGGCCTCGCGATGGGCATGATGATCTTCATCATGGCGTCGGGCCTGACGCTCGTCTTCGGCCTGATGGATGTCATGAACTTCGCGCATGGCGCTTTCATTTCCGTCGGCGCCTACGCCGGCGCATCCGCGCTCCTCGCGATGAAGCCGGCGATGCAGGCGCAATCGTTCGGCGCGAATCTCGCCGCGATCGTGCCCGGCGTGCTGGCGGCGATGGCGCTCGCCGGTGTGCTCGGCTGGTTCTTCGAGCGCGTCGTCGTACGCCCGGTGTACGGCGACCACCTGAAGCAGATCCTCGTCACGATGGGCGGGCTCATCGTGTGCGAGCAGCTGATCCACGTCGTCTGGGGGCCCGATCTCATTCCCTTGCCGCGTCCTGCGACCTTGACCGGCTCGTTCCTGCTCGGGGAAGCCGCGATCGAGCGCTACCGCATGCTCGCGGTCGTCGTCGGGCTCGGCGTCTTCGGCACGTTGTGGCTCGTGCTGAACCGGACCAGGCTCGGCCTGCTGATCCGCGCAGGCGTCGAGAACGTCGAGATGGTGGAGTCGCTCGGCTATCGCATCCGGCGCCTTTTCGTCGCGGTGTTCGTCGCCGGTTCCGCGCTCGCCGGCCTGGGCGGCGTCATGTGGGCCATGTACCAGGAGTCGCTCACCGCCAGCATGGGCATGCAGGTGATGGTGGTGATCTTCATCGTCATCATCATCGGCGGGCTGGGCTCCGTTGGCGGCTGCTTCGTCGGCGCGCTGCTGGTCGGCCTCGTCGCCAACTACATCGGCTATGTCGCGCCGAAGCTCGCTCTCGGCTCGAACATCCTCTTGATGGTGCTGATCCTGCTCTGGCGCCCCCGCGGCTTGTACCCGGTCGGCAAATGATCGGCGCCCTGCTCTCCAACGACCTGCCCCGCAGCCGCGCCCTAAGCGCCATGCTGCTCGTGATCCTGGTCGGCCTGGCGGCGGCGCCTTTCATCTTCCCGGGAACGCGCTCGCTCGACGTGGCGGCCAAGGTGGCGGTCTTCATCCTGCTCGTGGCGAGCTACGACCTCTTGCTCGGCTACACGGGCATCGTGTCGTTCGCGCACACGATGTTCTTCGGCATCGGCGGCTACGGCGTCGCGATCGCCGCCGCCAAGCTCGGGCCCGGCTGGTGGAATCTCGCCCTGGGAATTGTCCTCGCGCTGCTGATGAGCCTCGCGGTCGCATTCGCCATCGGCCTGCTGTCGCTGCGCGTGCGTGCGATCTTCTTCGCCATGATCACGCTGGCGGTAGCCTCCTTCTTCCAGATCCTGGCCTCCCAGCTCTCGGAGTTCACCGGCGGCGAGGATGGCATCAACTTCCGCCTGCCCGACCTGCTGCGTGAGCGGGTGGTCGCCTACTACACCGTATTCGTGCTGTCCCTCATCCTGTTCCTGGTGCTGCTGCGCATCGTCAATTCGCCGTTCGGCCGGGTGCTGCTCGCGGTTCGGGAAAACGAGTTCCGCGCCGAGGCGCTCGGCTACCGGACGGTGATCTATCGCACCGTCGCGAACTGCCTCGGTGCGCTGCTCGCGACCGCGGCGGGCGTCCTCTATGCGGTCTGGCTGCGCTACACCGGGCCGGACACCACGCTCTCGTTCGACATCATGATCGACCTCCTGCTCATGGTCGTGATCGGCGGCATGGGCACGATGTACGGCGCGGCGATCGGCGCGACGCTCTTCGTCGTCGCCCAGAACTACCTGCAGGACCTGATGAAGCTGGCGAGCGACGCGGCGAAAGGCATTCCGTTGCTGCCGGACTTGCTGCACCCGGACCGCTGGCTGCTCTGGCTCGGCGTGCTCTTCATCCTCTGCGTCTATTACTTTCCCACCGGAATCGTCGGACGGCTGCGCAAATGAAATCCGGATATCTCACCTGCGAGGGACGCGAAATCCATTTCATGGAATGGGGCGAGGAGCGTGCCGAGACCGTGATTGCGTGGCACGGCCTCGCGCGCACCGGCCGCGACATGGACGAGCTTGCTGCGCATCTGAGCTCCCGCTATCGCGTGATCTGCCCGGACACTCTCGGACGCGGCCTGTCGCAATGGAGCCCGGATCCCGAGCGCGAGTACTGTCTCGCGTTCTATGGCCGGCTCGCGCTCTCGCTGCTGCAGCAGCTCGGCGTCCGCGACTGCCATTGGGTGGGCACCTCGATGGGCGGCGCGATCGGCATCCACCTCGCCGCTGGAGCCCTGAAAGGACGCATCCGGCGCCTCGTGCTGAACGACATGGGCCCGAAGATCGCCGACGCCGCGCTCGAGCGCATCAAGACCTATGCCGGCAAGCCGCCGCAGTTCGATCGCGTCTCGGAGCTGGAGCAGTATTTCCGCACCATCTACAAGCCGTTCGGCTGGCTGTCGGACGAGCAGTGGCGGCGGCTCGCAGAGACCTCGACGAGGCGCACGCCGGAAGGCAAGATCACGACGCACTACGATCCGGACATGGTGCTGCAGTTCGTGCACCACCCGCGCGACTACGATCAGTGGGAAGCTTGGGACTCCATTACGGTGCCGACGCTCTGCCTGCGCGGCGAAACTTCCGATCTCCTGCTACCGGAGGTTGCCGAGGAGATGAAGCGGCGCGGCCCGAAAGCGACGGTCGTGACGATCGCCGGCTGCGGCCACGCGCCGGCGCTCAATGTGCCGGATCAGCTGAGTCTTGTGGAGCGGTTTTTGGCCGGGAAATGAAGCGGGCGAAGAACAGGCCCGCTTCGTAGAGCAGGCACATCGGCACGGCCAGCATGAATTGCGACAGGACGTCCGGCGGCGTGACCACCGCGGCGACGACGAACGCGCCCACGATGGCGTAGGGCCTTGCGTCCTTCAGCTGCTGGACCGTCACCAGCCCGACGCGCACCAGCACGATCAGCACGATCGGGATCTCGAACGTGACGCCGAAGGCGAGGAACATGGTGATGACGAAGCTGAAATACGCCTCGATGTCCGGCGCCGGCGTGATCGACTTCGGCGCGAAGCCGTGGATGAAGGCGAAAACCTTGTGGAACACGAAGAAATAGCAGAACGCGACGCCCGAGAGGAAGAGCACCGTGCTCGCGACGACGAGCGGCAGCGCGAGGCGCTTCTCGTGCTCATAGAGCCCCGGGGCGACGAAGGCCCACGCCTGGTAAAGCACATAGGGCAGCGCGATCAGGAACGCGGCGAGCGCCGTCACCTTGACCGGCACCATGAAAGGCGTGATGACGCCCGTGGCGATCATCTTCGCCCCTTCGGGCAGCGCGCTCATGAGCGGCGCGGCGAGGAGGTCGTAGATGTAGCCGGAGCCGGGCCAGATGAAGAGCACGACAAAGAGCACGAGCACCGCGCCGGCCGCCTTGATGAGCCGCTCGCGCAGCTCGATCAAATGCG
Organism: Burkholderiales bacterium; assembly: GCA_035632415.1. GTDB lineage: Bacteria > Pseudomonadota > Gammaproteobacteria > Burkholderiales > SG8-39 > SCGC-AG-212-J23. The sequence continues at coordinate 11,632 of DASQGW010000001.1, read as the reverse complement.
AGATGAAGCTTTCCGAGTCGTTCACGCCGCGTTCTTCTCTTCGGGTTTCTTCTCTTCGAGCTTCTGCTCTTCAGGCTTCTTTTCAGCCTCGACCGCCTGGTTCAGCTCATCGGCGGTCTTGTTGAGCTCCTGATCGACCGAGCTCTGGATGTCCGTCGCCGCCTTCTGCATCGAATCGCGCATCTTGCGCAGCTCCTCGAGCTCGATCTCGCGGTTGATGTCGGCCTTGACGTCGGCCACGTAGCGCTGCATGCGGCCGAGCAGATGCCCCACCGTGCGCGCCACGCGCGGCAGCTTCTCCGGCCCGATGACGATCAGTGCGACGACGCCGATGACGAGGAGTTCGGAAAATCCGATGTCGAACATGATGGCTGGAGACTAAAAAGGCGCTCTACAGACTAAAAAGGCGCCCATGCAGGGCGCCTTCGCGTGGCCGGCGGGAGCGCTCAGGCCTTGTGCTCGGTCTTGCCGCGCACTTCGCCTTCCACCGTCTTGCCGGTGACCTGCGGAGGCTGCGGCTCGGTCGTGCCTTCGCGCATGCCTTCCTTGAAGCCGCGCACCGCGCCGCCAAGATCCGCGCCGATGTTGCGCAGCTTCTTGGTGCCGAAAATCAGCATCACGATCACCAGAACGATCAGCCAGTGCCAAATGCTGAGCGAACCCATAAACGTCTCCTAATTTCTCCTGCTGGATAGCATCGGGCCGAGAGCGTCCGGCCCGCCTAGAACGTGCATGTGGACATGATACACCTCCTGATGCCCCACCCGGCCGTTGTTGATGATCGTGCGGAAGCCGTCCGTCGCGCCCGCTTCGCGCGCAAGCCGGCCGGCGAGGCCGAGCATCTTGCCGAGCGCGGCCTGGTGCGCGGTCTGGGCGTCATACAGCGTAGGAATGTGCGCCTTCGGCACGAGGAGGAAATGCACCGGCGCCTGCGGCCGGATGTCGTGGAAGGCCATCACCTCGCCGTCCTCGTAGATTTTCTTCGCCGGAATCTCGCCCCGCGCGATCTTGCAGAAAACGCAATTGGGGTCTGTCATCTCTTCTTTCTCGCCGCCTTCTCGTCGATTCCGGAAATGCCCTCGCGCCGGTGCATCTCGGCCAGCACGTCGGCCGGGCCGATGCCGTGGCGCGCCAGCACGATCATGGAATGGAACCAGAGGTCGGCCGTCTCGCGCACGAGCGCGAGGCGATCGCCGCTCTTCGCCGCGAGCACCGTCTCGGTCGCCTCTTCGCCGATCTTCTTCAGCATCGCGTCCTCGCCCTTGGCGAAGAGCTGCGCCACATAGGACTTCGCGGGATCGCCGCCCTTGCGCTGGTTGATGGTGTCTGCGATGCGTTCCAGCGTTTCGTAGAGGCCCGGCTTCATTTTTTGTCTCATTTCTTGTAAATGTCCGCCGGATCCTTCAGCACCGGATCGGTGGTCACCCAGCTCCCCTTCTCGAGTTTTCGGTAGAAGCAGCTTTCGCGGCCGGTGTGGCAGGCAATGCCGCCCACCTGCTCCACTTGCAGGAGGATCGCATCGGCATCGCAATCGAGGCGCAGCTCGCGCACCTTCTGCACGTGGCCGGATTTCTCGCCCTTGCGCCAGAGCTTCCCGCGCGAGCGCGACCAGTACACCGCCTCGCCTTTGTCGGCCGTCTGCTTGAGCGCCTCGCGGTTCATCCACGCGAGCGTAAGCACGCGGCCGCTCGCTGCGTCCTGCGCAACCGCGGCGATCAATCCTTCGCCGTTCCACGGTACTTCGTCGAGCCAGCTCATTCGCGCACCTCGATACCGCGCATTTTCAGATGCGCCTTGGCCTCGCGTACCGTGAATTCGCCGAAATGGAAGATGCTTGCCGCGAGGACCGCGTCCGCTTTGCCTTCGAGCACGCCTTGCGCAAGGTGCTCGAGGTTCCCGACGCCGCCCGAAGCGATGACGGGAACGCCGACGGCTTCGGACACCGCGCGCGTGAGCCCGACGTCGAAACCCTCGCGCGTGCCGTCGCGATCCATGCTGGTCAGCAGTATTTCGCCGGCCCCGGCGGTTTCCATGCGCCTCGCCCATTGCACGGCGTCGAGACCCGTCGAGCGACGGCCGCCATGCGTATAGACCTCCCAACGGTCCCCGCTGCGCTTGGCGTCGATCGCGACGACGATGCACTGCGCGCCGACGATGCCCGAGGCCTCGCGCACGAGCTCGGGGTTCTGCACGGCGGCCGTGTTGATGGACACTTTGTCGGCGCCGGCGTTAAGGAGCCGGCGCACATCCCCGACTTTGCGCACGCCGCCGCCGACGGTGAGTGGAATGAACACTCGCGCAGCGACGGCCTCGATCACGTTGAGCAGGATGTCGCGCTCGTCGGAGCTCGCCGTGATGTCGAGGAAACAAAGCTCGTCCGCGCCTTCGAGGTCGTAGCGCGCCGCGATCTCGACCGGGTCGCCGGCATCGCGCAGGTCGACGAAGTTCACGCCCTTGACGACCCGGCCTGCGGTGACGTCGAGGCAGGGAATGATTCTTTTGGCGAGGCCCACGCTCAGGCCTTGCCGACCGCTTTGTCGGCCGCGGCTTGTGCGCTCTTGAGCTCCAGCTTTCCTTCGTACAACGCGCGCCCGGCGATCGCGCCGATCACGCCTTCGGGCACGAGCTTCGCGCACACCGCCTGCACATCCTCGACGCTGTTCAACCCGCCCGAAGCGATGATCGGCGTCTTGGTGGCCTGCGCGAGGCGGAACGTAGCGTCTATGTTCACGCCGCTCATCATGCCGTCGCGGCCGATATCGGTGTAGATGAGCGCCTCGATGCCGTATTCCTCGTACTTCTTGGCGAGGTCGACCACGTCGTGGCCGGTGAGCTTGGACCAGCCTTCGACCGCCACCTTGCCGTCCTTGGCGTCGAGCCCCGCAATGATGTGGCCGGGGAAGGCGTAGCAGGCGTCGGAGAGAAAGCCGGGGTTCTTCACCGCCGCCGTGCCGATCACGATGTAGGTCACGCCGGCATCGAGGTAGCTCTCGATGGTGTCGAGGTCACGGATGCCGCCGCCGACCTGTATCGGCACCTGCTCGCCGACGGCCGCGATCATTTCCCGGATCACTTTCTCGTTCTTCGGCTTGCCCGCGACCGCGCCGTTCAGGTCGACGATATGCAGCCGGCGGGCGCCGAGCGCAGCCCAGTGCTTCGCCATCTGCACAGGGTCGTCCGAGAACACGGTAGCCGTGTCCATCCTGCCCTGCTGCAAGCGCACGCAGCGGCCGTCTTTCAGATCAATCGCAGGGATGATGAGCACGTCAGTGCTCGATTCAAATCAGGGACGCCAGCGCACGAAGTTGGAGAGGAGTTGCAGGCCGGCGGACTGGCTTTTCTCGGGGTGGAACTGGACGGCAAAAATATTATCCCGGGCCACGGCGCAGGTAAAGGGCACGCCGTAGACGCACGTCGCCGCGACCAGCGAGCGATCCGCCGGCGCCGGATAGTAGCTGTGCACGAAATAAAAGCGGCTCTTGTCGCTGATTCCCGCCCAAAGCGGGTGCGGCTTTTCCTGCAGCACCTCGTTCCAGCCCATGTGCGGGATTTTCAACCCGGTCAGGGCGAAGCGCGGCACCTCGCCCTCAAGCACGCCGAGGCCCGGCGTATCGCCCTCGGCGCCGCGCTCGAAGAGCATCTGCAGCCCGAGGCAGATGCCGAGATAGGGCTTGTCGCGCAACGCCTCGAGCACTGCATCCCGGGCGCCGCTCGCCGCCAGGCATCTCATGCAATCGGGCAGCGCGCCCTGCCCTGGGACGACCACGCGCTCGGCCGAACGGACACGCGCCGGATCCGCCGTGACGAGCACCTGCGCCTCGGGCGCGACATGCTCCAGCGCCTTCGACACCGAGCGCAGGTTACCCATGCCGTAATCCACCACTGCGATGCGCACTGCCCGCTTTCGCCTAGAGGGTTCCCTTGGTGGAGGGAATGGAGCCTTGGGCGCGCGGATCGCGCTCCACCGCCATGCGCAGCGCGCGCGCAAACGCCTTGAACAGGGTTTCGCACTGGTGATGCGCGTTGTCGCCGCGCAGGTTGTCGATATGCAGCGTCACCTGCGCGTGATTGACGAAGCCCTGGAAGAACTCGTGCACGAGGTCGACGTCGAAATCGCCGATCAGCCCGCGCGCATACTCGACATGGTATTCGAGCCCCGGGCGTCCGGAGAAATCGATCACGACCCGCGAGAGCGCCTCGTCGAGCGGTACGTAGGCGTGTCCGAACCGGCGCACGCCCGCCTTGTCGCCGATTGCTTTCGCGCAGGCCTGGCCTAGCGTGATGCCGATGTCTTCCACAGTGTGGTGCGCATCGATATGGAGATCGCCCTTGGCGTCGATCTCGAGATCGAGCATCGCGTGGCGCGCCACCTGGTCGAGCATGTGCTCGAGGAACGGCAGGCCGGTGGCGAGCCTCGCCTTGCCGGTCCCATCGAGATCCAGCTTGACGCGGATCTGCGTCTCTTTGGTGTTGCGGACGACTTCGGCGGTGCGCATGGTCACAGCGCTTCCTTCAGCGCATTGAGGAGTATACGGTTTTCGTCCGGCGTGCCGACCGTGACGCGCAGGCAGCCGGGGATGCCAGGATGGAGATTGCGCACGAGAACGCCCCGTCGGCGCAGCCCCTCATAAGTGCACGGCGCGTCGGCGACACGGATCAGGAAGAAGTTCGCCGCCGACGGAAACACCGTGACTCCGCGCAAGGCGCTAAGCCCGTGGTGGAGCTTGGCGCGCTCGGCGCGGATCTCGGCCGCTTGTGTCTCCAGCACGTCCAGGTGCTCGAGCATGAACATCGCTACCGCTTCGGTCAGCACATTGATGTTGTAGGGCGGCCGCACCTTGTTCAGCTCCCGCACCCATTCCGGATGCCCGGCCAGATAACCGAGCCGGATGCCCGCCAAGCCGAGCTTCGAGACGGTGCGCAGCACAATGAGATTCCTGTGCTTCGGCAGCGCACCCATGAACGTCTTGCCGGCGAACACGTGATACGCCTCGTCGATCACGACGAGGCCCGGCGCCGCCTCGATGATGCGCAGGACATCCGCCTCGGGATAGAGCACGCCGGTCGGATTATTCGGATAGGCGAGGAAGACAAGCGCCGGCGCTTCTGCACGCATGCGCGCGATGAAAGCATCGGCGTCGAGCGAAAAGTCCTCGCGCAAGGGAACCGGCACCGCCCGCATGCCCGTGAATGTCGCGCTCATGCTGTAGACGACGAAGGTCGGCGCGGGATACATGAGGGTCGCGCCCGGCCGTGCGAGCGCGATCGCGAGGAGCTGAATCAGTTCGTCGGAGCCGTTGCCGAGCAGGATCTCCATGCCCGCCGGCACGTTCATCTTGCGCCGGATCAGCTCACAGAGGCGCGGCGCATTCGGTTCCGGATAGCGGTTGAGCCTCACGCCGGCGAGCACGTGGGCGAGCTCGCGTGCAACCGGCTCGGGCAGCCGATAAGGATTCTCCATCGCATCGAGCTTCACCATGCCCGCCGCGTCGGCCACGTGATAGGCGGACATGGCGAGCACTTCGGGACGCACCAGCTTGTCGGGCGTCATTTGCCGAGCCTCATCCGGGCCGCTCGCGCGTGGGCGGTGAGTCCCTCCCCGTCGGCGAGCACGGCGGCGACACGGCCGAGCGACTGCGCTGCGGCCTGTGAGATGCCGATGATGCTCGTGCGCTTCTGGAAATCGTAGACGCCGAGTGGCGAAGAGAAGCGAGCGCTCCCGGAGGTCGGCAGCACATGGTTCGGACCGGCGCAGTAGTCGCCGATCGCCTCGGAGCTATAGCAGCCAAGGAAGATCGCCCCGGCGTTCCTGATCTTGGGCAGCCAGCGGGCCGGCTCGGCCACGCAAAGCTCCAAGTGCTCGGGCGCGATGCGGCTCGCGAGCGCGCACGCTTCGTCCAGATCGCGCGTCTGGATGAGCGCGCCGCGGCCACGGAGCGAAGCCGCGATGACGCGCTTCCGCGGCATTTCATCCAGCAAGCGGCGGATCGCTTTTTCCACTGCGTCGAGGTGCGAGCGCTCCGGCGATAGCAGCAGCGCCTGCGCGGCCTCGTCGTGCTCGGCCTGCGAGAAGAGATCCATCGCCAGCCATTCGGCGGGCGCAGTGCCGTCCGAGAGGATGAGGATCTCCGAGGGCCCGGCGATCATGTCGATGCCGACGCCGCCGAACACCTGGCGCTTCGCTTCGGCGACATAAGCATTGCCCGGGCCGACGATCTTGTCGACCGGCGCTATCGACTTCGTTCCATAGGCGAGCGCCGCCACGGCTTGTGCGCCGCCGATGCCGATGACACGGTCGACGCCCGCGAGCGCAGCCGCGGCCAGGACGAGTGGGTTCGGGTTCGGGCTGACCATGACGATCTCGCGCACGCCTGCGACCCTGGCGGGAACGGCGTTCATGAGAACGGTGGAGGGATACGCGGCCTTACCGCCCGGCACGTAGATGCCAACGCGCTCGAGCGGTGTGATGCGCTGGCCGAGGCGCGTGCCGTCGGCCTCGGTGTATTCCCAGGATTCCTGGGCTTGCCGCTCATGGAAGGCGCGGATCCTTGCATGCGCGGCGCTCAGCGCTTCGAGCTGGGGCGCCGGCACCTCGGTGCGCGGGCTGATCTCCAGCTCGGCGATCGAGCGCGCAGCGGTCTTGTCGAACCGCTTTGCATATGCAAGCACCGCTGCATCGCCGCGCTTGCGCACGTCGGCGAGGATGCGCGCTACCGTCCGGGCGAGCTTGGGATCGGCGTCGGCCTGATAGCGAGTCAGCAAGGTGAGCTTCGCGTCGAAGCCCCTGGCAGCGCTCGAGAGGCGGCGCACGTTCATCGCGCTGCCCGCGCAAATGCGTCGATCAGCGGCTGGAGCTGCGCCCGCTTCGTCTTGAGCGCGGCCTGGTTGACGATCAGGCGCGCCGAGACCGGCAGGATGTCCTCCACCGCGAGGAGCCCGTTGTCGCGCAGCGTCTGGCCGGTGGCCACCAGGTCGACGATCGCGTCGGCGAGTCCCATGAGCGGCGCGAGCTCCATCGAGCCGTAGAGGCGGATCAGGTCGACGTGCACGCCTTTCGCCGCGAAGTGCTCGCGCGTGGTGTTAACGTACTTCGTCGCCACGCGCAGGCGCGCGCCCTGGGCAACGGCGCGCCCATAGTTAAAGCCTTTTCTCACGGCAACGACCATCCGGCAGCGCGCGATTCCGAGATCGACCGGCTGGTAGATGCCCTCGCCGCCGTGCTCGACCAGGATGTCGCGTCCGGCGATGCCGAGATCGGCGCCGCCATGCTGCACGTACGTGGGAGTGTCGGAGGCGCGCACCACGATCAGCCGCAGATCGCGGCGATTCGTGGCTATGACCAGCTTGCGCGAGGTTTCGGGATTCGACCTAGGCCGGATGCCGACGCGCGCGAGCAGCGGTGCGGTCTCGTCGAAGATCCGCCCCTTCGACAACGCAATGCTGATGCTCGCCATGTGCAACCATCCGGGGACTCTGTCCTGAAAGCTACCGAAGGGGCGGGATTCTACCTTACACGCTCAACGCGTGCTCCGAGCGAGCCGAGCTTGGTCTCCAGCGCTTCATAGCCGCGATCCAGGTGGTAGATGCGGTCGACGACCGTCTCACCCTCAGCGGCTAGGCCCGCGATGACCAGCCCCGCGGAAGCGCGCAAGTCCGTGGCCATGACGGTGGCACCCTGCAGGCGCTCGACGCCGCGCACCACGGCGCTGTTGCCCTGGATCGAGATGTCGGCGCCGAGGCGCTGCAGCTCCAGGGCATGCATGAACCGGTTCTCGAAGATGGTCTCGGTGATCACCGCGGTGCCCTCGGCAATGCAGTCGAGCGCCATGAACTGCGCCTGCATGTCGGTGGCAAAGCCGGGGAAGGGCGCGGTGCGCACGCTCACCGATTTCGGGCGCCCGGCCGACTCGATCTCGATCGAACCATGGGTTACGCGCACGCGCGCGCCGGCCTCGGCGAGTTTTTCGAGCGTCGCATCGAGCGTCTTGGGCGCCGCGCCGGTCAAGCGCACGCGGCCGCCGGCCGCCGCGGTCGCCGCGAGATACGTTCCGGTCTCGATCCGGTCGGGCATGACTTCGTGCGACGCGCCGCCAAGCGAGGCGACGCCCTGGATGCGGATCAGGTCGCTGCCGGCGCCTTCGATCTTTGCTCCCATCGCGCCCAGGCAGCGCGCGAGGTCCAGCACTTCCGGCTCGCGCGCCGCGTTTTCGATCAGCGTGGTGCCCTCGGCCAGCGTCGCCGCCATCATGAGGTTCTCGGTGCCGGTGACCGTCACCATGTCCATGACGATGCGCGCGCCGCGCAGGCGCTCGGCCGCGGCATGCATGTAGCCGTGCTCGACGGTGATCGTTGCGCCCATCGCCTGAAGGCCCTTCACGTGCTGGTCCACGGGCCGCAGGCCGATCGCGCAACCGCCGGGAAGCGAGACCTTCGCTTTCCCGCAGCGCGCGAGGAGCGGCCCAAGGACCAGCACTGATGCGCGCATGGTCTTCACCAGCTCGTAGGCCGCCGTGGGGTCGCCGATGCGCGCGGCGTGCAGCGTGATGCGGCCCTCGCTGGGCGGCTCGGCGGTGACGCCCATCTGGCGCAGAAGCTTCGCCATCGTGCGCACGTCCATGAGCTGCGGCACGTTGGCGAGACGCAACGGCTGCTCGGTCAGGATCGCGGCGCACATGATCGGCAGCGCGGCGTTTTTGGCGCCGGAGACGCGCACTTCGCCCTCGAGCGGCCGGCCGCCGCGGATGCGCAGCTTATCCACCGGCCTTCCACTCCCCGGGCGTGAGCGTGCGCATGGAGAGCGCATGGATCTCCTCGCGCATCCGCTCGCCGAGCGCCGCATACACGAGCTGGTGGCGCTGGACGCGGTTGCGACCGGCGAACTCGTCCGAGACGATGAGCGCCTGGAAGTGCTGGCCGTCGCCCGCCACTTCCACGTGCTCGCAGGCGAGCCCGGCTTCGATGCCCGCTTTCACGCTGTCCGGTTTAACCATCAGTGCCTGAGCTTGTAGCCCGATCTTAGAAGCAGGAGTGTCGCCGAGGATACGGCCAAGACGGAGGCAAAAACTATCGCAAGGCTGGCCGCCGGCGGGAAATCCGAGGCCCCGAAGAAGCCATAGCGGAAGCCATCGACCATATAGAAGAAGGGATTGGCGTGCGACAGGCGCTGCCAGAAGGGCGGCAGCGCGTGGATCGAGTAGAAGACCCCCGACAGGAACGTGAGCGGCAGGATGACGAAGTTCTGGAACGCCGCGACCTGGTCGATCTTGTCCGAGACCACCGCGGCTACGAGGCCGAGGGAACCGAGGAGCGCGGCGCCGAGGAGCCCGAAGGCGAGGGCCCACCATGGCGCATGGACGGGGAGCGAGACGAAGGCGGCGCCGACGGCGAGCACGCAAAGCCCAACCACCAGGCCGCGCACGATGGACGCGGTAATGTAGGCGGCGAAGAATTCGCCGTAGGAAATGGGTGAGAGCAGCACGAAGACGATATTGCCGGTGATCTTCGACTGGATCAGGCTTGAGGAGCTGTTGGCGAACGCGTTCTGCAGCACGCTCATCATGACGAGGCCAGGGACGAGGAACGCCGAGTACCGCAGGCCGGGATACGCCTCCAGGCGGCCTTCGAGGGCGTTGCCGAAGATGACGAGGTAGAGCAGCGTCGTCAGCACGGGGGCGCCGACCGTCTGGAAGCCGACCTTGAAGAAGCGCAAGAGCTCCTTGTAGCAAAGCGTGGTGAAGCGGTTCACGAGGCGCGCCCCGTAAGGCGCAGAAACACTTCCTCGAGGTCGGGCGGATGCACTTCCATCTCGCGGATCGTGACGCCGGCCCGGCGCAGCCGGGCGAGCGCTTGCTCGAGCTCCAGGTAGCTCGCGAGCCGCAGGCGCTGTTCGCCGCCCTCCTCCGTAACGACGCGGAGCTCCAGGCCCGAGAAGCTGCCGAGGAGGTTGCGGGTGGTATCGAGCGCGACGATGCGGCCCTCCTTCAGCATGGCAATGCGGCCGCAGTGCGTCTCCGCTTCCTCGAGGTAGTGCGTCGTGAGAACGATGCTGTGCCCGTCGGCGTTCATGCGCCGCACGAACTGCCAGAGGCCTTGCCGCAGCTCGACGTCGACGCCGGCAGTGGGCTCGTCGAGCACGATGACCGGCGGCTTGTGCACGAGCGCCTGCGCGACCAGCACGCGGCGCTTCATGCCGCCCGAGAGCGAGCGCATGTTGGCGTCGGCCTTGCCGGTGAGGTCGAGGTGATGCATCACTTCGTCGATCCACGCGTCGTTATGGCGCAGGCCGTAGTAGCCGGACTGGAGGCGCAGAGTCTCCCGGACCGTGAAGAACGGGTCGAACACCAGCTCCTGCGGCACGACGCCCAGCATGCGCCGGGCGCGGCGATACTCCGAGCGCACGTCGGCGCCCATTACGCGGGCCGACCCGGCATCGGCGCGCGCGAGGCCGGCGATCACGTTGATGAGCGTCGTCTTGCCGGCGCCGTTCGGGCCGAGCAGCCCGAAGAATTCGCCCTCCTCGACCTCGAGGCTCACGCCGGCGAGCGCGCGCAGCGCGCCATAGCGCTTCTCGATGCCGCGAACTTCGATCGCTTTCAGGACTGGCGGGTCACGTAACGGGCAGCAGGCGGTCCACGCCGTAGAGCTGCGCGATGGTGCGAAGCGACTCTGGCAGGTTTACGAAGGACAGCGCGCGGTTGCGGCTGCGTGCATCGCGCAGCCAGGCGAGGAGCAGCGCGAGCAGCGCCGAATCCATCTCGTTCACCTCGCCGAGGTCGACCGTCTGCACGCCTTCGGCGATATGGCGGCGGCCTTCCTCGAGCAGCGCCGCGGCGTTGCCGAGCGTCACCGCCCCCGAGACAACGAGCCGGGCGCCTTCGCGGCGGATCACTTCTTCTCCAGGCCGGCGGCCTCGAGCGACTTGTTCTTGGCCGCGAGGCTCTTGATCAGCGCGTCGATGCCATCGCTGCGCACCACGTTGTTGAACTCGGTGCGGTAGTTCGCGACCAGGCTCACGCCGCCGACCATGACGTCGTAGACCTTCCAGCCTGCCGCCGTCTTCTCCATGCTGTAGTCGATCGGCACCGGCTGTGCGCCCGGCTGCAGCACACGCACCTGCACGGTGACGTCGGTGTCGGTGGGCTTCGCCCGCAGCGGCCGGAAATCGAATTTCTGCTCGCTGTACGCAGCGAGCGCGCTCGCATAGGTGCGCACGAGGAGCGTGCGGAATTCCTCGGTCATCCGCTTCTTCTGCTCCGGCGTCGCCTTGTTCCAGCTCTGGCCCATGGCGAGCGCGGTCATCGCGTTGAAGTTGAAGTGCGGCAGGACCTTCGCGTCGATGAGCTGGGTCAGCTTGGTGCGGTTGCCGGCCTGGATCTCCCTGTCCTTCGTGATGAGATCGACCACCTCGAGCGTCACGCTCTTGACGAGCTGGTCCGGCGGCACGTCCTGCCCCCGTGCAGGGGCCGCCAGCACGACCGCGAGGCCCAGCGCGGCAGCGTTAATTAGCTTTCTTGTCGTCGTTGCTGTCATCGTCGGGTACCTTCTCCCTGGGCGGACGCCCATCGTAGACGAGGCTGCGCCGCCGCTGCAGATAGGCATCGCGCTGGAACACGTATTTGTCGAGCGCGGCCTC